>JBAUSZ010000395.1:0-5238 GCA_049581965.1 Thermoanaerobaculia bacterium | reverse complement strand
ATCCAGCTCGGGGTCGCGGAGGCGAAGGCCGTCGCGCTCCTCCTGAGGCTCGCGGGGGCCGGGAAGGTCGTCGAGGTCGGGACGCTCGCCGGCTACTCGGCTCTCGTCATGGCGCGGGCGCTTCCCGAGGACGGGCACCTCTGGACGATCGAGCTCGACGCGAGGCACGCGCGCGTCGCGCGCGCGAACCTCTGGGCGGCCGGCCTCTCGGAGAAGGTCACGGTCCTCGAGGGCGCCGGACTCGACGTCCTCCCGACGCTCGAACCGTTCGGCCCCTTCGACGCGGTCTTCGTGGACGCCGACAAATCAAGCTACGATGGCTACGGCCGCTGGGCGGCACGCCACGTCCGCAAGGGCGGACTTCTGATCGGCGACAACGCTTTCCTCTTCGGCCGGCTGCTCGAGGACGGCGAGGAGGCGGCCGCAATGCGCCGTTTCCACGAAGAAGCGCGCGAACACTTCGACACGGTGTGCCTTCCGACCCTGGATGGCCTCCTCGTGGGCCTCAGGCGCTGACCCCCCGGGGGAGGGGGGGATTCAAACGCATCGGTGCGGAGCTTGTACTCCGGAGTTACATTCGTTTCACATGAACATCGACTGGAAAGAACGCTTCAGCTGGAAGATCTCGACGGCGGAAGAGGCCATCCGGACGATCCCTCCCGGCCGCCGCATCCTGATCGGCTCGGGCGCCGGCGAGCCGAACAGGCTCGTCGAGGCGCTCGTCGCACACGGGACGCATCTCAGGGGCAACGAGATCGTCCACATCCTGACGCTCGGGAAAGCGCCGTACGTGGCGCCGGGGCTCGAGCAGCGCTTTCACCACACGGCGTTCTTCATCGGGGCCAACGTGCGCGGAGCCGTTCAGGAGGGACGGGCCGATTTCATGCCCGTCTTCCTGTCCGAGATCCCGACGCTCATCACGTCGGGCCGGGTGGGGATCGACGCGGCGCTCATCCAGGTCAGCCCGCCGGACCGCCACGGGTACGTGAGCCTGGGCGTCTCGGTCGACGTCGTACGCGCCGCGGTGGACACGGCGCCGCTCGTCCTCGCCGAAGTGAACCCGAACATGCCACGAACGCTCGGTGACTCGTTCGTCCACGTGGACCGCATCGCGCATCTCATCCCGGTGGACGAGCCTCTCCCCGAGCTCGCCTCGGAGGCGCCGGACGACGTCTGCCGCCAGATCGGGCTCCATTCCGCGAGCCTCATCCCGGACGGGGCGACGCTCCAGATGGGGATCGGCCGCATTCCGGACGCCGTCATCAGCGCGCTCGCGGACCGCAACGACCTCGGGATCCACACCGAGATGCTCTCCGACGGCGCGATGCGCCTGATCCAGTCCGGCGTCGTGACGGGGCGGCGCAAGAAGCTCCTCCCCGGCAAGGCGGTCACGTCGTTCGTGATGGGCTCGCGCGAGCTGTACTCGTGGGTCAACGACAACCCGGCCATCGAGATGCGCCCGTCGAGCTTCACGAACGACCCCTTCCAGATCTCGCGCAACGACGACATGGTCGCGATCAACTCGGCCCTCGCCGTGGACCTCACGGGCCAGGTCGCCGCGGACTCGATCGGATCGCGCTTCTTCTCGGGAATCGGCGGACAGGTCGACTTCATCCGCGGCGCGGCGCGCAGCAAGGGCGGACGTCCGATCATCGCGCTCCCGTCGACGGCCAAGGACGGGTCCGTCAGCCGCATCACGGCCGTTCTCGAGGAGGGCGCGGGCGTCGTGACGAGCCGTGGGGACATCCACTACGTCGTGACGGAGTACGGCGTCGCGGACCTCTGGGGCCGGAACATCCGGCAGCGCACGATGGCTCTCATCGGCATCGCGCACCCGGACTTCCGGGGCGAGCTCCTCGCCGCCGCGCGCCAGCGGCGCTTCATCTTTCCGGGCTGACGCTCAGGAGGCCTCGGCGGCCCGCCGGCGGGCGTCCTGGGCGGCCCGGAACGCGACGACGAGGAGCGCCTCGGCGAGGTCCTCCTGGCTGACGAGGCCGAGGTACGTCTCCCCGCGGTAGACGGCGGCGACGCGCTCGCCCTTCTCCTGCAGGAGGACGCGCGCCTCGTTCAGGGGGGCGCCCGCGTCGAGGCGCGGGACCTCCCGTTTCATGACGCCCGCGACGTACACGTCGTGCGTCTCCGTCGCGAGAGACTTCAGGACGTCCGCCCGCGTGACGACGCCGAGGAGGGCCCCGCCCTGCACGACGGCGAAGTCGGGCTGGTAGCTCGTGAGAATGTAGTCGACGACCCGCCAGATCGTGTCGCCCGGCGCGAGTGTGATCGCGTGCTTGTTGTAGGCGTCGCCCACGCGCAGCGTGCCGAGGACGACGCGCGCCTGCTCCTCGGCCCGTTCCTGCCCGGCGCCGAGAAAGACGAAGACGGCGATCAGGGCGAGAAAGAGGTTTCCCGCGAGGAGCCCCCAGAGACCGAGGCCGACCGCGAGGATCTGACCGACGGCGGTCGCCACGCGGGTGGCGGCCCCGAAGCCGACGAACATCGCGAGGAGGGCGCGCAGGACGCGGCCGCCGTCCATCGGGAAGGCCGGGAGCATGTTGAAGGCGAACAGCATCACGTTCATCGCGAGGAGCCAGAGGAGGGCCGTTTCGACGGACGGCGTGCCCTTCAGCTTCGCGGCGAGGCCGGCGGCGTCCAGTCCCGCGAGCGACTGGCGCGCGGCCGCGAAGAGAACGCCCGCGATCGCGACGTTCACGAGCGGCCCCGCGACCGAGATCAGGAGCTCGTGCAGCGGCTTCTCGGGGTTCTTCTCCATGCGCGCGACGCCGCCGATTGGCAGGAGGACGATTTCCTTGACGGGGAGGCCGAAAGCCTTCGCGACGAGGCTGTGCCCAAGCTCGTGAAGGACGACGCAGACGAAGAGCGCCGCCATGAGGGCGACGCCAAAGGCCGCGCCCCGGGCGCCGTGAGGAATCCCCCACTGGATCGCGCCGATCACGAAGACGAGCCCGAAGGTGAAGTGGAGCTTGATTTCGATGCCGGCGATGGTCGCGATGCGGGTAGCGGAGGTCACGAGGACGGCTCCCTTCGGGCGCTGCGCCGCGTCGCGATGAGCGACGCGGCGACGGCCACGGCGAGGACGAGGCCGATGACGCCCAGCGAAATCCCGACGGGGACCTTGACGAGCTCGACGAGCGCCATCTTGAGTCCCACGAAGACGAGTATGACGGAGAGGCCGAGCTTGAGATAGATGAAGCGGTCCATGACGCCGGCGAGAAGGAAGTAGAGCGAGCGCAGGCCGAGGATCGCGAAGACGTTCGACGTGTAGACGAGAAACGGGTCCGACGTGACCGCGAAGATCGCGGGGACCGAGTCCACTGCGAAGACGAGGTCCATGCTCTCGACGACGAGGAGGACGAGGAAAAGGGGCGTCGCCCAGAGGGCACCGTCCCGGCGGACGAAGAAGTTCTGGCCCACGTAGTCGTCCGTGACGCGGAAGATCTTCCGCGCGAGACGCACGAGCGGGTTCTTCTCGGGGTGGAGTTCGGCGTTGTCGTGGAGGGCCATCTTGATTCCCGTCACGACGAGGAACGCGCCGAAGACCCACACGAGGAAATGGAACTTCGCGAGGAGAAACGAGCCCGCGGCGATGAGGACGCCGCGCATGACGAGGGCGCCCAGGATTCCCCAGAAGAGGACGCGGTGCTGATACAGGGCCGGAACGGCGAAGTACGTGAAGATCAACGCGATGACGAAGATGTTGTCGACGCTGAGGGACTTCTCGATCAGGTAGCCGGCGAGGTACTGGAGGGCGGGCTCTCTGCCCTCGAACCACCAGAGCCCGGCCCCGAAGGCGAGGGCGAGCGCGATCCACACCCCGCTCCAGATTCCCGCCTCCTTGAGGGAGACGGCGTGGGCCTTCCGGTGGAAGACGCCCAGGTCCAGCGCGAGCATCGCGAGAACGAAGACGTTGAAGACGATCCAGGCGAGGGGTCCGTGCATCGGGGGATTCTACGAACGGCCATTCGTTTCGGACTTCGCCTGCCGGGCATCCAGAACCTTTTGCCGCGGGCTGCGTCTTCTTCTTGCAGAGGAACACATGCGCCAGCACTCGGCCGCCCCCCTCGCACTCTGCGTCCTGGCCTCCGTCGCCTTGCCCGCCGCCGCCGCGCTCCCGTCTCGGGACGTCGCCAAGACCCTGCCGCTCGAGGCGGGGGAGAGCGTCCGGGTCGAAACCTACAAGGGAACCGTCAAGGTGACGACGTGGGACAAGGCCGAAGTCGCCGTCGAGGCCCGGATCGAGGCGGACGACAGCTGCGGCTCGCCCAAAGACATGGCCCGCTGGGTGGACCAGACCCGCGTCGTGATCGAGAAGCGCCACGGCGGCGTGTCGATCACGTCGGACTACGACGCGCTCGAGGAGGCGACGAGCTGGTTTGGCAGCTGCACGGCGCGCCCGTTCGTGCGGTACACGATCCACATGCCGAAGGACGCGGCCCTCCGGATCAAGGACTACAAATCCGACCTCGTCGTGAAGGACCTGGCCGCCGACCTCGACGTGAACACGTACAAGGGCCACCTCGACGTGACCGGGCTCTCCGGCGGGCTGAGGATCGAGACGTACAAGGGCGAGGTGAACGCGGGGATCGTCCGCCTCGCGGGCGACGTGAACGCCGAGACGTACAAGGGTTCCATCGTTCTGCACCTGCCGGGCGCGGCGGGCTTCGAGCTGTCGGCCGAGTCGGGGCGGGGCTCGCTTAACGTGGAGTTCCCCGCCGAGACGGGCCGCAGGAGCCACCGACGGGGTCTCGTCGCCCGCGGACCCGTCAACGGCGGCGGGCCGCGCGTGAGCCTGAAGACGGACAAGGGCAGCCTCGCGCTTCGCAAAGGCTGAGCGCGGTCCCTCGGGTCCCGTAACCTTTCGTCCGGTCCCCCGTCATACTCGCGTGGACGCTGTCCTTAGGGAGCGGGAGGGGTGCGTGGAGCCGGACGGGATCAGCCCCGATCAGGAAGCGGATCTCGAGGCGCTGGAGATGGTTCGGCGCGGGGACGAGGCCGGGGCCGCCCGCCTGTTCCGGCGCTGGTCGACGCCGCTCCTGAGGTTCACGGGCCGGATGCTGGGTGACCCGTCCGAAGCCGAGGAGGTCACGCAGGACGTCTTCCTCAAGGTGATCGCACGGGCCGGGCAGTTCGACGGGCGGGCGTCCGTCGCCTCGTGGCTCTTCGCGATCGCGGCCAACGCCTGCCGCGACCGCCTGCGCCGGAGCGCGCGCAGGCCGAGCG
>JBAUSZ010000394.1:0-12045 GCA_049581965.1 Thermoanaerobaculia bacterium | reverse complement strand
GCCGTACGCCCTCGGCACGGCCGTCCTCACGGAAGCGGCGCTCTCTTTCCTCGGGCTCGGCGCGCCGCCGCCCGAAGCCTCGTGGGGCCGCGCCCTGGCCGAGGCGCGCAACCTCCTGCCCGGCGCGTGGTGGTGCGTCCTGCCGCCCGCGGTCGGTCTCTTCCTTCTCGTCCTCGCGGCGCGCCGTCTCGGGGACGCCGCGGCCGACCGGGACGTACAATCGCCGTCTCCGTGAAGCAGACCGCCGTCTATCCGGGCACGTTCGACCCCATGACGAACGGCCACGTCGATCTCATCCGCCGCGGCTGCCGCATCTTCGACCGCGTTCTCGTCGCGGTCCTCATCAACACCGAGAAATCGCCGCTGTTCACGGTGGAGGAGCGCCTCCGGATGATCGGCTCGATCTTTCGCCGCGAGCCGAAGGTCGTCGTGAAGTCTTTCCGCGGGCTCCTCGTGGATTTCATGCGGAAAGAGCGCGCGCACATCGTCGTGCGCGGCCTGCGCGTCGTCTCCGACTTCGAGCACGAGTTCCAGATGGCCCTCATGAACCGGCGGCTCGGGCCCGAGGTCGAGACGCTTTTTCTCACCCCGAAGGAGGAGCTTTCCTACACCTCGAGCCGCCTCGTGAAGCAGGTCCATCAGCTCGGCGGCGACGTCTCGGGACTCGTGCCCCCGCTCGTCCTTCGCGCGCTGAAGAAGAAGCTGCCGACCGGCTGACCTCAGAGCGAGGGGCCCGCGAACGCGCGGAAGGCATCCGCGATACCCGCCGGGATCGTGCGCGGGCGACCCGCAGCGTCGAGGAAGAGGTGCCGCGTCTCGCCCTCGGCCGCCACGCTCCCGTCCGGCAGGAGAACGTCGTACAGGAAGGTGCAGCCGCGGCTCTTCATCTCCACGCAGCGCGTCCGGATCGTCACGACGTCCCCGTAGCGGGCCGACTTGCGGTAGCGGGCACGCACGTCCACGACCGTGATGAAGATCCCTTCGGCCTCCATCCGGGCGTAGGGGTAGCCGACGCGCTCGCAATACGTCGTCCGGCCCACTTCGAACCAGACGACGTAGTTGCCGTGGTAGACGACGCGCTGGGCGTCCGTCTCCGCGTAACGCACGGCGAGCGTGCAGGACACCGCGGGCCCCCTCGGTTCGGTCTGCTTCCCGTCCGGCATGGCGCGCAGAATAGCCGACGTGGCCGCGAGAGCTCTCTTCGCCGGTGATGGTTGGGCACTTGCGACGCCGCTCTTCCTGGAAGGTGAAGAGAAGACGCTGCGGGCCGATTCGCCGGAGCAGCTGTCGGACGTCCTCGGCGCGCTGGATTCCGTCGCTTCCTCGGGCGATCCGGACCTTCTCGCCGCCGGCTTCATCTCCTACGAGGGAGGAGTATGGATCGAAGGCTCGACGGCGCTCGTGCGATCCCATGAATTCCTCCCCTTCGCGGAGTTCTTCATCTTCGACACCCGCCGCGCCGCCGCCTCTCGACACGAAACGGCGCCACCCGCTGATTCCGCCCGACTCACCTTCGGGGAGACGGCGGGCGCGCAGCGCTCGCTCTCCTCGGAAGACTGGGAGAGGCGGGTGGAAGCCATCAGGGCCGGCATCGGCCGCGGCGACGTCTACCAGGTCAACCTCTCGCACCGCACGCGCTTCGCCGCAAACGTCGAGCCGTTCGCGCTCGCGCGGGACTTCTTCGCGCGCAATCCGGTGCCGTGCGCCGCGACGCTCGAGGGGGAGGGATGGGCCGTCGTCTCGAATTCGCCGGAGCTGTTCCTGGACGTCGACCTTCGCGCCGGCCGAGCCGTCTCGAAGCCGATCAAGGGCACGGCGGCCCGCGGCGCAACTCCGGAGGCCGACGAGGCCGCGCGGACGCGCCTCCTCGCCTCGGCGAAGGACCGCGCCGAGAACGTCATGATCACGGACCTTCTCCGGAATGACCTCGGCCGGGTCGCCGTGCCGGGGGGCGTCACGACCGCCACGCTCGCCGCGCTTCGAACGTTCCCGCACCTGCACCATCTCGAATCGACCGTGGAGGCGCGGCTCGCTCCGGAGATGCACCTCTCGGACGTCCTGAACGCGACGCTGCCCGGAGGCTCGATCACGGGCGCCCCGAAGCGCGCGGCTCTCGGCTTCATCCGCCGGCTCGAGCCGGTGCCACGCGGCGCCTACACCGGCGCCGTCGGCTACGTCCGGGGAGACGGCAGAGCCGTCTTCAACGTGGCGATCCGTACGGCGCTCGTGGGCCGGAGTACAGTCGACTATCACGCGGGGGGTGGCATCGTGTGGGACTCCGACGCCGCGGCCGAGTGGGAGGAGACGCTGACCAAGTCGCGCGAGACGGAGACCCTCCTGAAGTCGCGCACCGGTGCGGCTCGTGGCTGATCACGCACCGCTCCCGTACCTCTCGCCCGCCGTCCAGCGGGGCCTCGGCTTCTTCGAGACGGCGCTCCTCGTCGGCCGCCGTGCGGTCCTCTGGGACGCCCACCTGGACCGCCTCCTGAGGGGACTCCTGAGGCTCGATCTGCCCGCGCCTTCGCGCGAGGCGATCGACGCCGCGGCGCGCAGGGCCGTCGACGCGTTCGCGCCGGGGACCGGGGTGCAGTCGGGCCTCCGTCTCACCTGGCTCGCGGCCGGAGAGGACGTCGAATCCCCCTCGTCGTGGCGTCTGGACGCGTACGTGATCCCGATCCCCGAGAGCCGGCTGGCCCGCCGCGACGGCTCGCGCGCCGTCTCGCTCCCGCTGGACCTCCAGCGCGACACGCCCGCGGTCAAGTCCACGAGCTACTTTGCGGCCATCCAGGGCGGCCGCCTGGCGAGGAAGGCAGGGGCGGACGAAGGCCTCTTCCGAGGCCACGACGGTCGATACCTCGAGGGCACGACGACGGGCCTCGCCGCGTGGAACGGCGGGACGCCCGTGCTCGCGCCGGAAGGCGTCCTCCCGAGCGTCACCGCCGCCGCCTTCTTCGAGGGTCGGGCCGCCGTGGCTCCCATCGGCGAGGAGGACCTCCGTGCGGGAGGCGTCCTCCTCGGCTCCCTGACGACGGCGGCGCCGCTCCTCGCACTCGACGGGAGGCCGTGCGCCCAGCCCGAGGCGATGCTCGGGCGGATCCGTGCGTTCCGGGAGCGGCTGCTCGGAGATGCTTCGCTCTCTCGCGCGCTCTGACCGCAGTAGACTTCCTCCCAAATGGCCACCCGCAGGACCCGGAAGCCCGCCTCCGAACACCCCTCCGGCGGGACGATCCTGTTCACCGGATTTCCCGGCTTCATCGGTGCCCGGCTCATCCCGCGACTCCTCGAGCTGCGTCCCGGAGCCACGTTCGAGTGCCTCGTCCAGGAGAAGTTCCTCCCGGCTGCCGACGCGACGGTCTCCGCCCTGGCCGCCTCGCACCCCCACACGAAGGGCCGCATCCGCCTCGCCACCGGCGACATCACGGTGCCGGGCCTCGGCCTCGGCGCCTCCGCCGCCCGGAGCCTGGCGAAACGCGTGACGGGCTGCTTCCACCTCGCGGCGGTCTACGATCTCGCGGTCGCGAAGGACGTCGGGACGCGGATCAACGTCGAGGGCACGAAGAACGTTCTCGCGTTCCTCTCCGGGGCCAAGGAGCTCCGCCGCCTCGACTACGTCTCGACGGCCTACGTCTCGGGCTCGGCCGTGGGCACGTTTCGTGAGACCGACCTGGACGTCGGCCAGTCCTTCAAGAACCACTACGAGGAGACGAAGTTCCTCGCCGAGGTCGCCGTGAAAGAGAGCGGACTCCCGTCGGCGATCTACCGGCCCGGCATCGTCGTGGGCGACTCGCGGACCGGCGAAACCGCGAAGTTCGACGGCCCGTACTTCGCGCTCAACGCCATGAGTCTCCTCCCGTCGCCTGGCGCGTTCCTGCGCATCGGGGACGGCACCGCCGAGGTCAATCTCGTTCCCGTCGACTACGTCCTCGAGGCGATCGCGCAGCTCGGGGCGTGGAGCGGCGCCGTCGGGAAGACCTACCACCTGACCGATCCCGCGCCCGAGACGGCGCTCTCGATCGCCGAGCTTCTCGCGAGATCGATCGGCAAGTCGTTCGTCTTCGTCCCCGTCCCGCTGCCGCTCGCGAAGCTCGCCTTCTTCGCGCCGCAGGTCTCGAAATGGCTCGGGATGCCGGGCGAGACGCTCGACTATTTCGACCACCCCGTCCACTACGACGCCGCGCACGCGACGAAGGACCTTGCCCGGTTCGACATCGAGTGTCCGCCGTTTCGCTCCTATGTCCAGCGGCTCGTCGCCTTCTGGAAGAAGAAGAGGGCGGAGATCACGCGTGGAGCCATGACGTGAGGAAGCGCGCCTTCACCCGCAAGCCCATCATCGACGGGCAGGACGTCGACACGGGGAGAACCTTCAAGGCCGTCAATCCCGCCACGGGCGAGCCCTTCGCGGACGTCGTCCGCGCCGGGCCCGCCGAGATCGACGCGGCCGTCGCCTCGGCTCGCAAGGCGTTCCTCTCGTGGTCGAAGACGCCCGTGACCGTTCGCCAGCGGCACCTCGCCCGACTTCTCGAGGAGGTCCGGAAGGCGCACGAGGACGTCGCGCGGCTCGTCGCGACCGAGCAGGGCAAGCCCGTGGGCGAGGCCCGTGCCGTGGACGTCGTCCCCGCGGCGGACACGCTCCGGTACCTCTCGCGGCACGCCGCGGCGATCCTGGCCGAGCGCCCGGTCGACTACGCCCAGATCCTCTTCGCCCACAAGTCCGGCTCGTACCGCCTTGAGCCGCTCGGCGTCGTCGCGATCGTGACGCCCTGGAACTTCCCGTTCGGGATCCCATTCGTCGAGGTCGCGGCCTGCCTCGCGGCGGGCGACACCGTCGTCCTCAAGCCCGCGTCGGCGACGGCCCTCACGGGCCTCGCGGTCGGTGACCTCTGCCGGCGCGCCGGCCTCCCACCGGGCGTCGTGAACGTCGTGACCGCGGGCGGCGAGGACACCAACCGCCTCATCGAGCATCCCGGGATCGCGAAGATCCTCTTCACGGGCGCCGTCGAGACGGGCATCGGCGTCATGCAGCGCGCCGCGAAGAACCTCACGGGCGTCGTCCTCGAGCTGGGCGGAAAGGACCCGGCCGTCGTCGCGGCGGACGCGGACCTCGACCGCGCCTCGTCGGGCCTCGTCTGGGGCGCATTCGTGAACGCGGGGCAGGCCTGCGGCTCGGTCGAGCGCGTCTACGTCGTGAAGGACGTCGCCGAGGAGTTCATCGCGAAGGTCCTCGCGAAGGCGAAGGCGCTCCGGCTCGGCGATCCGCTCTCGCCCACGACGGACATGGGCCCGCTCACGACCGAGGCGCAGCGCGCCCTCGTCGAGGCGCACGTCGCGGACGCGCGCGCGAAGGGCGCGAGGGTCCTCACGGGCGGCCACAGGCCGCGCGCGAAGGGCTGGTGGTACCCGCCGACCGTGCTCACGGACGTCGACCACTCGATGCGCTGCATGCGCGAGGAGACGTTCGGCCCGCTCCTGCCCGTCATGGTCGTCGACACGCTGGACGAGGCGATCCGCCTCGCGAACGAATCGGAGTACGGTCTCACGGCCTCGGGCTGGACACGCTCGAGGCGCACGGCACGGCGTCTCGCCGAGGAGCTCCACGCGGGAACCGTCACGATCAACGATCATCTGTTCTCGTTCGGCGAACCCACCGCCACCTGGGGCGGCGTGAAGAAGTCCGGTGTCGGCCGCAGCCATGCGGCCTTCGGCCTGCACGAGCTCGTGAACATCAAGCACGTCAGCGTGGACATGGGGAGTGCCGGCGCGATGCCGTGGTGGTACCCGTACGACGCCGCGTTCCACTCCTTCACGAGGAAGGCGTTCGGGACGCTCTACTCGAACGACCCGCGGACGAAGGTTCCGGACGCGCTCGGCCTCCTCGGGAGCGGCCGCTTCTTCGGTTACGTCAAGGTCTCGACGCTCGCCTCGCGGCTCGGGAAGGTGTTCTGAGCGAGGCTTGCGCGGCTCCGTAGAATCGCTTCGGTGGGCTCCCCTCCGGACCTCTCCCTCTATCCCGATCAGCCCGGCATCTACCTCTACAGAGATCCCGCCGGGAAGATCCTCTACGTCGGGAAGGCGCGCTCGATCCGCAAACGCCTCGCGTCGTACTTCAACGCGGGGCCGAAGCACCCCAAGACCGAGGCCCTCCTCGCCGAGTTCGCCTCGATCGATACGGTCGTCGCGAGGACCGAGAGCGAGGCGCTCGCTCTCGAGAACGCGTTCATCAAGAAGAACCGGCCCCGCTACAACGTCCTCCTCCGCGACGACAAGACGTATCCCTACATCAAGGTGACGACGGGGGAGGCCTGGCCACGGGCGTTCGTGACTCGCAAGGTCCTCAAGGACGGCCACAGCTACTTCGGACCGTTCCTCCCGGCGCGCACGTGTCGCGGCGCGATGAAGATGGTCCAGCGGATGTTCCAGATCCGCACCTGCCGCATCGAAATCGACGGCACGCTCCCGCGCCCGTGCCTCTACTACGACATGCACGCGTGCCTCGGCCCGTGTGTCGCGGGCCTCACGACGGCGGCCGCGTACGCCGAAGCCGTGCAGGACGTCGTCCTGTTTCTTTCGGGCAAGAACGAGGAACTCACGCCGCGGCTCGAGGAGAAGATGCGCGCGGCCGCCGACGCCGAGAGCTTCGAGATGGCCGCGGCGTACCGCGACTGCCTTCGCACGGTCGAGGAACTCGCGGAGAAGCAGAGGGTCCAGTCCGTGTCCGGCGAGGACGTGGACGTCCTCGGAGAGTTCCTCGACGGCGGTAACCTCGCGGTCTCGATTCTCTTCGTGCGCGGCGGGACGGTCCTCGATTCGCGGGAGTACTTCTGGGAGGGGATCGGCGACCCGGACGCGGAGGAATTCTGGGCCGCGCTCCTCTCGCAGTACTACGACGCGGTCGCGTCGAGCTTCCTGCCGCGGGAGATCCACCTCCCGGTCGACCTCCCGGACGAGGCCCTCGAGCCGCTCGAGACGTGGCTCGGGGAGCGCCGCGGCTCGCGCGTGACGATTCGCACCCCGCGCCGGGGCGCCGCCTTCGACCGTGTGCGGATCGCCCGCGACAACGCCCGGCAGAACCACTTCCGCCGCTTCCGGCGCGTCCGAGAGCGAGGCGAGAAGGCGACGCTCGCGCTCGCTCGAGCCCTCGAGCTGCCCGTGAGGCCGGCCCGGATCGAGTGCTTCGACATTTCCCATCTTCACGGGGAGGCGACCTATGCCTCCTGCGTCGTCTTTCTCGACGGCGAGCCGAAAAAGGGCGAGTACCGCCTCTTCCGGATCGAGCGCCCCGGCGTGGACGACTTCGCGTCGATCTCGGAAGCCGTCACGCGCCGCTACGCGCACGCCGCCGAGGAGGGACGAGCGCTGCCGGACCTTCTTCTCGTCGACGGTGGGAAGGGACAGCTTTCCGCCGCGCTCGCCGCGCTCGACCGGCTCGGAATCGAAATGCCCGCCGCGGGTCTCGCGAAACGCGAGGAGGAGGTCTTCGTGCCGGGCCGCTCGGCGCCCGTTCTCCTGGCCCGGACGAATGCCGGTCTCAAGCTCCTCCAGCGCGCGCGCGACGAGGCGCATCGCTTCGGCCTCAGGTCCCACCGGCGCGCGCGCGGCAAGCGCGCTCTCGAGAGCCCGCTCCTCGCCGTGCCCGGACTCGGCCCGGCGCGCGTGAGAACGCTCCTCGCGGCGTTCGGCGGTGCCGACGCGGTCCTCGGCGCGAGCGAGGACGCGATCGCCGCCGTTTCCGGGAAGGCCGTCGCGGCGCGCGTTGCTCGCTGGCGCGCCCGGACTCGCTGAAATCCGCGGGCGGAAAGCCCTCGCGCTGCTACACTTTCGGTCGGCATGGCGTATTCGCGGTCGGACATCCGCCGCTCGATCATGACGGGCGGCTCGCTCGAGCGTGCTCCGTTCTCGGAGATCGTCCGTACGCTCTACCGCGAGCGCGCGACGGCGAGCCTCCTCGTTTCCTACCAGGGCGAGGAGCGGACGTTCTGGTTCGATCGGGGGCAGATCCTCTCGGTCAGCTCGAACCGCGAGGCACAGCTCGTCGGCGGTCTCCTCAGGACGTTCGGCCTCGCCGAGGAAAACCTGCTCCTCTCCGCGTTCGAGAAGGCGCTCACGGATCCCGGGCGCGGCCTCGCGCGGGCCCTCACGGAGTCGGGCGCCGTGCCCGGGTACGTCGCGGACGCGGCCGTGCGCGCTCTTTCGGAACGCCTCTTCTTCGACACGTTTCGCTGGACGAACGGAGTCTTCACGGTGACCCCGCTCGAGACGCTGCCCGACCTCCCCGTGCGGGCCGACCGGCCGACGGGCGGGCTCCTCCTCGAGGCCCTGCGCCGGCTGCCGGCACCCGCCACCCAGCTCAGCAGCCCGGTCTCGCCGGCGGCGCGTCCCGTTTTCGCGCCGGACCTCCTCATGCGGTACCAGGCTTTCACGGTGACCGCGTCGGAGGCGGAGGTTCTGGGCCGGATCGACGGAACGCAGACCGTCGAGCAGATTCATCCCGACCATCGAGTGCTCGCGCGCCTCGCCGCGACGGGCCTCATCCACCTCGTGGCGCCGGGGCGGGTGCTCGAGAAGCCGGGTGTCCCCGAGGGCCTCCTGTTCCTGAACGTGGAAATCGCGGGATCCGCCCCACCGGCTCGCGTCGCCGAGCAGCTCGAGACGCAGCGTGAGGTCGTCCGGCGCACGTATCGCCGGCTCGACTGGGCGAGCCTCTACGACGTGATCGGCGTCGAGACCGACGCGGCGCCGGAGGCCATCGCGAAGGCCATTCACGAGCGGGCGAGGATCTTCCATCCCGACCACCACCTCAAACCGCACCTCGGAGAGGAACGGAACACGCTCGAGGCGCTCTTCGCCCGCGTTCGGGAAGCCGAGCGCGTGTTCCGGACGCCGGAGAGCCGCGCCCAGTACGACCGCACGTTGGAGGTGAGGGGCGATACGGTGTCACTCCCGGGGAGCGCCCCCACCATCGAGGTCCAGAAGGACATCGCGCGGAAGAACTATTCGCGCGCCAAAACCCTCTACGACGAGGAGGACTACTACCCCGCCTACGAGCTGGTCCGGCAGTCGGTCGAGTTCGATCCCGAACAGAAGGAGTACTGGGTGCTCCTCTCCCGCGTCCAGCGGAAGAACCCGAAGTGGGTCAAGCACGCGACCGAAACGATGCGGCGGGCGGTCAAGAAGATGCCGGAGAGCGTCGATCTCTGGTGGGAGCTCGCGGATGCCTGCGCCCAGGAGCGCAACGAGCCCGAGCGCGTGAGGGCCCTCAAGGAAATCATCCGGCTCGACCCCGTCAACCGGCGCGCCCAGCAGGCGCTCTCGGCAATAAATGCGAAGGCCTGAGTGAACGCGCTCCCGCAGCTCTTCGGCACCGGCCTCGGCCTCTCGGCCGCCGCCGGCCTCAACTCCTACGCGGTGCTCCTCGTTTACGGCGCGATGGCGCGTTTTTTCCCCGAGGACTATCCGGGAGCGATTGCACGGCTGCTCGCCTCGACTCCTGCCCTCGGCGCGGCCGCGATCCTCTTTCTCCTCGAGTTCTTCGCGGACAAGATCCCGGGCCTCGACCACTTCTGGCATCTGCTCCACTCGATCGTGCGGCCCCTCGTGGGTGCGCTCGTCGCGATCGCCGCGGTCCAGCCGGAGGGCTCGGCAACGCTCGACGTCGTCGCGGGCGGTACGGGCGGCGCGGTGGCTCTCGTCTCGCACCTCGTGAAGAGTGCAACCCGCCTCACGTCGACCGCCCTGACGGCCGGGGTCGCGAACGCGGGACTGTCCCTGGCCGAGGACATCGTTGCGTTTCTGCAGAGCCTCGTCTCGATCTTCCTGCCGCTCGTCGCTCTCGTCGTCGTGGTCGCGATCGGCCTCATCTTCGTTCTCACGATTCCGCGAATGGCGCGCTTCCTCGACCTGTTCGGGAGACGGCGCCCGAGCCCTGAGGCGCCCCCGCCCACCTGACCCGTCAGGGCGGGCAACTCCCGAGCACTACTCCCAGGGGAGGGACATCCGATGACGCTGCGCCTTCACCGCCTGCTTGCCGCCGCGCTCGCGGCGCGCCTTCTCGCTTCGGTACCCGCCGCGGCCGCGCGGCCCGACGAAGCGTTCCGGGAGGTCGCCCCCGTGCCGCGGGAGGTCGCCGCGGCCGTGGACGCGGGGCGTCTCGACGGCGACGCGCGCTTTTCCCGGGCGATTCTCGTCCTTCCCCTGCGCGATTTCGGCGGACTCGCTCATCTCCTCGCGGCGCAGCAGGACCCGGCCTCACCCGACTTCCGGCGCTGGCTCACGCCGGCTCAGTTCGCCGACCGCTTCGGAGCGCCCGAGACCGACATCGCCGCGCTCCGGGCGCACCTCGAGACGCACGGACTCGAGGTCGAGGACGTCCCCGGCGGACGGACCGCCCTCCTTTTCTCGGGCCGCGCGGCCGACATCGAACGGGCCTTCTCGACGGAGTTCCACGAGGTGTTCGTGGACGGGGCCGTGCGTATCGCGAATGTTCTCCCGGCCCGCCTGCCCTCGAGCCTCGCCGCGCGCACCGCCGGCGTTCTCTCGCTGAGCAGCTTCCCGCGCCGCCGGCCGCTCGCGCGCCGCGCGCCCACCTACACCGAGGGCGGGGGCCGGCACGACCTCGCGCCCGCCGACTTCACGGCGATCTACGGAATCGACGCGCTTGCGGCGGCCGGGATCAACGGCGCGGGCCGGAAGATCGCGGTCATCGCGCAGACAAACGTGAACCTCGACGACACGCGGTTCTTTCGGCAGTACTTCGGCCTTCCCGCGAACGACCCGGTCGTCGTCCTGAACGGACCCGACCCGGGCATCGTCTCGGGAGACGACACCGAGTCGAACCTGGATCTCCAGTGGTCCGGCGCCGTCGCGCCGGCCGCGCAGGTTCTCCTCGTCGCCTCCAAGGAGAACCTCCCCTCGTACGGCGTCGACCTTTCGGCCCTCTACATCGTGAGCAACGACCTCGCGGATGTCATGACCCTCTCGTACGGCGCCTGCGAGGCGGACTTCGCCGACACGGACACGACCTTCTACACGAACATCTGGGCGCAGGCGGCGGCGCAGGGCATCACGGCGCTCGTCGCTTCCGGCGACAGCGGCGCGGCCGGGTGTGAGGGCCTCAGCGCCACGATCGGCACGATCCCCTCCGTCAACGGCCTCGGCTCGTCCCCGTACGCCACGTGCGTGGGCGGGACGCAGTTTCTGGACACGGCGAATCCCTCGGCCTACTGGAACTCGTCGAACGATCCCGTGACGAAGAAGTCCGTCAAGGGGCCGATCCCCGAGACGACCTGGAACGAGAGCGGCGCGGGAGCAGGCCTCGCCGCGACCGGAGGCGGGCTGAGCGTCCTCTTCGCCCGGCCGCCGTGGCAGGGCGTCGGGGGAGTCCCGGAGGGGACGGGCCGGGCCGTGCCGGACGTCTCGCTCGCGGCCGCGGGTCACACGCCGTACTTCATCGCGCAGGGTCACACGACGGGCACGACCGGTCTCCAGCTCGTCTACGGGACGTCGGCGACGGCCCCCGCCTTCGCGGGAATCGCGGCTCTCCTGGGCCAGCGGGCGGGCTCGCGTCTCGGCAACCTCAACCCGCTCTTCTACGCCTTGGGGGCAACTCAGTACGGAACCTCCGGCTCCGCGTCCGCCGGCACCGGCCCGTTCCGCGACGTGACGTCCGGCACGAACTCGGTTCCCGGCGTCACGGGCTACGACGCGGGGCCGGGCTACGACGCGGCGACCGGCCTCGGCTCGCCCGACGTCTCCGCGCTCTCGGCCGCCCTCCCGTCGCCGACCGTCCCGGCCGCCGACGTCTCCCTCTCCGCGTGGCCCGCGATCCTCGCCGTCGCGCCCGGCTCGAGCGTCGTCGTGACGGCCGCCCTCGCGCAGTCCGCCGGTGCCGCCGACGCGGTCGCGACACTCTCCGTCTCCGGCCTTCCGGGAGGCCTCACGGCCTCGTTCAGTCCCTCAAAGATGAACGACGCGACGACGGGGATCGTCTCGCGCGGCGAAACGGCGCTCCTGACGCTCGCGGCGGCCTCGTCGACGGCCGCCGGCACGTAC
>JBAUSZ010000393.1:0-4018 GCA_049581965.1 Thermoanaerobaculia bacterium | reverse complement strand
TACCGGGCCGGCGTCATGCCGAGGCGCCGGGGAGCCTGCGCGTAGGCACGGCTGCTCGAGCCGTAGCCGGCCTCGAAGCTCGCGGAGGCGATGCTCGTCCCGTCCTTGAGGAGCGCCTTGAGGCGGTCGGCCCGCTGCGCGTCGGCGTAGCGCTTCGGGGTGACGCCCACGAGCTTCTTGAACGTGCGCTGGAGATGGAAAGGCGAGAGCCCCGCGACCCGCGAAAGCGTCGAGAGCGGTACCGTCTCGCCGGCGTGCGTCTCGAGGAAGGCCACGGCCCGGCGGACGGCGCGTACGGCCGACGGCGGCTCCGTGCTGGAGGGCTGGCACCTCAGGCACGCCCGAAAGCCGGCGGCCTCCGCCTCCCCGGGCCCGGCGAAGAACGAAACGTTCTCGCGGTTCGGGCGGCGGGCCGGACAGGACGGGCGGCAGTAGACGCCCGTCGTTGCGACGGCGAAGACGAAACGGCCGTCCTGCGAGGCGTCGCGCGCGACGACGGCCTTCCAGGCGGCGCGGGGGTCGGGGGCGGAAGCGGTGGGCATCGTGGTGATCATCATGCCGCCAAGATGGGGCGGGGGGGGCGCCTTCTCTCCCCGGATCTTGCGGCCAAACCGCTATCGCCGTCCGTGGCCCTTTGACACGCCACCGCGGTGGTTCTACCGTGGGCCGAAAATAGGTCGAGGAGGACGCAATGGAACAGCGGCGTGGCTTCCTGAAGTTGGCCCTGACCGCCCTGGCGAGCACGCTCGTCGCACCGTTCCGGGCCCTCCTCGGCGTGGAGAAGGCGGCGATTCGGGCGCGGCCGGCCGCCGGTGCACCCGCGATCTCCGCCGCCGAAGAGAGGATTGTCCGTACCTTCTACGGGCAGGCCTGGAGCGCAGGTTCGAGGGACGTCTTTCAGTCGCACCCCGCCACGGCCCACCAGTGCCAGGAACTCTTCGACCGTTTCCGCCGCGCCTTTCCGGATCTGCGCATCGATGTCCAGTCCATCCAAAAGAGCGGCGACCAGATCCACGTGCGGTGGACGGCGCAGGGAACGCATCGGGGCATCCTCGATAGCCTCGCGCCAACGGGTCGGCACGTACAGGCCGCGGGGCTCACGAAGATGAAGATCGTTGACGGGAAGATCGTCTCCACGATTGCCGAGTGGGACGAGGCTGCCCTGAAGGCGCAACTCGCGCCCCGGAAGCCTGGCTGACCGCGCTCTTCCACGAGCTTCTCCTCGAGGGCGCGCCGAAGCGTGGGCGCAAGCCCGCGCTCATCGACGCCGCGAGCGGGCATTCGATCTCGTTCGAGTCGATTCCGCCGACCGTCGAGGAATTGGTTCGCCGGCTTCGAAGGCTCGGGCTCGAGTGCGGCGACGTCGCCGCTCTCCTCGGCCGAAATTCACCTCAGTATCCGCTGCTGGTCCTCGGAATCCTCGCGGCCGGGGGAGCCGTTGCGCCGGTGAATCCGTACTTCCACCCGCACGAAATGGCAACTCAGCTGCGGGCGAGCGAGGCGTCCCTTCTCGTGACGGACGAGAATCTCGCCGAGACGGCCGTCGCGTGCGCGACGACGTCGGGCGTCCGGAATGTCGTCACGTTCGGCCCGACCCTGGATCTGACGGCGATCCCCGTTGCGCCGCCGGAGAGCTACGAGCGTGCATTCAGCGCCGAGCCCGGCGACGCCCTCCTTGCCTGGTCCGTGGGTCCGGGCGGCCTGCCCGCGCCTGCTCGCCACTCGCATGCAAGCCTCTCGGCCGCGCTCCTCGGCTTGGCCGCCGTGGCGCCGTGGCGCCAAGACGACGTCGTCTTCTCAGCGATTTCGCCATACGACCTCTACGGTCTCGTCTCTACGCTGGCTCTTTCCCTCCGCCTCGGGATGACCGCGGTGACCGCCGCCCGGTTCGATGCGGCGTCTTTCGCCGAGACGTCGAGGAACTCGGCCGTGACGGTCTCGAACGTCGTGCCGACGATCGTCCGGGCGCTTGCGGAGGCGGACCTCGCCGATGGAGCCGTCGGCCCGCTCCGGCTCCTCATCTCCGGCGGAGCGCCGCTTGCTCCCCACGTGGCGCGAGCGTGCGCGACGCGTCGCAGGATCGACGTCGTTCAGGGCTACGGCCTGGCCGAGGGAGCCGGCGCGACGCATGTCGATGCCCCGGTGCAGGCCGCCCTCGTCGAATCCTGCGGTCGGCCGGTGGCGGGCGTCGTCACGCGCGTGGTCGACTCGTCCGGACGCGACGTGCCGTGCGGAGCCGTCGGGGAACTCTGGCTTCGAGGAGAACAAGTGTTCGCGAGCTATCGGGGCGCGCCCGAAAAGACGGCGCTCGCGAGGACTCCCGACGGGTGGTTGCGCACCGGGGACCTCGCTCGCGAGGACGCCGCAGGCCGAATGACGGTGGTCGGGCGGCGCAAGGCCGTCGTGAAGGTACGCGGGTTCCAGGTTTCCCCGGCCGAGGTGGAGCGCGAGCTGAGAGCGCACCCCGCCGTGCGGGACGCGGCCGTGACGCCGAGGTGGGACGCAGGGTCCGGCGAAGAATCTGCATCCGCCGAGGTCGTCGTGCGCCAGAAGATCCGAGCGGCTGAGCTCGGGAGTTGGCTGGCGACCCGCGTCGCGAGACACAAGAGACCCGCGATTCTCACAGTCGTCGACGAACTGAGCGTCCGGGACGAGGCTTGGATCTTCCCCTGGACGGCTCCCGCTATTTCCTGAACAGCGGCAGCAGCGTCGTCTCGAGGCGCTTGAAGAGAGCGGCCGTCGCCTCGACGTCACGCCGGCAGTAGTCGGCGATCTCGCCGAGCCGGCCCTCGCGGTACGCGTCGCCGACGGCGTAGCCGTGCATCTCCGCGCTCTTGGGGGACGGAATCCCGAACGCGACGCAAGAGGAGTGGAGGTTTGGCCACTGGTCTCGCGAAACGGCGCCCTGGAACGTCAGGATTTCCATCAAGTCGACGTGAGTGTCAACCGAGTAACGGTAGCCGAGGAGATTCTTGGAAGGCGAAAGAGCGTGGACCGCGCTGCGCACGCTGAGAAAGGGCGCGTCGAAAGAGCGGCCGTTGAAGGAGACGAGGCGATCGAACTTCGTGACCGTTTCCCAGAACTCGCGGAGCATGGTCGGTTCGTCGCCCCCGACATACTCGAAGAATCCGTCTTCGGACGTCCTCGTAGCGCGCACGCCTTCGGCCTCGTACCAGACGATCCCTTTGCCCGTCTCCGGGTTCAGCATCGCGATCACGATGACCTTGCCCGTGTAGGGAGAGAGGGCTCCGCCCTCTTTTCTTCTCAGAAAATCTTCATGGTCTTCTGAATAGCGCGTGAGTCTCTCGCGCTGGAGAGGATCCAGCTCGAGCCACGGGAACGAGACCGTCTCGATGTCGAAGACGACCGTCTTCACGGGGCCCGAGCTTACTTGAGGCGCTCGGCGAGCCAGTCGAGTACGGCCTTGGCGGCCTCGGGGTGCTCGCGCAGGACCGCGAGGTTGTGCGCGGCACCGCTCAGCACGAGCGCACGCTTCGGCGCCAGCGCGGCGGCCTCGAGCTTCTTGGCCGAGTCGGCGCGCCCGGGGTCGGCCTCGCACGCGAGGAGCAGGAGCGACCGTGGCGTGGGCGCGAGAGGACCTGCGAGGCCGGCGACCTTCGGCTCGTTCACGGAAATGGCGACGGCCGTGTCCACCTGCCCGCGCGCGGCTGCGAGGATCGCGAGATATCCCCCGACCGAGAAGCCGAGCGCGGCCGTTTTCGAGGCGCGCGCCCTCGTCCACGCCGCCGCGGCCTGGACGTCGCGCGGGAAGCCCGTGGGGTCGCTCAGGAGCCGGGGAGAGATCTTGAGCGTGGCGCCGCTCTTTTTCGTGGACTCGCCGTGAGCCCGGAGGTCGATCGTGAGCGTCGCGTAACCCGCCTCGCCGAGCTGCCGCGCGAGGGGCTCGAGCTCGCGCCGCTCGCGCGAGAAGTCGTGGAGGAGAAGGACGGCGGGCGCCTTGACGGCGCCGGCGACGGGTCGCCAGGACGCCGCGAGCGCGACGCCGTCGGCGGTGGAA
>JBAUSZ010000392.1:0-8031 GCA_049581965.1 Thermoanaerobaculia bacterium | reverse complement strand
CCGGGCGCGGCGGCGCCCGAGCCCGGCTTCCACTACCGCCCGTGCCCGGTATGCAAGAAGCTCATGAACCGCTCCAACTTCGGCGGCGGCTCGGGAGTCATCGTGGACGTCTGCGGGCCGCACGGCGTCTTCCTCGACCGGGGCGAGCTGACGAAGATCGTGGACTTCCTCGAGAAGGGCGGATGGGAGAGGGTCCGGAAGAGAGAGATTCTGCGAATGGAAGAAGAGGCCGCGGCGCTCGAGAGCCGCAAGCGCGCGGCCGCGGCTTTGGGGCCGGGGCCCGCGACGACCGACGGCAACTCTCTCACGAAGGTGATCGGGTTTCTCGGGGACTTGTTCCTCGGGCTCTGAGCGCCGCCTCGGGTCGCGCCGCCGCCGAGCGCGCGTCGCCGCTCTTTACCCTTCTAAGAAGATTCCTTCTCTGGCTTCCGTCTTCGCCTTGACCTCCCGGCCGGTTCGGGCGATCCTCGGCCTCCGCCGCTCGCGGACAGGTGTCCGAGTGGTTTAAGGAGCACGGTTGGAAGCCGTGTGTAGCCGAGAGGTTACCGTGGGTTCGAATCCCACCCTGTCCGCCAGTTTCTTCCAGGGGGGTCAACTCGATGAAGTCGCTCCGCTCCGCCGCCCTCGTCCTCCTCGCATCCTCTGCTCTCTTCGCCGCCGGTCCCCTTCTCGAGAAGGACGTCGACGTCCCGCGCGACAACCGCATTCCCCTCGGCCTCGTGTGGGGAAAGTGCACGCTGATCGACGTCGAGACGCACAACGGTCCGGACGAGAAGCTCGTGCAGGCCGCTCAGGCGCACGAGCCGAAAGACCCCACGTTTCTCCTCGTGCGCTTTCGCTACTCCAACTCCGACTGGGTGAGCCATCGGGTGCGGCTGAGGGCCGTCCTCCTCGACGCGAACGGAAACGTCGTCGGCGATGCAGGCCGGACCGCCACGATGGACAAGGGGGCGACGAACGACACGATCAGCTTCCCGATGAAGATCAGGACGGTGGACTGGCCGAAAGCCGCGAAGCTCCACGTCACGGCGAGCTTCCTCAAGTAGCGAACTCTGCCCCGCTCGCGCGCGCCGTTGGCCTTTCCGGTCTGTCAGAATGTGAACGGTCAAATGGCCATGCGCTCGTACCGGCTCGCTGCGCTCCTCGTGGCGCTCGTCCTGGGCCGGCTGGAAGCGCCCGCGCTCGATCCCAAGAAGGCGCTGACCCAGTACGAAGTCCAGACCTGGGGCACGGATTCGGGGCTGCCCGAGAGCTGGGCGACGGCGATCCACCAGACGCGGGACGGTTATCTGTGGATCGGCACCCAGGAAGGGCTGGTGCGCTTCGACGGCGTGCGGTTCACCGTCTACGACAAGCAGACGACGCCGGCGATGAAGAGCCAGTCGATCCTGTGCCTTCTCGAGAGCCGGGACGGAGCCCTCTGGATCGGGACGGGCGGCGGCGGCGCTCTTCGGTACGCGGGCGGCGTCTTCACGACGTACGGGAAGGCCGAGGGCCTTCCGGACGAGAACGTCTGGAGCCTGCTGGAGGATCGCGAGGGACGGATCTGGATCGGGACGGCGAGTGGAGCCTGCAAGTTCGAGGGGAAGAGGATCGTCGCGGCTCGCGAAGGGGGCGGCCTTCTGTCGAAGAGCTTCGTCCTGGCGATGAGCGAGACCGACGGCGCCCTCTGGTTCGGCACGGACGGAAACGGCCTGATCCGGCTGGCCTCCGACGGCCTCCGGATCCTCACGACGAAGGACGGACTGCCGGACGATCGCGTGCGGTGTCTCTATCCCGAACCGGACGGCACTCTTTGGATCGGAACGCGCGGGGGCGGCCTGGGTCGGCTCAGGGCCGGGAGGCTCACGCGCTTTCCGACCGCGAACGGAGCGTGGGCAAACATCGGCAACTCCGCGATCTGCCGCGATCGGAACGGCAACCTCTGGGTGGGAACGCGTGGCGGTGGCCTGCTGCGCCTCAGGGGCGAGGGCTTCGAGGCGGGTGGCAAGGGAGTCCTCGGGAGCGATGTCATCAGCGCCGTCCTCGAGGATCGCGAGGGAAATCTCTGGGTCGGGACGCAGGGGGCCGGTCTCGTCCGGATGAAGGACGGCAGCTTCACTCCCTTTGGACTGCCGGAGGGGCTGCGCGACGAGAATCTCCTGCCGGTCCTCGAGGACCGAGCGGGCTCTCTCTGGCTCGGCAGCTTCGGCGGCGGCCTGTTCCGGTTTTCCAGAGGTTCTTTCACGGGCTTCACGACCCGCAAGGGCCTTTCCAGCGACGTCGTTCTGTCGCTCGCAGAGGGGGGCGACGGCAGCCTGTGGATCGGCACCGACGGCGGCGGACTGAACCGGCTGAAGGACGGGCGGTTCGCCAGATTCGGGGCGCGGCAGGGAATTCCGAGCGACCGCGTGACGGCCGTCGCGGAGGATCGCCGCGGACTCTGGATCGGCACCCTGGGCGGCGGCCTGGCGCGAATGAGGGAGGGGAAGATCGAGCGCGTCCCGCCGCCGCGCGACTTCAGGAAGCAGGAAAACGTCCTGGCTCTCACGCCGGCCTCGGACGGAAGCCTCTGGGTCGGCACGGAAGGTGGCGGAGCGTCCCGGCTCCTAAACGGGGAATGGACCGTCTACACGAAGAAGGACGGGCTGCCCGGCGATGTCGTGTTCTGCATCCTGGAGGAGGCCCCGAGCGTCCTGTGGATCGGCACGGAAAACGGGCTCGCCCGCCTCCGCGACGGCAAGCTGGCCGCCGTCACGCCGCGCGAGGGGCTCTTCGACGGGGGTGTCTCGCAGGTTCTGAACGACGAGGACCATCTTTGGGCGAGCAACAACAAAGGGGTCTTCCGCGTCGCCAAGGCCGAGCTGAACGACGTGATGGACGGACGCGGAGGGCGCCTGGCCCCGAGGGCCTTCGGCAAGAGCGACGGGATGCGGAGCAACGAGTGCAACGGGGGAGGGCAGCCCGCCGGGTGGAAATCGCGCGACGGGCGGCTCTGGTTCCCGACGGTCCGCGGCGTAGTCGCGGTGAACCCGCGAGAGCTGCAGGTGAACCGCCTCCCTCCCCCGGTCGAAGTCGAGTCGATCTCGGTGGACGGAAAGTTGCTCGCGGCGCAGCCGGACCGGACCGCGCCGCCTGGACAGGGGAATCTGGAGATCCAGTACACGGCTCTCAGCTTCGTGGATCCCGCCAAGGTGCGGTTCCAGTACAGGCTGGAGGGCTTCGACGCCGACTGGATCGACGCCGGAACGCGCCGCGTGGCCTACTACACCCACACGCCCCCGGCGCACTACCGGTTCCGCGTGAGGGCCTGCAACAACGACGGAGTCTGGAGCCCGGAGGGAGCCGAGTTGTCGTTCACGCTCCGGTCGCACGTCTACCAGAGTCCCTGGTTCATCGCGCTCTGCGTGGCGGCCGTCGGGCTTGCCGGCGTCACGACGTACCGAAGGCGGGTTCGGGAGCTCGATCGGCGCAGAGTGGAGCTGACCGGCCTGGTGGCTGAGCGCACGCATCAACTCGAGGAACGGAGCCGGGAGCTCGAGGAGGCCAACCGGGTTCTCGAGCGGTTGTCCGCTCGCGACGGGCTGACGAGTGTCGCGAACCGACGGCATTTCGATGAAGTGCTCGGTCGGGAATGGCGCCGCGCCGTGCGCGAGCGAAGCGCGCTGTCTCTCGTCCTCGCCGACGTCGACCACTTCAAGATGTACAACGACAAGTACGGGCACCTCCGAGGCGACGATTGCCTGAAGACGCTCGCGGAGACCCTCGCCGGATCTCTCAGCCGCCCCAGTGACCTGTGCGCGCGGTACGGAGGCGAGGAGTTCGCCATGATTCTTCCCAACACCGAGGAGGCGGGGGCGATGAAGGTCGGCGAGAGACTCCGGCATGCCGTGGAGGAGCGCCGGCTGGAGCACGCCTCCTCTCCCACGGCCGGCCACGTCACCGTGAGCGTCGGCGTGGCGACGGTCCGGCCCCTGGACGACGGAGGGGATCCGCTGGCACTCGTCGCGGCGGCGGACGTCGCCCTCTACGAAGCGAAGGAGAGCGGGCGGAATCGCACCTGTTCGAAGAGTGTGAGCAGGCTTTAAACCCAAGGTGCCGCAAGTCGGGTCCGAAACACCCTCCACGCGAGGCAGCGCTTGAAACCAAAATTCTTACTTTCAAAGGAACAGGAAATGCTCCGGAGCGATGCGGAAAACGCAAGTTTTCTTACTGATCGTGTTGTTCTAAATCGTTTTTCTCACTCCCGATTATTGCGCTTAAACATTTGTAAAGAAGTGTTTTAGAAGAGAAGTGAACGTGTTCGCAGGCATGTGGCAGTCGCCTTGCTTTATGACGACGTGGAAGTCATCTAAGGAGGCGGCCATGGAACTCTTTTTTCTCCTCTTGTCGTTCGCGCCGTGCTGGAGGGTCGGGGGCGGTAACTGAGGGAACCTCGGTACCCGTCCTAGGCATATTGCCCGGGCCTGGTTGCTCGAGTGGGGCTCCGCGGTGCAACTCCGGGGAGTCTCGGACCTTCGGGCGAAGCGGCCACTTTCGCCCGTCGGGGGGCGCGTCGGCGCGCGCGGGCCAAGCCTGCGCTCCGGAGGGCGTCCCCCTATAATCCGCGGCTCCGATCGGCCGGACCCGCGGTGAGGTGCTGGAGTGGTTGATCAGGACGGTCTCGAAAACCGTTTTACCCGAAAGGGTAACGTGGGTTCGAATCCCACCCTCACCGCCAGCTGATCAGGCCGGGCCCTCCAGCTCCGGAGCGAAGACCCGGTCTCTCTCGTCCAGCTCGTCGAGGAAGGCGTCGTCCGGCTTCCCGCCCTCGGCCATCTGCGCGAGGCGCCAGAAATCCCGGACGTGGCCGGCGATACGCGAGTCGGCGTAGTCGCGCGAGACCTCGTTGTCGATCAGGAAGGGCCAGTCGCTCGACTGCAGGAGGAGGGCCTGGCGCTCGAGTGCCGCGAAAAGACGCGGCGGGATCGCGTCGCGGCGCTTCTCGAACTTCTCGATCGCCATCTCCGTGGCGGCCACCTCGCGCCAGTACCCGATCGTGTGGTCGTTCCACCAGACCTGGGAGTCGCCGCCGCGGCCCCACGTCCCCGCGGGCATCCGAATCCCCTCGGGGCGCGTCGCGGCGAGGGCCTCGCTCGCCGTGCGCGGCACGACGGCGTCGCGGCCCGCGAGTTTCCGGAAGACCGTGGCGAGGAACTCGATGCCCTCGAACCACCAGTGCCCGAAGAGCTCGAAATCGAACATCGCGACGACGGTCGCCCCCTCGCCGTCCGGAAGCGTGGGCGCGCTCTCGAGCAGGTGAACGAAATGGGTCGCGTGCGAGTCCAGAGCCCCCGCGATCGCGGAGGACTCGTAGGGCAGCTTGTCGCCGAGGTCGAGGCGCGAGTCCGTCACGCGCCAGTAACGGTGCCCGCTCGGCGCGCGCTTCTTGTGGAACTCGAGGTACCGGCCGTCGCCCGGGTAGCCGACCTTGCCCGACCAGACCTGCTGCGAGGAGAGCGGGTCTCGCGCGAGGACGCCGACGCGACCGCCGTCGGACGCGCGGACGACGTGGAGCCGGTAGGGCGTCGAGCCGCCCTCGGGTCTCTCGACGACGCCGCCGTACGCCGGCTCGTGCCGCCCGCCCTTGACGAGGTGCGTCTCGACGAAGAAGTACCCGACGCCGCGCGCCGAGAGGAAGTCCTCGAGGCCGCGCCGCATCTCGACGTGCCCGTCCGCCGGCGACGTCCACGGCCCCGCGGGACGGTAGGCGCACTCGGGCAGCCAGATCCCGCGCGCGGGGCGGCCGAAGTGCCTCTCGTGCGCGGCTAGGCCGACGTCGAGCTGGCGTTCGACCGCACGATCGTTCGGGAGGAGGGGCAGGAATCCGTGCGTCGCGGCCGACGCGATCATCTCGAGGGCGCCGCGCTCGGCGAGCCGGCGGAACGACGGGAGGAGGCTGCCCCCGCGGGAGGCGACGTAGGAGCGCGCGTCGTCGTAGAACTTCGTCCAGAACTCGGCGAGGGCGACCGCCCCGGTGTCGCCGAGGGACGCGAGGTGGTCGCGGTCTTTCCGGGCGGCCGTGGCGCGCTGCGCGAGGTAGGCGGCGAAGCCCGAAGAGAAGCGCGCGTCGGCGAGCTGCTCGCAGAGAACGGGCGTCATCCCGACCGTGGCCTTCACGGGCACGCCCGCGTCGAGGAGTCCCTCGACGGCGCGCAGAAACGGGACGTACGTCTCGGCGGCCGCCTCGTAGAGCCAGTTCGCGCCGTGCGGCCACGTGCCGTGGCCGAGGACGTCGGGGATGTGTCCGTGCAGGACGAGGACGAGCGTCGTTTGCGGTCGCATGAGGGTCGGCGATTCTACGCCGTCCTTGGCCATGCTCCGCGGCCTCTCAGGCCACGACGGTGCGCGTGATGTCGTTGAACGGGATCGGGAGGAGCTCGGCGTGCCCGCCGCCCCGGATGACGACCATGTTCTGCGCGGGGATCTTCTGCCAGTCGCCGTCGAGCGAGAGCGGCTCGGAGCACACGATCGTCGCCGCGCCTTCCTTCCCCGGGTCGCGCATGCGGCAGACGTCGCCCTCGCACGTGAACCGGCGGCCGTGGCAGCCCCAGAGGCTCGCGGGCACCGTCGGCGGTGTCGCGTAGCGCATGACGACGGCGCGCCGCCCGTCCGTGACGGCGAAGTTCAGCGTGGACGGCTCCGTGACGCCGGCGTCGTCTGCGGTCCACTCGATCTTCGCGACGGTCTCGGTGAGGGCGCCGACCATGCGCTCGGTCGCGTCGTCGCCTCGCGCGCGCGAATAGGCGTCGAGGAAAAGCGCGAAGGCGAGCTCGGAGTCCGTCGTGCCCTGGATCCCGGCGTAGGTCTCCTCCGAAAGGCCCGCCTCGAGGCGCCTGCGGATGCGTGCGAAGCCGCCGAGCGAGCCGTTGTGCATGAAGGCGAACGGACCCGACGCGAAGGGGTGGCAGTTGACGAGGGACACGGCCGTGCCCGGCGAGGCGGCCCGCACGTGCGCGAGGATGCACGGGCTCGTCGCGACGCGCGAGAGGTGGAGGAGGTTCGGATCGTTCCACGCGGGGGCCGCCGAACGGTAGAGCGCCGGCTCGGGGCCGATCTCGGGC
The DNA here is from genome assembly GCA_049581965.1 of Thermoanaerobaculia bacterium. GTDB lineage: Bacteria > Acidobacteriota > Thermoanaerobaculia > UBA5066 > UBA5066 > Fen-183. Next base: position 949 of record JBAUSZ010000392.1, on the reverse strand, counting down.
GCGTACCAGCCGATCCCGAACCCGTCGCCGCTCGTCGGGTCCTCGCGCTCCTCGGCGTGCAGGCTCTGCTTGAGGATCGAGTGCTCGGGGCGGGTCGTGAGGGAGTCGACCGTGATGGCCGGTCCCACGTAGAGGGCGAAGCGGCACATGCTTTCATCGTACGCCGCACGGGCCTCAGGACGCCGGCTTGGTGCTTTTTCGCAGAATGCTCGCCGCCGACGACGCCGGGCCCGGCGGGAGGAAACGCAGCCAACCATCCGCGGGGATCGCCTCGGCGACGCGTCCTTTCGCGTCGAGGAGGCGCACGCGGAAGACGAGCAGGCCCGAATGCGGCACGCCGAGCGGGAGGCGCGCCTCGAGTGCGCTCCCGAGCGCGATCCGCGCGCCGTTCACGTTGCCGATCCCGGACGCGACGGGCGCCTCGAAGACGGCGGGAGCGTCCGTGCCTGGAACGACGAGCTCGACGCGCAGCGTGTGGCCTGCGAGAGAGGCGGCGCCCGCCGCGTCGGTGGGCTCGAGCCTGAGGAAGAGCGGGTCTCCCGAGGCCGAGGCGCCGAAGAGCATCTCCTTCACGACGAGGGTGCCTCGGTGCATCGTGCCCCGGGGGCGGGGCTTCACGCGGCCGGCGCCGTCCCAGCCCGTGCCGTCCCCGCCGTCCACCGCGGGCCAGAGCGGACGCAGCGGCGCCTCGAACGCCGGTCCGTGCGCGGGGTCCACGGGCTCGAGCAGCTCGAGAGGTACCGGGCGACCCGCCGCACGGTACGCGCACGCGAGGTGCCGCCGGAACAACTCGTCGAACACGGCGTCGTGCGCCGACGAGTGGTCGTCGCCGAACCACCAGAACCAGTCCGACGCCTCCGCGGCGAAGAGCGCGGCCTTCGCGGCGGCGGCGCCTTCGACGTCGCCCGCCACGACAGAGGCGGGCGGGAGGACGGGCGCGGCCGCGACG
>JBAUSZ010000391.1:0-5902 GCA_049581965.1 Thermoanaerobaculia bacterium | reverse complement strand
ATCCCGCTCGCGGCGCGCGCGCACGCGCTCGCCGGCGACCTCCTCGCCGCGCACCTAAAGGAGAAGACCCAGAGGCCTCCGGGGCCGGCCGAGGAAGGAGGCGAGGACCCGGACAAGGACCTCGCCTCCCTTCTGGCGTACGTCGCCTCTCTCGGTGAAGGGGAGTCCTTCGCTTCCCTGCCCGCGCCCATCCGCGCGGGCGGCGCCGCGATCGACCGCGAGGACTGCCGCCAGTGCCACCAGATCTACGGAGAAGGCGGGCGAAAGGGCCCCGCCCTCCAGCATCTCCTCGGCAAGAGGGACAAGGCCTGGCTCGTCGGCCACTTCAAGGAGCCCAAGAAGTTCGTCGAGGGCTCGAAGATGCCGCCCTACAAGTTCCTCCCCGAGGGCGAGCTCGGCGCGATGGCGGACTACCTCCTCGCGCTGCCATGAGCGAGAGGGCCGTCCGCCTCGCGCTCGCGACGCTCCGGTACCCGGCCACGCCCGAGGAGTCCGTCGTCCTCGCCGAGCGCGCCATCGCGCAAGCCGGCGCGGCGGGAGCGACGGTCGTCTGCTTCCCGGAGTGCTACGTCCCGGGCTATCGCGGGCTCGGCAAGAAGCCCCCGGCGCCCGACGCCGCCTTCCTCGAGCGCGCGTGGACGCGCGTCGCCGCGGCCGCCGCGAAGGCGAAAGTCGCCGTGATTCTCGGAACGGAGCGCGTCGAAGGGGAGGCGCTGTACGCGACGGCGCTCGTGATCGGGCCCGACGGTTCGCGCCTCGGCTTTCAGGACAAGGTGCAGCTGGATCCGACCGAGGACGCGACGTACACGCCGGGCACCTCGCGCCGCGTGTTCACGGTGGGAGCCCTCACGTTCGGCGTCGCGATCTGCCACGAGGGCTGGCGCTACCCCGAGACCGTGCGCTTTGCGGCGCGGAACGGCGCGCAGGTCGTCTTCCACCCGCACCTCGAGCCGGGCGGGCCGGGCGGCTACGCGCCGCAGACGTTCGCGGACCCGAAGAACACGTTCCACGAGAAGGCGCTCCTGTGCCGCGCGGCGGAGAACACGGTCTGGATCGCCTCGGTGAACTACGCGGCCGAAGGCTCGGCGACGACGTCGGCGATCGTGAAGCCCGACGGGACGCTTCTCGCGCATCAGCCCTACGGCAAGGAAGGCCTTCTCGTCGCGGACCTCGACCTGTCGCTTGCGACAGGGCTCCTGGCGTCGAGGTACCGGCCGGTCTGAGGAGAGAGTAAGCGACCGGGATCGGCGTTTCGCCGGGCCCGGCGCGCGTGAGCCCCGAACGGGGCTCGATTTTCCGACTCCCACGCCACAATCCTGGTGAACTTTTCCGAAGGGGGACGAAACCGTGCGCACACGACGCCAGCGGGAGAGGCCTGCCCTCCCATCTCCAAGCTGAATATCGACCATGGCCAGCAAGGCCGCAAAGCATCCACGGAGGTTCAAGATGGCACCCCGGTTTTCGCGCAACGCTCTGGCCGTCGTCGTCTCTCTCTGCGGGTGGATTCTCGCGACTGGGGCCGACGCACAAACCAACGTTGGACAGCCCGACGAGACGCTGCCCGGTTTCAAGAGCCAGCAGGTTTACGACGTCGGCCGCGTCGACGACGTGAACCTCTTCAGTGGGGAAGTTCATGTCACGGTTCCGCTCGGGCCCGAGTACCCGCTGAGCTCCGGACTCACCTGGCGTTTGGCAGCGCACTATTCGTCGAAGCTCTGGCACATGTTCCAGTACGACTCCGGGGTACAGAGTTCCGACTGCCCCGGCACGAACATCTTTGTCGCACGGGCGCACGTCGGCGGGCTCTCGACCCTCGGGGCCGGCTGGATACTCGAGCTCGGCTCTTACCGGCCGCACCCGCCCTTGCCGGGGGATCCCGTTGACTTCTACAAGTCTCCGGACGGCGCTCACCACACCTTCGCGAATCTGGACGCGGACGCCGATTTTCGCCTCGACCCGCAGGCGAACGGGTCGTACGTCGTCCGGAAGTCGGACGGGACGGTCCTGAACTTCGCTCACCTCTACGAGATTCCGGCGCCGGCCAACGGCTTCGACTTCAGCGACGAGGATCGAGACCCGGTGATCCCGCGCCAGACGCTCCGGTACGGACTCGATTCCATCATGGATCGCTTCGGCAACAAGGTCCTTCAAGTCACGTACGCGGCAGACTGTGCTTCGAAGCCCTGCCCCGCGGACGCCTGGAAAGTCCGGAGCATCCAGCTGTCGAACCCCGCGTCGAGCCCCGCGCGCACGATTACGTTCAATTGGGGGAAATACAACTCCCCGTCGGGGAGCTTCGATGTCCTCAACAGCATCGAGTTCCCCGTTTCCGGGGGCGGGAGGCTGGCAGCAGGCTTCACGTTCAAAGCGGACGGAACGGTTTACCGCTCGCCCTTCGACAGCGCTGCCCCGCCCCCCAAGGGCCGGGACGTCCCGCGCGGTCCGAGCCAGACCAACCTCCCATTCCTCGCTTCGATCACTCAGGCCAGCCAGAAATACTCGTTCGACTACGACACGACGACGTTCAACGGCGTCTTGAAGACGCTGACGCTTCCGGCTGGGGGCAGGATCGTGTACCGGTATGCCTCGAGCACCGCTCTCGCACCCCAGTCCTGCGGCGACTGTCCCGGATGCCAGGCCTGTGTACCCGAAAGGGACGCCGGCACGCCATGCACGCTCGGGAGCGCTGCTCCGAGCGCCCCCTCCTCCGTGCAAGCGAACCGCGATTTCTGCACGCTCGCTGCCCTCAAACAACAGTTCGTCGACGTCTCGCCCGCGGCGGTCAGCCGGACCGAGACGGATCTCCCGGGCGGGGCGCCCGACTCGACGACGACCTACGAGCGCGACCAGTTCGGGAGCGCCGATCCCGCCCATGCTCCCGCGAGCGTCCCGGTGAGCCCGGACCGGATCGTCAGAAGGGTCATCGTCAAGAGACCGGACGGCAACGGCAATACCATCGCGACGAAGCACATCTTCTCCGCCACGCCCTTCGGAAGCAGCGGCGCCGAGGTGTCGCGCCGCTATTACGCCAATTGCGACACGGGAGGGACCCCCGTGCGCGCTTTCGTGCAGTGCTTTCCCGTGCCCAGCGGGCAGCCGGACCGGGTCTGCGGCGCCATGGAGAACCAGGCGCAGATCGTGAGCTTCGACGGCGTCACCTCCCTGCGGCCGGATCAGCAGGTGACCTGGTATGGCGCGAACCCTCTCGTTTCGGACAAAGACTCGTGCAACGTCGGTGTGCCGACAGCCTGCTGGCAGGACGACTTCACGGGGTACAACTCCCGGGCATCCGAGTACACGGCGGTGACTCGCTCTTCCAACAGCGGGATCCTGATCTATCCCCAAACCGCGACGCGCACGACCACCACGGAGTGGGTCTGCCCGGCGACGGGCCCGCCACCCGTCCAGTGCGATCCGCTGGGCACGGCCATCTGGCTGCCGAAGCTCTACTCCTCGAAGACCGTCACGGACGCGCCTTGCACGAACGCCCCTTGCACGGTCACGACGAACTACTCGTTCGACAGTACCAACGGCTTCCTGAATTACTCCCGAGTCACGGACAGTGCATATGGAACGCTGACTCACCGCTGGGATCGGGACCCGACACTCCCGGACCCCTTCGACCGCGAGAACCCCAAGACGGAGACGCTCTCGGCGTCGTTCGATTCGACGAGCTTCGTCAACACGCGGACGTTCGCGTCTGGCCTGACTCTGACAACACAACGCACCGGCATCGGCTGGAAATCGTTCGACGCGATTCGCGACGCGAGCACCGGGCTCGTCACCGCGTCGCGCGATCCGAACGGCCTCGGTACGACCTACGGCTACGACGCTCTCTCACGTCTCACGTCCGTCGCACCGCCCGGGGGCGAGCTCGCGACGACGTATTGCTACCTCGACACCGGCGCGACCGGAGAAATGTCGGCGGTTTTCGTGAAGAAGGGCGGAACGGCGTGCACCACGGACGACGGAATTCCGCAGCCCGGGTCCGGTCCCTTCGAGGCCTACCAGTACGACGGGATGGGCCGGCTGAAGAGGCAGATGCGCCGGCTCCCGACGCCTCTCGCGTCGGGCAGCTACTTCGCGTTTCGGGAGATCCGGTACAACTCTGCCGGCCTCACGGCCTTCGAGTCGGAATGGACGCCCTGCGGGACGTCGCCGAGCGCGACGAGCGCCCGGTCGTGCTTCACAGCGTTCGCGACGAAGGGGACGAGCTACTCGAACTTCGATTTTCTCGGCCGTGCGAGGACCGTTCAGCTTGCCGATGGGAACTTCGTCCGGAAGAGCTTCGACGACCCCGGGGGCGTTCCGAACTCCGACTTCGCGGAATTCGTCTCGGCGAACGTCGGCGGGATGACCGTGAACTCCGCGAGCCGAAAGGACATCCTCGGTCGGCTCCTCATCGCAGCCGAGCCCGCCCCGGCCCCGGCCCCGTACGGCTGGTATTCCAGGTACGGCTACAACGTCCTCGACAAGCTGGCGGCCGCAACGGTGCCGGTCTCGAGCGGCGACCCGAACGATCTCCCCCCGCTGAAGCCGCCCGTGACGCCTCAAAAGCGGACATTCACCTACGACGCGCTCGGCCTCCTGCGTTCCGAGACGCACCCCGAGAAAGGGATCACGAGCTACACCGCGTACAACGCCCTGGGCGAGGTCAAGTCGAAGAGCGAGGGCGGATACGGCTACTCGTACACCTACGACGCCCTCGGGCGCCTCACGGCTACGAGCGCGAACGGACTCGCGTACCTCTCGAACCTCTACGACACGGACGTCTTCGGCGGTACGGGCGGCTCCGTTCTCGGAAAGCTCGTCCAGCAGAACGCCTATCACCCGCTCTCGGACCAGAACATCCGGGTCGCCCACAACTACGCCTACGGGGGCCTCGGGGGCCGGCTCTCGGTCGACGACAGCTACGCGCTGCTCGGGAGCTCCACGCTCTTCCACGCGCCGGCGACGTTCACGTGGAACGCGCTCGGCCTCCTGGAAACGCACGGGCACGCCCGCTCGTCCGGGAGCTTCAGCCAGTCGACGACGTACGTCTCGGGCCTGCCGTACGCGATCACGGCGGACGGCAAGCCGTTCGTCCGGAAATCCGGCTACAACCCGTCCGGAGGCCTCCTCAGCTATCAGACCGCCAACGGCGTGACGACGATCATCGATGCGGACCCGAATCTGATCGCGCGGCCCGCGCAGATCCGGACGACCGGAGCGGACGTGAATTTCGCGACCGGAACCTACAGCTACGACGGCTCCGGCAACATCAAGTCGATCGGCGGGGACATGTTCACGTACGACGCCCGCGGTCATTTGACGGGTGGCAGCTACGCGTGGCCGGGCTCTCCCTGGGATTCGTACGCGTACGATGCGTTTGGCAATCAGACGGGCCACGCCTCGGAGGCAGGAACCCAGACCCTCGACACCGACCCTTCCACGAACCGCCTCGTCTCTTCGTCGTACGACTCTCTCGGCAACCTGAAAACCAACGGCCCGGACCAGCACTGGTACGACGCCCTCTCCCGGCACACGCGGTACGCGGGTCCGGGCGCCGCCGAGCGCTACTACTACGACGGCGCCGGCGAGCGCTTCGCGCGGGTCGTTTTCGCTTCCTCGGTTCCGCAGCCGTCGGTGCCGGCGAGCTTCTACACCCTGCCGCCCTGCCGCATCCTGGACACTCGCAACCCCGCGGGCGCGTATGGAGGTCCGTCCCTTCCCGGCCAGGGCTCGAGGTCGTTTCCTCTGGCGGGAATCTGCGGGATCCCGTCGAATGCGAAATCTCTGGCGTTGAACGTCACGACCCTCAATGCGACGGTGGCGTCGGGCAACGTGCGCCTCTACCCGACGGGCCTCTCCTACCGGCCGAGCGCAGCGGCGAACGCGTACAGAGCCGGGCGCGCCCGCGCCA
>JBAUSZ010000390.1:0-6573 GCA_049581965.1 Thermoanaerobaculia bacterium | reverse complement strand
GGTCCCGAGCCCGCGGGCAGCGTCGTCTACGGCCGGCCGAGCGCCGCCGAGGAAAAGATCGAAAAGATCGCCGCGGCCGCGAGGGAGGCAGGACCCTGAGCGCCCTCGCCGAGGCCGTCTCGACCCGCGACGCGGCACTCTGCGACCTCGACGTGGTCGCCGCGCTCGAGCGCGCGTCGTTCCCCGTCCCGTGGAAGCGCGACTACTTCGAGGCCGAGATCGGGGCTCCCCACCGGTTCAACCGCGTCGCGATCGGGCCGAAAGGGGACGTTTCGGGCTACGTGTTCTGCGCCTTCGCGGCGGGCGAGCTGCACGTCAACAAGATCGCCGTGGCCGGCCGGCACAGACGCCAGGGAATCGCAACGCTTCTCATGGATGACGTCCTGGGATTCGCGCGCAAGAACGGGGTCGAGGAGATGTACCTCGAGGTGCGCGTGTCGAACCGCCCGGCGCGGACCTTCTACGCGGGACTGGGGTTCCGGGAGGCCGGCCGGCGGGGCCGGTACTACCTTGACGGGGAGGATGCCCTCGTCATGGTCCGGGACCTGAGGCATGCGGCGCCTTGACGGCGCACCGGACGAGATTACAGACTCCCGGCCCCGGGGATCCCGGGAAACCGGATTTGAGGAGGTGGCGATGACGTCCTTGACCGAGGAAATCAAGCATGAACTGGCCAGCCACAACGACGAGTTCAAGTCCCTGCTGAGGAACCATCACGACCACGAACGGCGGCTGGCCGAGCTCGCCTCCAAGACCTTCCTCTCCACCGACGAGGAGATCGAGGAGAAGCGGCTCAAGAAGGAAAAACTCCACTTGAAGGACCGGATGGAAGAGATCGCGCGCGAACACCGGGCGCGGATCTCGGCCCACTAGGAAGAGCTTGGGCGAATCCCCTTCGTCCCCCCCGAGGCGCGGGGTACGTCGGGGCATCTACGTGCTGCCCGCCCTTTTCACGGCGGGCAACATCCTCTGCGGGTATCTCTCCCTCGAGGCCTCCGGCCAGGGGGCGTACGAATACGCTGCGATCCTGGTCTTCGTCGCGGCGTTCCTCGACGGCGTGGATGGGCGCGTCGCCCGCCTGACCGGGACGACCTCGGCATTCGGCGAACAGCTCGACTCCCTCGCGGACGTCGTCTCCTTCGGCGTCGCGCCCGCGTTCCTCGCCTATCACTGGGGGCTCGCGGCCTTCGGCCGCGCCGGGCTCCTCGTCTCGTTCCTCTTCGTCGTCTGCGGAGCGTCGCGCCTCGCGCGCTTCAACGTGCAGATCCACGTCGTGGACAAGCGATGGTTCGTCGGCCTGCCGATCCCCTCGGCCGCCGGCGCGCTCTGCGGGCTGATCTGGGCCGTACCGCAGACGGCTCTGACGGACTCGCTGCGCGCCGTCTTCATGGGCGTCACGGCCGCCCTCGCCTTCCTCATGGTGTCCACGTTTCGATACCGGTCGTTCAAGGACCTGGACCTGAAATCCCGCCGCGGGCGCCTCTATTTTCTTCTGTTCGCCGCCACCCTCGCACTGATCTGGTGGCTCCGACAGTACGCGCTCGCGGGCCTGCTCGTGACGTATGCCGCCTCGGCGCCCCTCGCGCGGCTCTCCGGACTGCTCCGGCGCCGCCCGAAGGACGCGCACGCGTGACGAACTCGGCACCCGTGCCCGGGTTCGCCGTCGGCCTCGTCGAGCCCACGACGCTCCTCGGGCGCGACGTGCACGCGGTCCTGAAGGAGCGGGCCTTCCCGGCGTCGAAGATCCACCTCTTCCATCAAACCCCGGAGCCGGGCGGAATCCTGACGGAGGACGACGACGAGGTCGCCTTCGTCGCGGCGCTCGCGCCGGATGCGCTCGAGACTTGCCGGATCGCGTTTCTCTGCGGGTCGGCCGCCGACACGCAGCGCTTTCTCGCCTCGCGGACCGACTCCTGCCTCGCGATCGACCTCTCGGGCGCGCGTGGCGCCGGGCCGCTCGTCGTGCCCTCCGAGGAAGGCGCGCTCCGGTCGCTCCCGCCCGGCGACGTTCTCGTCCTGCCCCACCCGGTCGCCTTCGTTCTTGCGGAGGCGATCGCCGTCGTCGATGCGCTCGTGCCGGTCACGGAGGCCACGGTCGCCGTCGACCGGCCCGCGAGCGAGCTCGGGAAGGCCGCGCTCGACGAGATGTTCGGGCAGGCCGTCGCGCTCGCCGCTTTCCGGCCGGTGCCCAAGGAGGTCCTCGGCACGCAGGGCGCGTTCAACGCGTTCCTGCCGGCCGATACGGAGGAGTTCGAGCGCCGCGTTGTGGACGACGTCGTCGCGCTCCTCGCCAGGCCGCTTCCGCTCGGCCTCCTGTCGGCGCGCGTGGGCGTGTTTCACGGGCATCTCCTGAGGCTCGAGCTGCGCCACGGCGGCGACGCCCCGACGCCCGCCGCCCTCCTCGCGGCGTTCCGGGCGAAAAAGAGCGCGTTCGACATCGTCGATCGCGAGGACCTCTCGGGCCCCGTGGAATCCGCCGGGCGCGACGAGACTCTCGTCCTGCGAGCCGACTCCTCCGGCCGAAGCGTTCGCCTCACGCTCGCCGCGGACCACCTGCGTCGCGCGGGCGCGATCCTCGCCGTCCGGCTCGCCGAGCAGGCGCTCAGCGAGGGTCGGCTGGCGAACGGAGGCTCAGGGGGCTGAGTCCCTTGCTGAGCCGGCGCAAGTAGGGAACCGTTATCGTTCCCGACTCGCCGTGCGCCTGCATGACCGCGTGGCTACCCTTCTGTCGGACAAGGGCGAACCCGTGGCGGGAGAGGATCTCGCAGACGTCGCGCCCCGAGAGGACACGCAGCCTAGCCAACAGCGATTTCGAGTTGCGTGACGAAGACCTCGCTGCCCGTCCGGCGAGCGATCTCCGACGAGTCGGCCGACTCAAAGAAAAGCTCCAGGGCCTCCTTGAGGTTTGCGCGCGCCTGCTCTACGGTGCCGCCCTGACTGGCAATGTCGAGCTCGGGGCAGAGCGAGACGTAACCGTCGCCCTCCCTCTCGATGATCGCGGTGAGGAGTTTCGTCGAAGACATTCTGGTCGTTTCCTCGGCTTCTACTTTACTCACGGTCTGGCCGCGGCCCATGAGAAGGGGATCATCCACCGCGACATCAAGCCCGAGAACGTCTTCATCACGAAAGACGGGCACGCCAAGATCCTGGACTTCGGCGTCGCCAAGCTGACTCAACAGGCCGTCCCTTCCGCCGCTCTGACGGAAGCGCCCACCGCGGCGCCAGCGACCGATGTCGGCATCGTCCTAGGGACCGTGGCTTACATGTCGCCCGAGCAGGTTCTTGGGAAGCCCCTCGACACGAGGAGCGATCTCTTTTCTTTCGGCGTCGTTCTGTACGAGATGCTCTCGGGGAAGCGTCCCTTCCAAAAGGAAAGCGCCCCCGAGACGATGGCGGCGATTCTCAGGGAAGAACCGCCGGAGCTTTCGGGGACGAACAAGCCCATACCCCCGGGACTAGAACGCGTCGTGAGGGCACTGCCTCGAAAAGGAGCCAAGCAGTCGCTTCCAGTCCGCGGGGGACGTCTCTTTCGACCTCGAGTCGCTTTCCCAGGCCACGACCGGGGGAACCGCGCCCTTCGCCGCACGTGGCCAGCATCGGCTGGCGATGGCTTTCGTCGGCTCCCTGCTCCTCGCTGCGTGCGCTGTTGGGTTCTTCCTTCTGGGCAAGCAGGCCCGCCAGGCGCCCTTGCCCTCTTTCAAGCGGATCACGCTGCGGCACGGCAGCGTCGGCACGGCACGCTTCACACCTGACTTTCAGTCGGTTGTCTACAGCGCGAGGTTTCAGGGAAGGCCGGGCGAGATGTTTGTTCAGCGGCTCGCCTCGGCGGACGCACGCCCCCTGGGTGTCACGAACGCTTCCGTGATCGGCACGAGAGGAGGTGACGTGGCCATCCTCCGGCTGGACGGCACACTCGCTCAGCTTCCGCTGGAGGGGGGCACCCCGAGGGATCTCCTCGTGAAGGTCGACGAGGCAACCTGGGACCGGAGCGGACACGGCTTCGTCGTCGTTCGAGGAACCCAAGGTCATTACCGGCTCGAGTACCCCCTCGGCAAGGTCCTGCTCGAGACGACGGGAATCGAGGGCATCTCCTCTCCGCGGCTCTCCCCCGACGGCAGCCGGATCGCCTTCATCCACCACCGCAATTCCGATGACGACTCCGGCGACGTCTGCGTGGTGGATACCTTGGGCCGGAAACAGACGCTCTCGAAGGGCTGGCCCGACATAGGGCCCGCAATTTGGTCTCCTGAGGGGGACGAGGTCTGGTTCTCGGCGACAAAGGTGGGAACCAGCCGCCAGCTCCACGCTGTGACGCTCTCGGGGAAGGAACGCCTCGTTGCACGCCTTCCGGGGAGTCTCATGGTCCAGGACATCGCGCCGGACGGCCGCGTTCTCGCCACCTTCGGCCAGGCCCGCCGGTTTGAGCTGAGGGGACGGATGGCGGGGGATGCGGCCGAGCGCGATCTCTCGTGGCTGGACGGAACGAACACTCCGATACTCGCTCCGGACGGGACGCAGATGGTTTTCCAGGATTGGGGCGAGGGCGGAGGAGCGGAGACTTCCGCATACCACTGGCGGATGGTGGGCTCGGCGCCCAAGCGCCTGGGCGAGGGCAGTCCCTTTGACGTCTCGCCGGACTGGACGACCGTGCTCGTTGGTGTCGGGGTGGGCGAGAAGATGGAAGCGAAGCTTGTTCCAATCGGCCCGGGAGAGACGGTGACGCTCCCACGCGGCCCGATCCACACCCTTTCCTGGGGCTTTTTTCATCCAGACAAGAAAAGAGTCGTTCTCCTGGGGTCGGATGCCGAGGGCCACACGATGGTCTTCGTCCAGCGTCTCGACGGCGGTCCGCCCCGCCCCCTCGCGCCGTCGATTTGGGGAGGAATGGGACCCATCTCGCCAGACGGACGGTTCGTCGCGATGAGGACCAAAGAGGACCGCCCCCGGCTTCTCCAGCCTATCGAGGGCGGTGATGCGCATCCCATCCCATTTCTTAAGCCAGACGATCGTCTCGTCGGCTTCGGCGAGGACAGCTCATCGGTTTACATATGCCCCGGTGCCGTGCCACCTTTCTCGTTCCCGATCCACGTCGCGCGGCTCGACCTCCGGTCGGGCGCGCGGACGGCCTGGCTAGACCTGATGCCGCCCGACGTCACGGGGGTTGGAGGGCTTCACACGGTCCGGCTCACGCCCAATGGCCGTTTCTATACTTACTTCTATGTCAGGGAGCTATCGGACCTCTACCTCATCGAGGGGCTGAGGTGAGGCTCGCTGCTAAACGAAAAGGGAGCGAAGAACTGAGGTTGGATCGCCTGCTGGCCCCCCCCGCACCTAACGCCGCCGGGCCGGCTTCGACGGCGCGCGCTTCGGCGGCGCGACGCTCACCGGGATCTCGACCTCCGCCCCGTTGTTGACCTTGCCGTCCGGCATCGTCAGGTGCCAGCTCGCGTAAACGCGCGGCTTGGTTCCGGCGATGCGGATGGGGCCCGAGACGTTGACCTCCCCCGGCGCGAAAATGTTCTCGAAGAGGCGGCAGACGACGGCGCGGCTGGACGTCGTCGGCTTGAAACCCTCCGCCGCCGAGGTGAGCTGCTCGTAGCGGTCGAAGTCTCCCTGCCTCACGGACGCTAACGTCCCGCCGTCGGCGCGCAGCTGGACCCAGCTGTTGAAGTGCGAGAGGTCCGTCGGCGATGGCCCGGTGTTCGTGGCCTTCACGGAAACCTCGACCCAATCGCGGCCCGACTCGCCGGGCGTCACTTCCACCGAGAGGCGCGGCTCGAGCGGCTTGCCGGTGAGAAGCGCGCGCACCGCCGGATACCCGATGAGGTAGCCGTCGTTCGGAATCCCGCCGACGAGGAAGACGCGTCCGCGGTACTTCGGGGTTGCCCACCGGCCCGCGACCGCGAGCAGGCGGAGGCCCTCGGCCATCGTCGGGATCTGAAACCGGGCCCAGCCGCCGTCCGCCGCGAGAACGGAGGAACGCGCGCCGCGCCGGGGCTTGAACGTGTAGACGGTCCCCGGATCGGACGAGAACACCTGCTGGCCGAACTCGAAGTCGAGCCCGTGGTCTTCCGAGAGCTCGTCGATGCGCCCGTCGAGAAGCATCCGGCCGCCGTAAGCCTGGCCGTCGCCCGCGCGGCCGTAGCTCCCGAACGCGATGAGAAGACGGAACGGGATCGGGTAGTCCTTGGCCGCTTCCTCGGGCATCTCTCCCACGATCCGCCCGCCGAGTTCGGGCCGGCGGCCGAAGCAGAAGACGAGCGCTTCGTCGGCCGCGCCGGCGAGCGGCCCCCAGGCCGCCGGGTCGCCGGCCGACGGTAGCGTGACGGACACGGGCGCGCCACCGAGGGCTTTCTTGAGGGCGGAGAGCGCCTCCGCGAGATCCTTCGCCTGCCCCGGCGACGGCCAGAGATGCACGTAAACGCCCGCGATCCGACCCCACGCCCGGGAGTTCGCGAGAATTTGCGTCACGGCTCGCGCCCACTCGGCGCCGACGGCGCCGCCGCGGCCCGTGAGGGCGGAGGCCGCATCCTCGCCGCCCATCAGGACGAGCACGATCGGCCTGCGCAAGGG
>JBAUSZ010000389.1:0-8937 GCA_049581965.1 Thermoanaerobaculia bacterium | reverse complement strand
GGTAGGATCGAGTGCATGAAAGGCGATCGAAAGATGTTCTCGTGCCCGTCGTGCCGAAGGAAGTTCTGGTATTGGGTGCTCGACGACGTCGCGCAGCCGAAGATCAAGTGCTACTACTGCTCGGCCGAGTCCTATCCGAACGGCGAACCGCCGAAGCCGCCCGCCCCGGCCCCCGCGCCACCCCCGGCTCCGTCGCCCGCCACGCCCGCGTCGCCGGCGACGTGATCCCTCCGGGACGCCGGCGTCGACGAGCCGTGATAGGTTGGCGGCCCGAATCGAGGAGGATTCACATGATGAAAAAAACGCTCTGTCTCGCGGGTGCCGTGTCTCTCGCGCTCTCGGCGGGCGCCCGGGCGCTGGCGCAGGAGCCGCCGCCTCCGCCCAGGATCCTGCAAGTCTTCCGCGAAGAAGTGAAGCCCGGGAAGGGCCCCGCCCACGCAAAGGTCGAGGCCGGATGGCCGGCGGCCTTCGCGAAGGCGAACTGGCCGTCGCACTACCTCGCACTCGCATCGATGACGGGTCCGTCGGAAGCCTGGTTCGTCAGCGGGTACGACTCGCTCGCCGCCTGGGAGAAGGACACGAAGGCGATCGAGACGAACAAGGCCCTCTCGGCGCATCTCGACGCGCTCACGGAGAAAGACGGCGAGCTCCTGTCCGGCCACAGCGGCCTCATCCTGACCCACCGGGTGGAGCTGGACAACGGCCCGAACGTCGACCTGTCGAAGATGCGTTACTTCCGCATCGCGACGTTCCGGGTCCGCCCCGGGCACGACGACGATTTCACGGGTGCCGTGAAGATCGTCAAGGACGCGTACGCGAAGGCGAAGATCACGCTGACGTGGGCCGTCTACCAGGTGACCGCCGGGATGCCGGGCCCGACGTACCTCGTCTGGATCCCGATGCACTCCCTCGAAGAGGTCGACGCGGCCCGCAACTTCCAGTCGGCGATCATGGAGGCCGAGGGCGAGGAAGGTCGGAAGGCCCTCAGCAAGGCGGCCTCGGACGGCTACAACTTCGTGACGCAGAATCTCTTCGCCATCAGCCCGACGATGAGCTATCCGCCGAAGGAGTGGGCCAAGATGGATCCCGAGTTCTGGGCCCCCAAGCCGGCCGCGGCGGCCGCAAAGGCCGCGAAGAAGGAAGCGAAGCCCGCCGAGAAGAAGTAGGCGACCGGGCGCCGGCGCGTCAGCGTTCCGGCGCCCGGTAGACGATCTCCCCGCCGACGACGGTCATCAGGACCTTCGCCCTGAGGATCTCGGCGGCGGGCGTGCCGGGCGCGAAGATCTCGCGGTCGAGCACCGTGAAGTCGGCGTCGAAGCCGGGCTCGATCCGGCCGCGACGCTTCTCGGCGAACTCCGCGTACGCGTTGTCCGAGGTGAAGAGGCGCAGCGCCTCGGCCCGGCCGAGACCCTCCCCGGGCCTCCAGCCTCCGGGCGGCTTGCCCGTCGTCTCCTGGCGCGTCACGGCGGCGTAGATCCCCAGAAGCGGGTCCTCGGACTCGACCGGAAAGTCGCTGCCGCCCGCGAGACGGGCCCCCGCGTTCAGGAGCGTCCGCCACGCGTACGAGCCCTTCACGCGCTCCTTCCCGAGGCGCGCCTCGGCCCACGGCCAGTCGGACGTCGCGTGCGTCGGCTGGACGGACGCGACGACGCCGAGCTTCGCGAAGCGTTCGAAGTCGGCGGGCGCGACGACCTGCGCGTGCTCGATCCGCGGGCGCGGGTCAGCGGGCTTCACGGCTTCGAGGGCCTTCTCGTAGGCGTCGAGTGTCGTGCGATTCGCGCGGTCGCCGATCGCGTGCATCCAGACCTGGAAGCCGCCGCGCATGGCTTTCTCCATGAGCCGCTCGGCCTCTCCGGGCGCGGTCACGTCGAGGCCGCGATTGCCAGGCGCATCGGCATAGTCGGCGAGGAGCGCGGCGCCGCGCGAGCCGAGCGCGCCGTCCGCGATGATCTTGAGCGCACGCACCGTGAGCCGGCCTTCCGACACCGGGCCGCGCGCGATCGCTGCGTCGAGGCCCTTCGGGCCGACGGTCGCGTAGACGCGGATCGGGAGCTTCCCGTCCTTCGCGAGCCTCTCGAGAATCGCGACGTCGGCGCGCGACGAGCCCGAGGCCTCGCCCACGCCCGTCAGCCCGGCCTTCGCGCAGGCCTCGAGCCCGGCGAGGAAGTCTCGCCGGATCTCGTCCGCACCGGGAGGCGCGATCGCGCGCAGGACGAGGTCCATCGCGTTGTCGACGAGGACGCCCGCGGGCGACCCGTCCGCCAGGCGCTCGATGCGTCCGCCGGGCGGGTCCGGCGTGGCCTTCGTGACGCCCGCGGCCTTCAGCGCGGCGTCATTCACCCAGATCGCGTGTCCGTCCACGCGCGACAGGACGACGGGCGTCTTCGGCGCGGCGGCACCGAGATCGGCCGCCGTCGGGAACGCCGTGTCGGACCAGCGGTTCTGGTCCCAGGAGCGCCCGCGGATCCAGGTGCCTTTCGCCGCGGAGGCGGAGAGGGCCCGCACGCGCAGGAGGATCTCGTCCTTCGGGAGGCCCCGGCAGTCGATCATGCGGCGGAGCGCGCCGAGGGAGCGCAGGTGGCCGTGCGCGTCCGTGAGGCCCGGGACGAGAACGGCGCCCGCGAGGTCCACGACCCTCGCCGCGGGCGCGGCGGCGCGTGCGTCGGTCTCGTTGCCGACGAACGCGACGACCCCGTCCCTCACGAGGATCGCGGCCTTGCGCGGCGTCTCGTCCCATGCCGTGTAGACCGACGCGCCCCGAAACAGGGCCCCCGCGTCGGGCGCCGGGTCGCCCGCGAACGCCCGCGCGGGGATGGCGAGGAAAAGGGCGAGCCAAGGTCCCCCTCTCATCGCGACACCACGACCTCCCCGCCCTTCATGACGAAGGTCGGCTTCTCGAGAATCGTGACGTCCTTCAGCGGGTCGCCGTCCACCGCCACGAGGTCCCCGAAGCGGCCCAATGCGATCGCGCCGACCTTGTCCCAGCCGAGGAGCTCCGCCGCGTTCGACGTGGCGGACTGGATCGCCTGCATCGGCGTCAGGCCGCCCGCGACCATGTACTTGAACTGGCGGGCGTTCAGGCCGTGCGGGTAGACGCCCGCGTCGGTCCCGTAGGCCTGCTTGACGCCTGCCTTGACGGCCTTCGCGAAGTTCTCGCGCTGGAGGCGTCCGATCGAACGCTCCTTCTCGAGGATCTTCTCCGGGTACCCCATCTTCGCGAACTCCGCGAGGATCCAGTCGTCGTTGTAGACGTCCGCGACGAGGAACGTCCCCCTCTCCTTCATGAGGCGGATTCCCTCGTCGTCGAGGAGGCTGCCGTGCTCGATGGAGGCCACGCCCGCGAGAACGGCCCGCTTGATCGCTTCGGTGCCGTGGGCGTGCGCGGCCACCTTGCGGCCCCACATCGCGGCCTCGTCGCAGATCGCCTTCATCTCCTCGAGGGAGTACTGGGGGGCGCCGACGGACTCTTCCTCGGAGAGGACGCCCGCCGAGGCGATCATCTTGATGACGTCGGCACCGAACTTCACGTTCTGCCGAACGAGCTTCCTCACGGCGTCCACGCCGTCCGCGATGCCCGAGAAACGCTCGAACTTCAGGTAAGGCGAGAAGCCCGTCAGATCGGCGTGCCCCCCCGTCGACCCGATCCCGAGCCCCGCGACCTTCAGCCGCGGGCCGGCGACCTGCCCCCTGTCGATCGCGTTCCGGAGCGCGACGTCCACGTACTCGGGGGAGCCTACGACGCGCAGCGTCGTGAAGCCCGCCTCGAGCGTCCTTCGCGCGTAGACGTGCGCCGTCACCGCGACGTCGACGGGTGAGCGGCGGAAGCGGTCGGCGTAGTAGTCCTCGGGCTGCGACGTGATGTGCGTATGGACGTCGATGAGACCGGGGAGGACGGTCTTGTTCGAGAGGTCGACGACGGAAGCTCCCGCCGGCGCGGCGAGGCCCGGCCCCACCAGCTTCACGATCCCGTCCTCGATCAGGATGTCCTGCCCGGAGAGGACGCGGCTCGCGAGGACATCCACGAGAGCGCCCGTCCGGACGAGGACGACGTGCTTCGGTCCGGGTGCGTTCGAGGCGGCACTTCCCGCGGCGGTGACGAGGGCGAGGGCGAGGGCGGCGGCTCGGGTCACGGAAACCTCCACGTGTCAGCCGCCGGACAGTAACAGCCCGGTCCCGCCCGGGGCGAGAGGAGCCTCGCGGCCCCCCTCGCGCCAGCGCAGGGCCCGTCGCTCAGGGCTTGCTCAGGTCCGCCCTGTAGTCGAGGACGTAGACATCGAGGCTCTTGACACAGCTGCGGGCCATCTCCTCGAGACTCGCTGCTTCGGCTTCTCCGTAGGTCTTTCGAAACACCTCGGCGATCGTGGGCGCGCCTTCGAACTGCGCGTACTTGTCGAAGTAGTAGGCGGCCCAGTAGACGTTCGACGGCCCGAGCGCCGTGACGTAGCGGACGACCGGGGGCGAACCTCCCACTTTGTCCTGGGCGGCCTTGAGCTTCGCGAGGTAGACCTCGAACTTCGACCCCATCCCCTGGTGGAGCTCGACGCGGCTGAGGCGAATGTGCGCCGGAGGTTCGGAGCTGGCCGGGGGCGAGCTGAGGCTCGGGAGGACGCGGTTGACGACGGAGGAGCTGGATTCAATCGTGGCCAGCGCGGCGGACCAGGTCTTCGCCGCCTCGGCGTCTCCGAGGGCCTTCTTCAGAACCGTCATCATGCTCGGCCGCTCGTCCATCTCGGACCACTTCCCGTAACGGAGGGTCGCCAGGTACGTGAAACCCGGGCCTCCGCGGCCGACGGACCAGAAGCGGCTCGGTGCGACTCCCGCCTTCACGTTCGCCGCGTTGATCTTCTTGGCGAGGCTCTCGAACTCGGGGACGGCGGAGGGCTTGACGGTGATGGTCGTGCCGGAGATGAACGTCCAGGGCACGCCGGCCGGGGCGGCTTGCGCGAACGCGACCGAGGCGGTTGCGAGGGATGACGCGAGGGCGAGGGCGGCGAGGTTTCGGACTCTCATTGAGGCCTTTCTCTGTTTGACGGGGTTTGCCCGTCCGTGGACCGGGGCGGGTTGATCGGTTGGGCCGCGCAGTCTATCCCGCTTTCGCGTCTCGATCGCAGCCACGGGGCCGGCGTCTGCGGCGCCGTCACCCTAGAATCGCGCGATGAAGGCAGCCAGCGGCGGCGCGACGCCCGAGCGGTTGCAGGAGCACATGCGCGCCGTCGCACGCCAGCAGTACGACCGCGTCTCGGTCCCGCCGTTCGGGCTCTACTTTCACCCGACCGACGCTCTGCCGTACCTGAACTACGCGATCCCGGAAGAGGCGCCCGGCGACGCGGCGGCCCTCGCCGCGCCGCTCGCGCGCCTGAGGGCCGAGTTCGGGATCCGGCGCCGCCGGCCCCGATTCGAGTTCGTCGAGGCCGCGTTCCCGGCGCTCGGGCCCGCGCTCGAAGCCTCGGGCTTCGTGCGCGAGGCGCGGCCCCAGCTCATGATCTGCCGCGCGGAGGACCTCCGCGCGGTCGCGCCGATCCCCGGCCTCGCGGTCGACACGCTCGACGCGCTCGCGTCTCTCGATGATTTCCGCGCGCTCCTGCGCGTCCAGCGCCGCGCCTTCGGCCTGCCCGATCCCGAGGCCGTCTCCGAGCAGGACGCGCGCTGGCTGCGCGACGGCCTCGGGGCGGGCCTCGCCTTCGTGGGCCGTCTCGGCGGCGCGCCCGTGTCCACCTCGATGTTCCTCGACCCCAGGGACGGACTCACGGAGCTCGTCGGGATCTGCACGCTCGAGGCGCACCGCCGCAGGGGCCTCGGAGGCGCCCTCACGCACGCGGCTCTCGTCGCGGCGTTCGCGCGAGGCGTGACCGTCGCGTTCCTCTCCGCCGCCGACGCGCGGGCCGGGCGCGTCTACGAGGCGGCGGGCTTCACGCCGTTCGGAAGCGTCCTCTTCGTCCTCGCGAAGGAAGAGAGCGCACCCGACATCCGCGAAGCGGTCGGCCCCGAGCTCGCCGCCGCGCGCGCGCTCGTCCTGGAGCACGCCGACGACTTCCATGGCCCCGGCGCCGCGCGCGTCGAGGCCGACGCGGAAACGCTCCCCGGCCCCTACGCCGCTCCCGATGGCTGCCTTCTGGTCGCGCGCAGCGCCGAAGAGCCCGCCGGCTGCGTCGCCTACGAACGCCTCGACCCCGAGACGTGCGAGGTGAAGCGCGTTTTCGTGAGGCCCGCGCTCCGCGGGAACGGCCTCGCGCGTGCCCTCATGATCGAGCTTCTCGCTCGGGCGCGCACGCACGGCTACCGCCGCGCGCGGCTCGAAACCCTCGAGGGGATGATGGCGGCTCGGGCTCTCTGCCGCGATCTCGGGTTCACGGAAATCCCGGGCGAGCGCCCCGGGGAGCACGTCGACACGATCGTCTTCGAACGGACGCTGCGCTGACTGGGCGTGCGCCCCCGGCATCCTGGCGACTCTCCGGTCGGCCCCGCGAGGCGCCCCGCTGCTAGGCTCTCGGCCGTGACTTCCCGTCTCGTCGTCCGCGGCGACATCACGGCGCCCGCACTTCCTCGCCGCGCACGCCCTGCCCGAGAGCGTCACGTTGGTGAGCTTCGGCGACGAGGTGCGGGAGGCGCACCGCGCTCTCCTCGACGCCGAACCGAAAGGATGACCATGTCCAAGTCCCGCCGCGAGTTCCTGACGACCGCCGCCGCCTCCGCCGCCGCGCTCGTGACGGGGGTGCGATCCGACGCGCAGACGCCGCCCGAGGCGTCCACGCCCGCCGCCGGGACGCCGCCCGCCTTCGGGACGGCGCCCCCCGTGGGCCCGGAGATCTCCCCCGCGACGATCGCGGAGGCCGAGAAGCTCGTGCGCGTCCCGCTCTCGGAGAAGGACCGGGCGCAGGCCGCGGGCAACTGGCGCGCGGCGATGGCCGGCACGATGGAGCGGCGCACGGGCCCGAGGAAGGTCGCCCTCGAACCCACCCTCGCACCCGCTTCGCGGTGGAACCCGGTCCTGCCCGGCACGTCGGCCGGCCCGGCGCGTGGCGTCTTCTCGCGAAGCAAGGCCGGACCCGGCCCGCTTCCGAAACGCGACGAGGACATCGCGTTCGCGACCGTGGCGGCCCTCTCGCGCTGGGTCGAGTCGAAGGCTCTCTCCTCCGAGCGCCTCACGGGGATCTATCTCGACCGGCTGAAGCGCTTCGATCCGCAGCTCAAGTGCGTCGTCACGCTGACACCGGACCTCGCGCTCGAGCAGGCGAAACGGGCGGACGCCGAGATCGCCGCCGGAAAGTACCGCGGAGCGCTGCACGGGATCCCGTGGGGTGTCAAGGACCTCCTCGACACGAAGGGCATCCGCACGACCTGGGGCGCCGAACCGTACCGCGATCGCGTGCCGGACGCGGACGCGTTCGTCGTGAGGCGCCTGCGCGACGCGGGCGCCGTCCTCGTCGCAAAACTCAGCCTCGGCGCGCTCGCGCTCAACGACGTCTGGTTCGGGGGCGAGACGAAGAATCCCTGGGTCCCCGAGGAGGGCTCGGGCGGCAGCAGCGCCGGGCCCGGCGCGGCGACGGCCGCGGGACTCGTCGGCTTTTCGATCGGGAGCGAGACGGAGGGCTCGATCGTCGACCCGTCCATGCGTTGCGGGATCACGGGGCTCAGGCCCACGTTCGGGCGCGTCGCGCGCACGGGCGCGATGACGCTCGCGTGGTCGATGGACAAGCTCGGCCCGATGGCGCGCGGCGTCGAAGACACCCTGCTCGTTCTCGCCGCGATCTCGGGCACGGATCCCGGCGACGTCTCGGGGATCCCGAGCCGGCTCGACTTCGAGGCCGACGGCGCCGTGTCCGGACTGAGGGTCGGCTACTTCCCCGGCTGGATGAAGGAGGCGCCGGCGACCGACGTCGACCGCGCGGCGCTCGGGACCGCGAAGCTCCTCGGGATGGTCCCCGTCGAGGTGAGCCTGCCGGACTGGCCTTACGGCAGCCTGAACACGATCCTCTTCGCGGAGGCGGCCGCCGCGTTCGAGGACCTGACGCTCTCGGGCGGCCTCGACGAGCTGAAGATGCAGGTGCCGGACGCGTGGCCGAACACGTTCCGCCAGTCGCGGTTCCTCTCGGCGGTCGACTACGTACAGGCCGACCGGCTGCGACGCAAGGTCGCGCAGGAGATGGCGCGTCTCTTCGAGAAGGTCGACCTCCTCCTCGTCCCCTCGCTGCGGGACGAGATCCTCACGGTCACGAATTTCACAGGCCACCCGTCGCTCACGCTCCCCGCGGGCTTCGTCGAGATCGACCAGGCCCGCAGCGACTGGGCTCCGGACCCGGCGCGCCCGCCGGCGAAGTTCTCGCCGAAGCGGCGCGTCCCGCACGGCGTGACGCTCGTCGGCCGCCTGTTCGACGAGGGGACGATCGGCCGCGCGGGCCTCGCCCTCGAGCGGGCGTTCGGGATGCGCGGCGAGCGCCCGCGGGGGTTCGCGTGATGAGAACGGTTCTCAGATGCGGTATTCTCCGCGCATGTACGACCCCCTCGCGATCCAGCCCTTCCGCGACGAGCTGACCCGCGCCGGCTTCGCCGAGCTGCGCACTCCCCCCGAGGTCGACGCCGCCCTGACGGCGAAGGGAACCGCCCTCGTCGTCGTGAACTCCGTGTGCGGCTGTGCCGCCGGTCAGGCTCGGCCCGGCGTCGCCCTCGCCGCCCGCCACCCGAAGGCGCCCCCGAAGCTCTTCACGGTGTTCGCCGGGGCGGACATCGAGGCGACGGCCCGCGCCCGCTCGTATTTCACGGGTTATCCCCCGTCCTCGCCCTCGATCGCGATCCTGAGGGACGGCCGGCTCGTCTTCATGCTCGAGCGCCGCGAGATCCAGACGATGGACGCGCGGGGCGTGGCCACGGCGCTCGGCGCCGCGTTCGATTCCGTCGACGAGGACGCCTCGACATCCGAGCCGCGGCCGGCGCTCGGCC
>JBAUSZ010000388.1:0-3954 GCA_049581965.1 Thermoanaerobaculia bacterium | reverse complement strand
GGACGAGGAGGAGCTGCTCGAGGACGAAGAGCGTCTGCGAGGCGCCGGGGCCGAACGCATTCTCGAACGCGCCGGCGACGGCCGCGACCGGCGCGCGGACGAAGGACGGCCCCATTCCGTAACGGGTCACCGCGTCCCCCGCGGGCCGCGGGATGTCGACCGGGTGGCCGCGCGCGATGCCGATCTCCGCGAGCGCGGCCATCGCGTACGCGGTCCGCGTCATGATCTGGCCGTCCGTCACGAGGCCGAAGACCCGTTCGTCCGCGGTGAGGGCGAGGACGAGAGCGGCGACGCCGAGGGCGAAGGCCAGAGGGCGGCGCGTCGCGAAGGGCTCGAGCGGCTGACGCGCCTTCGGAGACGTCACACGCTGACCAGGATCGGGAGGATCACCGTCTGGAGGCCCTCGAACTGGAGCCGCCGCTGGACGGCGAACGGTGTCTGGTTGTGGAGAAGCCGGTTCGCAAGGTTCTCGTTCGGGAAGACGAGCTTCGAGGTGAAGAAGACCGGCCGGTCGTACTGCTCCTTGACCTTCTGGCAGAGCGCCACGATCTCGTCCAGGAGGTCCGTCCCGATGGCGTGGTGGTGCTCGGCGTGCATGCCGAGCCCCCGCGCGAACTCGACGTACTTCGTGAGGTCGCGCTCCGTCTCCAGCTTGAGCTTCTCGACGGCGTCCGCACCCTTGAACTTCGCGGAATCCACGACGCCCACCGAGAGGAAGACGGCGTTCTTGAAGTATTTCGGGAAGTACTTCTGGACCTGCAGGAGCGAGTGGATTCCGAGTCCGTTGAAGCCCGAGACGAGGAAGACGGCGGTCGGCATGTTTCTCGAGACCGCGGGGAGAAGAGCGCCCGAATCGCCCGGCTTCGGCCGCGGGAGCGTCGTGAGGACGTCGTCGGCGCGCTTCATGAGCAGTCCGACCGACTGGTAGTGCCGGCGGCAGAGGACGCAAACGAGGATGAAGGATCCCGTGATGACGACCGTCACCCAGCCGCCCTCGCGGAACTTGAGCGTCACCGTCACGAGGAGGATCGCCGAGGTGAGAGAAAGCCCGAAGCCGTTGATCGCGAACCGCCGAAGCCACGACGGCTCCGACTTCCGCTCGTGCCACCAGTGCACGCACATCCCGAGCTGGGAGAGGGAGAACGTGAGGAAGACGTTGATCGAGTACATGACGACGATGACGTCCACCGCGCCGCCCGTGAAGAGGAGCATGCCGATCGCCGAGAGGCCCATGACGAGGACGCCGTTCTGGGTCACGAGCCGCTCGGAGAGGAGGCTGAACCGGTGCGGGATCCACGAGTCGATCGCCATGTTCGCGAGAACGCGGGGGCCGTCGAGGAAGCCCGCCTGCGCCGCGACGAAAAGGAGCGCGCCCTCGGACACGAGCGTGACGAGCGCGAACCCCGCCGCCGCGGCGCCGGGTCCGAGCGCCTCGGGCGCGAGCTTGTTCACGAGGACCGCGTTCAGGGTCTGACCCTCGATCCGGCGCACGTTCGCGAGGAGGTAGCACAGGAGAAGGCCGCCCGCCGTAATCGAGAGCGAGACGGCCATGTAGAGCATCGTCCGCTTGCCCGTCCGCACACGGGGCTCGCGGAGGATCTGAAGGCCGTTCGAAACCGCCTCGATTCCCGTGTACGTGCCGCCGCCCATCGAAAACGCCTTCAGGAGGAGCGCGATCATCCCGAGTCCCCCGAGCGCCGACCACGTCTCCTTCGTGTCCCTGACGGTCTCGGACGCGAGCTGCGGGAAGTCGGCCGTGTGCCGGCCGATTCCGAACGCGAGCATCGCGGCGTGCGTCGCGAGAAAGACGAGGAAGATCGGGAGGAGGACCTGGACGGATTCCTTCATCCCGCGCAAGTTCAGCACGATGAGAGCGACGACGATCAGAACGGAGAGGAGGAGGCGCGTGCCGGCCGGAACGCCGCGGGCGATTGGCTCCGAGGAGAGCGCCGCGACGCCGGCCGCGACGGACATCGCGATCGTGAGGGCGTAGTCCACGACGAGGGCCGCGCCCGAGACGAGGCCCGCGCCCTCCCCGAGAAGCCGCGTCGCAACCAGGTAGCCGCCGCCGCCCGTCGGGAAGAACTCGATGATCTGCGAGTACGACGCCGAGATGACGAAGATCGTGATCGCCGTCGCCGCCGCGAGGAAGACGGCGAGGTGCGTGTGGGTTCCCAGCGCCTGGAACGCCTCCTCCGGGCCGTAACACGACGACGAGAGACCGTCCGCCCCGAGGCCCACCCAGGCGAGAAAAGCGGCCAGGGACAGCTGGTGAAAGACGTGCGGATCGAGTGGGTCCCGGCTCTTGCCGAGGAAGATCCGCTTGGTCAGCTCCCGAAACGGCACGACTCGCGCGAGTATACGCGGGCGATTTCGACCCCTCCGGACGTTACAATCGCCGCTGGATGGCCGGTCCTCCGGGAAAATTCGGCGACCACCTCTCCGACGTCTACTTCGCCGATCTCAGGCTGCCCCACGCCGTGAGCGCTGGGATCGCGGCCTGTGGCTTCGTCCGGGCGACGCCGGTGCAGGCCTCGACGCTGCCGCTCCTGCTCGCGGGGAAAGACGTCGCCGCCCAGGCCCAGACGGGCACCGGCAAGACGGCCGCCTTCCTGATCGCCATCTTCGCGCGGCTCGTGCGGACGACGCGCGGGCATCCCTCCTCCTATCCGCGCGCGCTCGTCGTCGCCCCGACGCGCGAGCTCGCCGTGCAGATCCAGGAGGACGCGAAGGCGCTCGGCCACTTCCTCAAGCCGAGAATCGTGACCGTGTACGGCGGCATCGACTACGCGAAGCAGCGCGAACAGCTGCGCAGCGGCTGCGACCTGCTCATCGGGACGCCCGGCCGCCTCCTCGACTACGAGCAACAGGGCGCGACGTCGTTCGGCGAAGTCGAGTCCCTCGTGATCGACGAGGCGGACCGCCTCTTCGACCTCGGGTTCATCCGCGACCTGAGGCGCATCCTCCGCCGATGCCCGCCTCCCGGCCGGCGGCACTCGATGCTCTTCTCCGCGACGCTCTCGCTGCGCGTGATGGAGCTCGCCTACGAGCACATGAACGACGCGACCAAGATCGAGATCCGGCCCGAGCAGGTCACGGCCGACCGCGTCACGCAGGTCCTCTACCACGTCTCTCAACGAGAGAAGATGCCCCTTCTCCTCGGGATCCTCCGGCGCGAGGCGGCCGTTGCTCGCCGGGACGAGCCCCTCCGGACGCTCCTCTTCGTCAACACGAAGCGCTTCGCCGAGCGCCTCGTCGGAACGCTCGAGCGGCACGGCTGGCGGATCGGCGCGCTCACGGGCGACATCCCGCAGGCACGGCGCCTCAAGATCCTCTCGGACTTCAGGGGCGGGTCGCTGCCGCTCCTCGTCGCGACGGACGTCGCCTCCCGCGGTCTCCACATCGAAGGGGTCACCCACGTCATCAACGTGGACCTCCCACAGGACCCCGAGGACTACGTCCATCGCATCGGCCGCACGGCGCGCGCGGGCCGCGCGGGGAAGGCGATCTCGCTCGCGGACGAGGATTACGTCTTTTCGCTCGACGCGATCCAGCGTCTCATCGGGATGAAGATCCCCGTCGACTTCGCCGACGACAAGCTCTTCGCGGCGCCTGCGGCGCCGGAAGAGAAGACGGCGCCTGCGGCGCCGAAAATTTCTTCGAAGGTGGAAGAGCCTGCGGCACCGCCGGAGCCGAAACCCGTCGGGCCGCGCGAGCCGGCCGCCGCTGCCCCACCCACTTTCGAGGAAGTCCCCTCTGCGGTCCCTTCTTCCGTCTCTTCACTCGAAGAAGAAGCGTCTTCTCTTCTCTTCGCCGCCGACTTCTGGACGCGCGAGGCGTTCGGTCTCGAGGCCCCCGAAACGGGGTTCGGCAACGAGCCGCCCGAGGGCCCGACTCCGGGCTCACCCGGCGAGGCACCGGCGAAGCGGCGACGCCGGCGGCGCGGGCGCCGCG
>JBAUSZ010000387.1:0-6832 GCA_049581965.1 Thermoanaerobaculia bacterium | reverse complement strand
ACCACGGGGCGCCGGTGCCGTCGACGACGCGCGCGCCCGTGAATACGAGGTCGTCCCCGGCGGGCCCGGCTCCGCCCAGGAGAAAAAAGGCCGCAATCGAGGCGATCGCGGCCGTCAGGGTTCTCTTGAGTTTGAGCGGGGCGCCGCCGGGTGCGCCCGGACGGATCAGCGGGGGCCCCTCGGCCCGCGAGGCGCGTCGGTCTTCGGGCGCGCCTCGTTCACGCGGATGGTCCGGCCGTCGTGCTGGGAGCCGTTGAGCGCCTGGATCGCCTTCTGGGCGTCCGCGTCGCTCATCTCCACGAAGCCGAAACCCTTGGAGCGGCCCGAGTCGCGGTCGGCGACGACGGTGGCGGATTCCACCGCGCCGTAGGCCTCGAAGAGGGCCCGGAGGGAAGCATCGTTCACGCCATAGGAGAGGTTGCCGACGTACAGTTTCATTCCGCGGGTTCCTTTCAGCGATCCGGGGTCCGGTCGATGAAAAAAGCTTAGCACGGGGGTGCAAATCCGGCTCGGCACGGGCTCGCACCGGGCCGGACGGTTGATACTCTCCGCACATGGCCCGCGTCCGACCGTTCCCTTCCGGCCGCCCGCCGAGGGCGCTCGCCCCGCGCGTCGCCTCCGTGCCCTACGACGTCGTCGACACCCGGGAAGCGCGAGCGCTCGCGGCCGGCAACTCCGCGTCGTTTCTCCACGTCTGCCGTCCGGAGATCGACCTTCCGGAATCGACCGACATCCACGCCGACGAGGTCTACCGCAAGGGGAGGGAGAACCTCGACCGCTTCTTCGCCGACGGCACGCTCGTCGCGGATTCCGTGCCGCGACTCCTCGTGTACCGCCAGACCTGGCGGGGCCGCTCGCAGGACGGCTTCGTCGCGGCCTGCTCCGTGGACGACTACGACACGGACGTCATCCGCAAGCACGAAAAGACGCGCAAGGACAAGGAGGACGACCGGGTCCGCCACGTCCTGACCCAGTCCGCGCATGCCGAACCCGTCTTCCTGACGTACCGGGCCGTCGACGCGATCGACGCGCGCGT
Organism: Thermoanaerobaculia bacterium; assembly: GCA_049581965.1. Taxonomy (GTDB): domain Bacteria; phylum Acidobacteriota; class Thermoanaerobaculia; order UBA5066; family UBA5066; genus Fen-183. The sequence continues at coordinate 5,796 of JBAUSZ010000387.1, read as the reverse complement.
CGCGTCCGTCACGGCGCGGACCGCCGAGTTCGACTTCGAGGCGGTGGACGCGGTGAGGCACACGCTCTGGATCGTCCCGGAGCCGGACGTCGGGTTCTTCGTCTCCGCGTTCGCCGCGGTGCCGCTTCTCTACGTCGCGGACGGCCATCACCGGTCGGCCTCGGCGTCGCGGGCCCGCGCGGCCCTGAGGGAGCGCACGGGCGGCACGCTCCCCGACGATCACCCCGTCAACTGGTTTCCGGCCGCGATCTTCCCGGACCGGCAGCTCGCGATCCTCCCGTACAACCGGGTGGTGAAGGATTTTGGGGGAAAGAGAAGAGAAGATTTCCTAGAAGGTGTGAAAGCCGAGTTCACGGTCGCCCCCGCAGCAGCTGCGGAGCCGGCCCGCCGCGGGACGTTCTCCATGTTCTTCGAAGAATCTTGGCAGACCCTCACACCGAAAAAGCCGGTCGCGGCGTCGGACCCGATCTCTTCCCTCGACGTCTCCCTTCTTCAGGACCGTCTCCTCGCGCCGGTCCTCGGCATTGGCGACCCGCGCACGGACCCGCGCATCGACTTCGTCGGCGGGATCCGGGGCACGGGAGAACTCCAGGAGCGCGTGCGCTCCGGGCGGGGGGCCGTCGCGTTCGCGATGTACCCGACGCAGATCTCGGACGTCATGGCGATCGCCGACGCCGGCGTCACGATGCCGCCGAAGTCCACCTGGTTCGAGCCGAAGTTGCGCTCGGGCCTCTTCGTCCACCGCTTCTGAGGGAGATCATGAAAGTCCTCGTCGCCGACAAGTTCGAAGAAGCGGGCCTCGCCGGCCTCAGGGCCCTCGGGTGCGAGGTCGTCTACGAGCCGAAGGCCGAGGGCGAGACACTCGGCGCGAGGCTCGCCGAAACAAGGGCCGAAGTCCTCGTCGTCCGGTCCACGAAGGTGACCGCGGCCGAAATCTCGAGGGCCTCCGGCCTCGCACTCATCGTCCGGGCGGGCGCCGGCGTGAACACGATCGACCTCGCGGCGGCATCGGCGTCCGCGGTCGCCGTCTCGAACTGCCCGGGCAAGAACGCGATTGCGGTCGCGGAGCTCGCGTGGGGTCTCATCCTCGCGCTGGACCGCCGGCTCGTCGAGCAGGCGGTGGACCTGCGCGACGGAGTCTGGAACAAGTCCGAGTACGGGAAGGCCCGGGGCCTCGCGGGCCGCACGCTCGGCGTCGTCGGCCTCGGAGCGATCGGCCTCGAGGTCGTCACGCGTGCAAGCGCCTTCGGGATGCCGGTCGTCGCCTGGAGCCGTTCGCTGGACGACGACCGCGCGGCCCGGCTCGGGATCGCGCGCGCCGACTCGCTCCACGCGCTCGCGGCGGCTTCCGACGTCGTGACCGTCCACTGCGCCCTGACGAAGGAGACGAGGAGCATTCTGGACGCGAAGTTCTTCGCGGCCATGAAACCGGGCGCGTTCTTCGTGAACACGAGCCGTGGCGAAGTCGTGGACGCCGGGTCGCTGCGGAAGGCCGTCGCCGAGCGCGGCGTCCGTGCCGGCCTCGACGTTTTCGAGAAGGAGCCCCCGGGCGGCACCGGCGCCTTCGAGGACGGAATCGTGAAACTTCCGGGCGTTATCGGGACGCATCACGTCGGCGCCTCGACGGACCAGGCGCAGAGCGCGATTGCCGCCGAGACCGTCCGCATCGTGGCGGCGTTCGTGTCGAGCGGTGAGGTGCCGAACGCGGTGAATCTGGCCAGCCGCACGCCCGCGACCCATCTCCTCGCGGTGCGCCACCGCGACCGGGTCGGCGTCCTCGCCCACGTCTTCGGGGTCCTGAAGGCCGCGGGAATCAACGTCCAGCGCACCGAGAATGTCGTTTTCGCCGGTGCCGAGGCCGCGTGCGCCCGCATCCAGGTCGACCGCGGGCCCGAGCCCGGCGTTCTCGACGCGATCCAGAACGGCTGCGAGGACGTCCTTTCCGTGACTTTGACCGCTCTCTGACCGCCGACGCGGCATAATCGGGTGTGACGCCCGTGATCGAAGCGCTGCCCGCGAAAACACTCGTCGACTACTTCCGCTTCGCCGCCGCGAGCGGCAAGGCGGACCTTCTCCTCTGGAAGGTCGACGGCGCCTGGGCGCCGCTCTCCGCCGAGGACTTCGGCGAGCGGACCAGGGGGCTCGCGCTCGGCCTCGCCCTCCTCGGCGTCGATCGCCAGGACCGCGTCGCGATCCTCTCCGAGAACCGGCCCGAGTGGCCGATGACGGACTTCGCGACGCTCTCCCTCGGCGCGATGACGGTGCCGATCTACACGAGCTACCTCGCGCCGCAGGTCGAGTACATCCTGAAGGACTCCCTCGCGAAGGTCGTCGTCGTCTCGAACGCGATCGAGCTCCAGAAGGTGCTCGACGTACGCGAGCGCTGCCCCGACCTCAGGCACGTCGTCGTTCTCGAGCAGGTACCCTGGAGCGCCGGCAAGGCCGTGCCCTTCGAAACGGTCGTGCAGAAGGGCCTGGCGGCCCTCTCCGCGGACCCGGAAGCCTGGGAGGAACGAGCGGAATCCGTCTTCCCCACGGACCTCGCGACGATGATCTACACCTCCGGGACGACGGGCGAGCCCAAGGGCGCGATTCTCACGCACGAGAACTTCGTCTCGAACGTGGCGACCTGTTCGACGCTCTTCGAGGTGACCGCCGAGATGGTCGCGATGTCGTTCCTCCCGCTCAGTCACGTCTTCGAGCGGATGGTCGACTATCTCTACTTCTCGCGTGCGTCGACGATCGCGTACGCGGAATCGATCGACAAGCTCTCCGAGAACTTCGCCGAGGTCCGCCCGCACTGCTTCGCGGCGGTCCCGCGGGTCTACGAAAAGATGCTCTCGCGCATCCAGAACGCCGTGGACGCCGCGCCCCGTCTGAGGCGCGGGATGTTCGCCTGGGGGGTCCGGACGGGGGCGGCGCATCTCAGGGCCCTCGAAGCCGGCGAGAAGCCGCCGTTTCTCCTGAGGCTCAAGTACCGGGTCGCGGATCGGCTCGTGTTCGGGAAGATCAAGGCCCGCCTCGGGGGGCGGTTCCGCTTCGCCATTTCGGGCGGCGCACCCCTCGCGTACGACGTCGCGGCGTTCTTCTGGGGCGCGGGCGTCGAGGTCTACGAAGGCTACGGCCTCACGGAGACGAGCCCCGTCCTCGCGTGCAACCGCCCGGGCGAGTGGCGGCTCGGCACCGTCGGGCGGCCGATTCCCGGGGTGGAAATCCGGATCGCGCCGGACGGCGAGGTCCTCGCGAAGGGCCCGAACATCATGGAAGGCGGCTACTGGCGCAAGAAGGAGGAGACGGCGAGCGTCTTTGACGCCGACGGATGGTTCCTCACCGGCGACATCGGGCGATTCGACCTCGACGGCTTCCTGACGCTCACGGACCGCAAGAAGGAAATCCTCATCAACGCCTACGGCAAGAACATCGCGCCGGCGCCGATCGAGGCCGCGCTGAAGGCCGTTCGATTCGTCTCGGCTGCCGTCCTGATCGGCGACCGCCGCAAGTTCCTCTCGGCGCTCGTCGTGCCGAACTTCGAGAAGCTCGAGAGCTGGGCGGTCGGCGCGGGCGTGGCCTACCACACGCGCCAGGACCTCGTTGGAGACCCGCGCGTCCTTGCGCTCTTCAAGCAGGCCATCGAGATCCTCAACGGCGACGAGCCGCACGAGCGCCAGATCCGCGCCTTCCGGCTCCTGACCGAGGACTTCTCGATCGAGGGGGGCGAGCTGACCCCGACACTGAAAATCAAACGCCGCGTCGTCGCCTCCAAGTATCGGGACGTCATCGACGAGATGTATGACGAGGCCGTGGCGCACGAAGACCAGAACGCGGACGCAGAGGAGGGTTGAGCCCTTTCAGCGCGCCGGGGCCACGTCCAGCAGCCGCCCGAGGCGGGTGAGGGCGCGGGTCGCGTCAGGATCGCCCATCCTGGTCGCCGCCTCGTCGAACCCGAACCAGCGGAGGTCGACCGATTCGGCGTCGTCCCTGAGGATCGCCTCGGGCGTCCGAGTCGCGAGCGCATAGCGCACGTCGTGGTGCAGGTGAGGCGGCTCGCCCTTGCCGGCCGGGATCGGGTGGATGTCGACGTCGAGGATCTCCGGGGAGAGGAGCATGAGGTCCGCGAGGCCGGATTCCTCGGCGCCCTCGCGCAGCGCGGTCGCGCGCGGGTCGCCTTCGCCCTCGTCGTGTCCACCCATCTGGAGCCACGCGTCGAGCCTCCGGTGGTGGTGGAGGAGAACTCGACGAGTTCCGGGGTGCACGATGAACCCGCTGCCGGTCACGTGGCCGGGCGCGAACGTCTTTCGCGAAAAGCAGCCCGGTTCGGTTTCGACGAGCCGCAGGATCGCCGCGAGGTCCACGGCCTCGCGTGCGTCACCGGGGACGTGCCGGAGCAATGCGTCTCTCAGGCTCGCGCGGGCCGGGTCGAGGCGCTCCACCCGGCGACCTTAGCAGGCGGCCCGCGATCGGGCATCATCCGTGCGATGGCCCCGTCTTTCGACCGTCCAATGATCGCCGTCTTCTGCGGATCGCGCGCGGGCCTCGCCCCCTCCTACGGCGAGGAAGCCGCCTGCATCGGCCGCGAGATCGTTCGAGCCGGAGCCGGGCTCGTTTACGGCGGCGGCCGCGTCGGGCTCATGGGCGTCCTCGCCGACGCCGTGCTCGAGGAAGGCGGCCCGGTCTACGGCGTGATCCCCGCGGGCCTCGCGGCGAAGGAGGTCGCCCACGGCGGCCTCACGCACCTCGAGGTGGTGAACACGATGCACGAGCGCAAGGCCGCGATGGCGGACGCCGCGGTCGGGTTTCTCGCGCTGCCGGGCGGCTACGGCACGCTGGACGAGTTCTTCGAGATCGTTACCTGGCGCCAGCTCGGGCATCATGGGCGGCCGATCGTGCTCTACAACGGCTCGGGCTTTTTCGACCCGCTGCTCCTCGCGATGCGCCGCATCGCGGACGAGGGCTTCGCCCGCGACGGATCCGACTACTTCGTCGTCGAGACGGACCCCGCTGCGGCCGTCCGACGGGCCCTCGCGGGCTCCGGACGCCTCACGCTCCCGCTCGAATCCGGAGAGGACCGGCGCTGAGCCGCCCGCTCGCCGCGTGTGTCGCGGCCGCCTTCGTCCTCCTCGCCGCGACCGCCGAGGAGCGCACGCTCGGCACCGTGAGCGACGAGCAGCAGATGCTCTACACGGCGATCTCGATCGCGACGACGGGTGGGATCGGCATCTCGCGCAACCAGCACTTCAGCATTCCGCGGCCGGGCGGAGACGCGGTGGCTCCCTACGGGATGGGGCTGCCGCTCGTCGAGGTCCCTTTCGCCGCGCTCGCGAAGCCGTGGGAGGAGGCCTTCGGGGTGCGCACGTCCCAGACGCTGTTCGTCCTCCTCCAGGTGCTCCTCGTGACCGCTGCCGCCGCGGGCGCCGGCCTTCTGGCGGCCGAGCTCGGGGCTGGCGCTTTCGGGCAGGGCCTGGCGATCTTCGGCACCGCCCTCGGGTCCCCGCTCTGGGCGTACACGGCCTTCGGTTTCTCCGAGCCGCTCCAGGCGGCGTGCCTCGTCTTCACGGTCCTGCTTGGCCTGCGCGCGTCGCGCGCAGCGGGTTCGCCGGCGGTCCGGAACGCGGCAGCTTCGGGCTTCCTTGCCGGCTGGTTCGTCCTGACGAAGGCCGTGAACCTCGCGTTCGTTCCCCTCGCGCTCCTTCCTCTTCTCGCGGGCGCGTGGCCCCCGTCGCGCGAACGGCTCCGGGTGTGGGTCGCGGCCGCGGCGGGTGCCGGCGGGCCGCTCGCCGCGATGCTGGCCTTCGAGAT
>JBAUSZ010000386.1:0-5184 GCA_049581965.1 Thermoanaerobaculia bacterium | reverse complement strand
AACCGGGGTCGCCAGCGCCCACGGCCGGCTCGCGACGATCGAGGCGCGCCTCGGGCACAAGAAGGCGGCGGAGGCGCACCGCGCCCTCGCGCGGCTGCCGGCGTCCTGAGACCTAGAGGCTTCGCAGCCACCTCATGGCAGGTCCCCGTCGACCCACCTCCATTCGTATTTCACGACGATGGCCCCGGCCGGGGATTCGACGAGCAACGGGTCGTTCGAGAGATGCCAGAAAGGGTCGTTTCCCGGGCTGAGGATTACGGGGAGGTCGATGTCCGTGCCCTCGTTGGGAAAATGCCCGTACGGGAACGGGCAGTCCTCGGAATAGCCCGGGAGCCCGGTCTTCTGGAACGTCCCGCCGGCCAACATGAAGCCCGGAATGCCGGCGAAGAAGCCCCCGGTGAGGTTCTTCAGGGTGAGAGGGCCTGGCGTTGGGCCGACCTTGAAGTTCGGGCATTTATTGCAGCTGGCCATTGTCGGGACCGTGACAGGGGCCGGCGGGGGGGCGGGGTTCGTCCGGAACGTCATGTCGTCCCGGAAAGAGAAGGTGTTGTAGGCCTTGGCTCCGTCCCCGTGAAGCTGGATGGAGACCTCGGTGTTCGTGCTGCTGCACGGAAGGTCGATGAAGTAGAAGACGTCCAGCCGCCAGTTCCGCCGAATGAGCTTGAAGCTGAAGGACAGGCCCACGGTGCTGGTGCCGTTCTGCGTGACCGCCACGCTCGACTTGACGACCGAGAAGACGTCCGGAATCTGATTCGGCGCCGTGTAGATCACCTGAGGACCGGCGAGCGAATCGAAGTTGCCGAACGTCGGCTTGGTCCACTTCACCGTGACGTTGCGGGTTCCGATCAGCTCGTATTCAAACCTCGGGCCCGTGCTCGTGGGCCGTGTCAGGTAGACGACCTCGAGGGTCCATCCGGCGCTCGACGTGGGAAGCCACACGGGCTTCTTCACCCGGACTGCGACGTCCGCCGCGAACGAGGTCGGTGCGGCGTCGAGTCCGGCTCGCGCGGCGGGGGCTGCCCCCGCCGGGCTCGTGCTCTGGAGGGGAAGCACGAGCGATCGTGAGGCCGTGTCGACCTTTCCTCCCGCCAGCCCGGCCCACCGCCCGCCCGTGAGAACCACGACGGCGGCTCCCTCGATCTCGTCGAAGGGCAGCGCTTCCGTCCCGAACCTCAGGCTCAGGAGCGCCGGCTTCGCAAACGCGAGCCCGGCGGGCGATAGATCGTAGCCGGCGCCCAGGGGGCTGGGTGCGCCGTTCGCCGTGGTCGCGATCGACATTGCGGTCGGCGCGGCGAGGGCTCCCGCCGGCACCCTGAGCGTCAGCGCACCGTCGGTGGAGCGAATCGCCCCGCCCGCAGGCCCGATCGTCGCCGCCGACGGGATGTCGACGACCAACGGCATGATCGGCGTGACGACGGGATCGCCCGAGGCGTTGTCGATCGAGGAATCAAAAACGTCGACGCTTCCCGACGTGACGCGCACGAGAAGCGTCGCGTCCTCGGGAACCGTCGTGCCCGGGAACAGGTCCGCGACGTTCGGCTGCGTCCAGCCGAAAACCCCGAGCGAGCCCGTCGCCGTTGCGACCGTCGCGCCGGCCGCGCTCTTCAGCGTCAGGGCGTATTCCGCCCCGTCCGCTCCCGCGGCGAATCCGACGTTAGTCCGGAACGCCGCGTTCTGGCGGATGCCCGTGACGATCGCTCCCGCGTCCGCCGACATGAGGAACGAGAGGAGCGGCCTGGGCTTCTGCTGCGCGCCGAACGTGCCGGGCTTGACGCCGAGAGGGTCGACGTTGCTCGTCCGGCAGAGGATCGCCACCGGCGTTCCAGACGTGAAGCGCAACGCCCCTGCAGAGCCCACAGGAAGGCCGAGGAGAGAGTCGAGCACGTCGACGACGTCGCGGATCTTTCCCGCCGGGACGATGAAGTCCTTCGTGACCGGCGCCTCGTTCGCGTTCCGATTGTCGTGGAAAGCGACCGTGACCGTCGCGTCCTCGGAGGCCGGGTTGTAGAAGCGGCCGTCCGTCCGGAAGAAGGTGCTGTTCCGGCCATCCCTCCGCGCCACGCCGTTGACCAGGACGTCCTGCCAGCCGGCTGGCAGGCTTTCGAACGTGAAGAGCGAGCTGTCACCCGTCACGTTGTCGACGACGACGGAGTAGGCGGCGGCCGTTCCACGGATCACCTGGATCTCGGCGCGTGCGATCGCAACGGACCCGGCGAAGCTCCCCACTCCGAACTGCTGAAAGCCGGCCGAGCCGAGAGAGAACGGCTGGCTGCCGATTTCGTTCCCGTCCGCGTCGTAAACGGTGACCCGGGCCTCACCGCCGCCTTCATCCGGAAACACGACGGCGACGTTCGTCCTGTAGCCGGAGGTCCCGTCTGCCGACTGGGAGATCCAGAGGCTGTCGGCCGAGTCCCCGGGCGCGAGCAGGCGGTCGTCGGCGAAGACCGGGAGTGCCACGCCGAAGGTTCCGGAAGCCGCCGTGTTGTACGTCCGCGCCCGGATGAGGAGCGGCGCATCGCTCGCAACCTGCGTCGCCCCGGCGCCTTGCGCGCCCCAGAGGCTGTCGAGTACGTTGCGATAGGCGATCGTCTGCCCCGCGGTCAGCGTGACCTGCCTGGGCGACGTGCCGTTCGCCGGAACGAACGAGATCGTCGCCTGGACCGTGACGCTTCCCGGATTCGTCACGGCGAGATCCGAGACGAACCGGGTGTTGTTCAACCCGCCGGCGTTGACCGTGCCGGGAATGGTCCAGACCGAAGAGGAGGATTGGGCCGCTGCGACGGAGGATAGGGCGAGAGCGACGCCAAGCACCGACACGAACATCCTCCGCAAACGCCTGCACACGGGCATCGGTGCCTCCTCTGAGATCGGGTCTCTCTCTCGGAGTCTTTCACCTCGGGGCCCCGAAAGCACGGGGAATCGCCCGATTGGGCGCCCGTTTTGCCCCTTTTTGCGTTTTCTGTTGTGCGTCAGCCCCGCCAGCCGCCGGGGCGGAGGGCTGGAGCTACTCGTAGCGGAGGGCCTCGATGGGATCGAGGCGGCTCGCCTTGAGCGCCGGGTAGAAGCCGAACGCGATCCCGACGACCGCCGAGAACGCGAACGCGAGCGCGATCGCCGTCGGCTCGAGGGAGACTGGCCAGCCGGCGAACCTCGCGACGAACCGCTGGATCCCGAGGCCCAGGCCGATGCCGACGGAGCCCCCCGCGATCGCGAGGACGACCGCCTCGACGAGGAACTGCGCGCGAATGTCGCCGCCCTTGGCGCCGATTGCCATCCTTACGCCGATCTCGCGCGTGCGCTCCGTCACGGACACGAGCATGATGTTCATGATCCCGATCCCGCCGACGAGCAGCGAGACGCCCGCGATGGACCAGAGGAGCGTCGACATCGTGCGGCTCTGCGCCGCGGCCTGCTCGAGCATCTCGGTTTGCGACCGGATCATGAAGTCGTCGTCCTGCCCCGCCGCCTTGTTGATCCGGTGGCGCTGCCTCAGGAGGGCCGTGATCTCGCCCTGGGCCGAGTCGACCAGCTCGTTGGACGACGCGGAGGCGAGGATCGCCCCGACCGCCGTCGTCCCCATGAGCTTCTTGCGGACGGTCTCGTAGGGCGCGACGACGATGTCGTCCTGGTCCTGCCCCATCATCGAGCCGCCCTTGGGCTCCAGGACGCCCACGACCCGGAAGGGGATGTTCTTGATGCGAATCATCTTCCCGACCGGGTCCTCGTCACCGAAGAGGTTCGTCGCAACCGTCCGGCCGATCACGCAAACCTTCGCGGCCGAACGGTTGTCCTGGTCCGTGTAGAACTGGCCCGTCGCGAGGTTCCAGGAGCGGATGAGCGGCCAGTCGACCTCGCCGCCCTGAATGGACGTCGACCAGTTCTGGTTTCCGTAGATGACCTGCGCGACCGTCCGGATCGTCGCCGAGACGTAGGCGACCGTTCCGATCTCGCGGCGGATCGCGTCGACGTCCTCCGAGGAGAGCTTCGAGTTGCTCCCCCAGCCCGAACGCGCGCCCGAGGACGTCGTCGTGCCCGGGAAGATCATGAGGAAGTTCGTCCCGAGCGATTTCAGCTGGTTCTCGGTCTGGAGGCGCGCGCCCTCGCCGATCCCGATCGTCGCGATCACGCACGCGACGCCGATGATGATTCCGAGCGCCGTGAGGAGCGAGCGCAGCTTGTTGCGGCCGAGAGCCCGGAAGGCGACCTTCAGGATGTTGCCGGACTTCGTCACGCGGCGCTCCCCGTGGCGGCCAGGGCACGCCTGCGGTCCTCGACGGCGACGTCGCTCAGGACCTTACCGTCGCGAAACGTCACGATGCGCCTGGCGAATTGCGCGATGTCCGGCTCGTGCGTGATGAGCAGCACCGTTTTCCCTTCGTCGTTGAGGGCCTGGAAGATCGCCATCACCTCCTCGGAGGTGTGCGAGTCGAGATTTCCGGTCGGCTCGTCGGCGAGGAGGATCGTCGGCTCGTTCACGAGGCTCCTTGCGATCGCGACGCGCTGCTGCTGGCCGCCCGAGAGCTGCGCGGACGTGTGGTCCCAGCGATCGCCGAGCCCCACGCGCTCGAGGCAACGCATCGCGCGCGTCCGGGCCTCCTCGTCCGTGAGCTTCGACTTCCTCGAGTAGAGAAGCGGCAGCTCCACGTTCTCGAGAGCGGTCGTCCGCGACAGGAGGTTGAAGTTCTGGAAGACGAATCCGATCTTGTCGTTCCGGATCTCGGCGCGCGCATCCCGCCCGAGGGACGACACGTCGACGCCCTCGAGGACGTAGCGGCCGGCCGTCGGCCGGTCGAGACAGCCGACGATGTTCATGAACGTGGATTTTCCCGAACCCGAAGGGCCCATGACCGCGAGGAACTCGCCCGGCTCGACCTCGACCGTCACGCCGTCCAGCGCGCGCACCTCCGTCTCGCCCATCTGGTAGATGCGGGTCAGATTCTCGATCTCGATGACGGGTCGCGCCACGGCCGGCCGTCCCCTCATCAGAAAGGCCGGCGGCCGCCGCCCTGGCCTCCCGGGCTTGGAGCGCTCGCACGCGCGGTGGCGAGGCCGACGATGATCTCGTCGCCCTCCTTGAGGTCGGCGCTGTCGATCGCCGTCATGTTCCCGTCCGTGATGAGGGTCTTGACCGCGACGGGCCGGAGCTTCCCTTTCCCGTTTCCGTTCGGAATCTCCGCGTAGACC
>JBAUSZ010000385.1:0-9543 GCA_049581965.1 Thermoanaerobaculia bacterium | reverse complement strand
AAGCAGGCGCCTCCGGCTCCGGCCCTCGCGGCGCAAGCGAAGCACCCGCAGGCCCCCGCGGAGCCGGGGCCGAAGATCCCGCCCGGAGCCGTACCGACCCTCTCGAAACCCATGGAAGAGCTCATGTCGTTCGCGTTCACGCCGAACGAGGCCTTCATCGTGTCGCGCATCAACGGGATGTGGGACGTTAAGTCGATCGCCCGGATCTCGCCTTTCCCCGAGGCCGAAGTCCTCCGCGTGTTCGCGAAGCTCCAGACGAGCGGCGTCATTTCGCTCAAGTGAGTGTCCCCGGCCTGGTCACGGCCGGACAACTCGCCACGGCGAAGCGCAGCGGCCAGCGCGCCGCCGCCCCGGCGTAGTCCACGCCCACGCGCGGCCCCGAGAGAACTTCGAAACGCGCGCGCGGCCCGCGCGACAGGACGAGCTCGGGGCCGGAGAAGGACGCGCCGGACAGCGCGGTCGTCACGCGCAGGTACGCGCAGAGCTTCGCGGGGCCGGAGGCCACGAGAGAACCGGGGGATTTCTTAGAAAGTGAATGCGCGCCGGCGCTTCGCCGCTGCAGGCTCTCCAAGGCGCCGCCAGCAGCCCCACCCACCTTCAAAGAAATCTCCGGAATCCCCGCTCTCAGCAGAACCGCCTCGGGTGTCCCCTCCTCCTGCGTCACGACGTTCATGCAGAAGTGCATGCCGTAGACGAAGTACACGTACGCGTGGCCGCCCTCTCCCCACATCGGCGCGACGCGCGGCGTTTTGCGTCCGCCCCAGGTGTGGGCGGCGCGGTCCTTCACGCCGAGGTAGGCCTCCGTCTCGACCAGGATCACGGAGCGCTCGCGGCCATCCGGCAGGTGCCGCGTGAGGCGGCAGCCAAGGAGGGCGCGCGCGACCTCCGCCGTGTCCTTGCGGAAAAAGCTCACCGGGAGAGGCTTCGGCCGACTCATTGCTATCCTCGCCGCCATGATGCACGACACGCGCTCCGTCCTCGTCACGGGCGGCGCGGGATTCATCGGCTCGCACCTCACCGACGCGTTCCTCGAGGCGGGCTCCCGCGTCACGATCCTCGACGACCTCTCGAGCGGCGTCCTCGAGCGCGTCCCCGCGAAGGCACGCTTCGTGGAGGGCGACCTTCGAACGTTCGACTTCGAGGCGCTCCTCCGTGCCGAGAACATCGACACGATCCTCCATCACGCCGCCCAGATCGACGTCCGCAAGTCCGTCGAGGATCCGGTCTTCGACGCCGAGGTGAACGTCATCGGGACGATCCGGCTCGCGCGCGCCGCGCTCGCCGCCGGCGTCACGCAGCTCGTCTTCGCCTCGAGCGGAGGCGCGATCTACGGCGACCCCGAGGGCTTCGCCGCGGACGAAAGCCACCCGACGAACCCGGTTTCCCCCTACGGCGTCGCGAAGCTCGCGGGCGAGAAATACCTCTTCGGCCTCGCCCACGGCTCGGCTCTCGTCGTGACGGCGCTCCGCTACGCGAACGTCTACGGCCCGCGGCAGGACGGCCGCGGCGAGGCGGGCGTCGTCGGGATCTGGATGGCGCGGCTCTTCGAAGGGAAACCCTGCGTCATCTACGGCGACGGCCTCAACTCCCGGGACTTCGTCTACGTGGGCGACGTCGTCGCCGCGAATCGCGCGGCCGCGTCCCGGCGTCTCGGCGGCGTCTTCAACGTGGGGACGGGCGTGGAGACGAACGTCAATGCCCTGTGGGACGAGGTCGCGCGCGCCTGCGGGTCGTCCGTGAAGGCGGCCCACGAGGCGGCCAAGCCCGGCGAGCAGCGGCGCAGCGTCCTCGACGTGACGAAGGGACGCGCGAGCCTCGGCCTCGGCGCGCCCGTCAGCCTGGCGGAGGGTCTCCGCCGGACGGCGGCGTGGTTCCGGGAGCGCCCGAGGGCCTGACGCGTCTCGCCTCGCCCGACCCCTTCGGGCCCCGCTTGATCGCGACCACCGTCACGTCGTCCTCCGGAGCGGCGCCGCCTCTCCAGGACTTCACGGCGTTCGCTACCCGGTGGGCGATCTCGCGCGCCGAAAGGCGCCGCGCGCCGGAGACGAGGCGCTTGAGCCGCGTCGCTCCGAACTCGCGCCCCTTCGCGTCGTGCGACTCCACGACCCCGTCCGTGTAGAGGAGGACGACGTCGCAAGGGTCCATGTGCATCGCGCGGCGGCCATAGATCGCGTCCGGCATCGGTCCGAGGACCATCCCCGTCGGCGGCAGGTCGGTGAACCCGCCGTGCGCCGCGTGGAAGTGAAACGGCGCCGGGTGCCCCGCGTTCACGTAGACGACGTCGCCGTTCGAATCGAATTCCCCGTAGAACAGCGAGACGAACTTCGTCGTGAGCCGGCTCTTCGAGAAGATCCGGTTCATGCGCTCGATCGTGCGCGCGATCTTGATGTCGTTGCCGATCCCCATCCGGAGGCCGACGTAGATGTCGCGTACGAGAAGAGCCGCGAGGAGGCCGTGGCCCGAGGCGTCGGCAATCGCGGCGCCGAAGCTCTCACCGAGCGGGAGGAAGTCGAAAAAGTCGCCCCCGACGATCTCGGCGGGATTCGAGATCCCGAACACGTCGAAATCCCCCACGTGCGGAACGTGGCGCGGGAGGATCGACATCTGGATCCGCCGCGCATCCTGGAGGAGCCCCTCGAGTTTTCCCGTTCTCACCTTCGAGTCGAGAACGGTCCGGATGATTCCCAGGGCGAGAAGGAGGTCCTCGGCCCTCACGCGCGGGTGCACGTCGAAGGAGAGGAGGTAGCGCTCCTCCCCGAAGGAGACGGCCGCGAAGCGGGTCACGCCGATCCTCTGCTCGAACTCGGGGTTCACGGACGGGTCGCTGAGGTCCATCAGGACGATCCCGTCCTCCTCCGCCCTCACGACCGGGCCGTAGTCGGCCGGCACGGCCAGCCCGGTCGGGGCCTTCCGCGAGCGGCCGAAGCCGCGCTCGAGCACGTAGAGGTTTTCCTCGCGGAGGTAGAGCCGGCCGCCGAGGATGCCGAGCTCGTTGCGGAAGTTCTGCACGACGGCCTCGGCGACGCGCAGGATCGTGTGCGAGACGTTTTCCGTCCCCTCGATCGCCTCGAGAGTCTTCTCGACGTTGCGGAGGAGCGCGCGGTAATCCATGGGACGTGCGAGTGTAAGGCCTCGGCGTTGATATCGTCCCGGCATGAGCCCTCTCACACGCCGTCAGCTCGTCGCCTCCTCCGTCGCTTACGGATTCGCGGCCGCGGCGCGGCCCCTCGACGCCGCGGGCGCCGTCCCTGCCCCCTCGGGCGACCGCCCCTTCGACCTCGCCGAGGCGACGATCGGGGACCTTCAGGACGGAATGAACCGTGGAAGATGGTCCGCGCGATCCCTCGCCGAGAAGTACCTCTCCCGATACGAAGCGATCGACCGGACCGGGCCTGCGCTGAGGAGCGTCATCGAGGTGAACCCCGACGCCCTCGCGATCGCCGACGCCCTCGACCGCGAGCGCCGCGAGAGGGGGTCGCGCGGCCCGCTCCACGGCATCCCGGTCCTCGTGAAGGGCAACATCGACACCGCCGACCGCATGGCGACGACGGCCGGGTCGCTCGCCCTCGTCGGATCCAAGCCGTCCGCGGATTCCTTCGTGGTGCGGCGCCTTCGCGAGGCCGGCGCCGTCCTCCTCGGCAAGACGAACCTCTCCGAGTGGGCGAACATCCGCTCCTCGACGTCCACGAGCGGCTGGAGCGGGCGCGGCGGCCTCACGAAGAACCCGTACGCGCTGGACCGAAACCCGTGCGGCTCGAGCTCCGGCTCGGGCGTCGCCGTAGCTGCGAACCTCTGCGCGGCCGCCGTCGGAACCGAGACGGACGGCTCGATCGTGAGCCCGGCCTCGGCGAACGGCATCGTCGGGGTCAAGCCGACGGTCGGGCTCGTGAGCCGGTCCGGCATCATTCCGATCTCGCACTCGCAGGACACCGCCGGCCCGATGGCCCGAACCGTGCGCGACGCCGCGATCCTCCTCGGGGCCCTTGCCGGCATGGATGCGCAGGATCCGGCCAGTGGCGCGAGCGAGCGGAAGGCCATACCCGACTACACGGCGTTCCTCGACCCGCGGGGGCTCGCGGGCGCCCGGATCGGTGTCGTCCGCAGCCTCTTCGGATTCCTCGACCGCGTCGACGCCGCCATGGCCGAGGCGCTCGCGGCGCTCGAGAGCGCGGGCGCCGAGCTCGTCGACCCGGTCGAGCTCACTTCCGCCGCGAAGATCGGCGAGCCGGAGGGCGTCGTCCTCCGCTACGAATTCAAGGCGGACCTGAACGCCTACTTCGCTCGTTTGGGGACGGGTGCGCCCGTGAAGACGCTGAAGGACGTCATCGCGTTCAACGAGAGGCACGCGAAGGAGGAGATGCCGTACTTCGGGCAGGACACGTTCCTGAAGGCCGAGGCGAAGGGGCCGCTGACGTCGTTCGAGTATCTCGAGGCGCTCGCGAAGTCCCGCCGCCTCGCGCGCACCGAGGGGATCGACGCGACGATGGACCGGCACAGGCTCGACGCGCTCGTCGCGCCGACGCTCGGCCCCGCCTGCGTGACGGACCTCGTGAACGGCGACCGCTGGCTCGGCGACGCGTCCACCGCACCGGCCGTGGCGGGCTACCCGCACGTCACCGTCCCCGCGGGCTTCGTCTTCGGCCTGCCCGTGGGGCTGTCGTTCTTCGGACGCGCCTGGAGCGAGGGAACGCTCTTGAAGCTGGCCTACGCGTTCGAGCAGGCGACGAAGGCCAGGAAAGCCCCGCGTTTTCTCCCGACGGCACAGCTCACGACGTGACGGTGTTTCGGATTTTCTTCGAGAAGCGAAAGGGGCGAGGCCCTCGCGACGAGAGCTCCGGCGCCCCGGATGCTCGGGACCACTTCAAAGAATTCCGTTCTTTTCACCCCCGGTTCGCCAGCTCCTGCAGGAAGCGGTCCTGGAACGCGTGGCCGCGGCGTTCGCCGACGCCGCCGTTCAGGAGAATCGCGAAGGCATACGTCTGCCCGCTCCGCGCGGTCACGTAACCGCAAAGCGTGCTGACGCCTGCGACGTTTCCCGTCTTCGCGAAGACCTTTCCCCGCGTCGCCTCCGTCTGGAGCCGGTGGCGAAGCGTCCCGTCGGGCTCGCCGGAAACCGCGAGCGTCGTCCTGAAATCCTCGAAGTGGCTCCACCTCGTCGCGAGCGCCTCGAGGAAGTCCGCGTAGGCGCCCGCGCTCGCCCGGTTCGTGTGCGCGCGGCCCGAGCCGTCCGCCAGGTCGTATCGCCGCGGGTCGAGGCCCAGCCCCCCGAGAACGGCCCGGACCTCGGTGCGGCCGTTCTCCCAGGTGCCCTTTCCACGTGTCTCGGCGCCCAGCGTCTTGAGGATCTGCTCGGCGAAGAAGGACTGCGAGCGCTTGTTGCAGACGGCGAGAACGGGAAGCAGCGGCGTCTCGTGCGAATGAAGGAGAACTCGCGGCGCGGGGGGGGTCGCCTCCGTCCAGACCGTCGGCGGCGCGGAGATCCGGATCCCGCTCTCCTGCAGCACCTGGGCGAGCGCGCCCGCGAGGTAGAGGGGCGGGTCCGGGACGGTGACGTCGCCCGTCCAGGTGCGGTTCTTGCCGACCGCGCCTGCGGCGACGACCGTGTGGCTTCCGGCCGTCCGGCGGACTCCGATGCGCGTCCGCCGCGATGCCGTCACGACCTGCGAGATGAGGTTCACGAGCGGCGGCCCGAGAGGGTCGAACCCCAGGAGCGCGGGGGCACCGGGCCGCACGCCTCCGGAGGCGCGGACGAGAACGACGTTGTCGTTATACGAAAGCGCGGAAACGGGGGCCTGGTACCAGCGCGCCTCCTGCTCCGTCGGCCAGTCGGGGTGTACCTGGACGTCGTCGAAGAACGACGCGTCCAGAACGAGCCCTTCCTGGATCTCGCGCAGGCCCCTGGTCACGAGCGACTGCGCCCACGGCCGGAAGACGGCCAGAGGGTCGTCGTCGTACCACCGCCCCGAGAGGCCGGGATCCCCGCCGCCCACGACGATGAGGTGGCCCGGCAGCACGCCGTCGGGGCCGATCTGAGCGTCGCGGTAGAGACGCGTCCGGAACCGATAGCCGGGCCCGAGGCGGTCGAGCGCGGCCGCCGACGTGAAGAGCTTCGTCGCCGATGCGAGGACGAGGGGCCGGTCCGCGTTGACCGCCACGAGCCGCTTCGCGTCTCCCAGCCGCACGACGACGACACCGGCCTCGGAGCGGCGAACCGGCGGATGCTTGGCGATCGCGAGGAGGCGCTGCTCGAGCGTCGCGGGCGAAGCGCGCGGTGCCTTCTTCTTCGCAGCCACAGCCGGCGGAGCCGCCAGGAGCGCGGCGGACACCAGAAGGCACGCCACCCGACCCGAGAACAGGGGCCTCATGCTCGGATTTTAGCCTCATTTGCTGCGCAGGGGAAGCCTCCGAACGCCCGCTACAATCCCGCGTGGCGCTCACGATCGACCTCGTCGGGAAGACGATCTCGCTGTCCCCCGCCGCTCTCCTCGGCGGAAGCGCGCGGCGCGTGGGCTTCGATCGCGGCGACGGCTTCGAGCGCCTCTGGATCGGGCAGGCCGTTCACCGCCGCGTCCTCGGCGAGAACCTCGAGGCCGTGCCCGGATATGCCGTGGAAAAAGGCGTCCGGCTCACGTACCCCGTCGACGACTTCACGGCCGTCTTCGAGGGACGTCTCGACGGCCGGTGGGAAGACGGGAACCGCGTCGTCGTCGACGAGGTGAAGTCCCTGCACTTCGCCGAGGACCTCGCACGCCTGCCGGGCTCGCCGAGGCTCGAGCGCTTCCAGCTCCAGCTCCGCTGGTACATGCACGCGGTCGCCGCGGCCGAGGGACGCGAGGTCGCGGGCCGCCTCATCCTCGCCGACATCGAGACGGGCGCCACGAAGATCATCGAGGTCGCACACGAGCCGGACAGGACGCTCTCCGACCTCGTCAGTCGGACGCGTCTCCTCCTCGATGCGTTCCTCGAGGAGCGCGCCCTCGCCGACGCGAAGGCCGCCGAGGCTGCGACCCTCGTCTTCCCGCACGAGAGCTACCGGCAGGGCCAGCGCGAGATGGCGGCGGCCGCCGCGCGCGCGGCCGCGCACGGCGAGCACCTCCTCGCCGAAGCGCCCACGGGCATCGGGAAGACGGCGGCCGCGCTCTTTCCGCTCCTGAAGGCCGCCCTCGAAACGGGCCGCCGTCTCTACGTTCTCACGGCGAAGACGACGCAGCAGGAGATCTACGAGAAGACGCTCGGGCGCATCGAGGGCGATTCCTTCCGGTCCGTCCGGCTCCGCGCCAAGGAGCGGATGTGCGCGAACGACGTCGTCCTCTGCCACGAGGACCACTGCCCGTACGCGAAGGACTACGGGGCCAAGATGGAGGCGTCCGGTCTCCTCGAGCGCCTCATCGAGACCCACCGGCACCTCGACCCGGACACCATCTTCGAGGAAGCCCGCGCCGAGACGGTGTGCCCGTTCGAGGTCTCGCTCGAGCTCTCTTCCCGCGCGGACGTCGTGATCGGCGACTACAACTACGTGTTCGACCCCATCGTCGCCCTTTCGGACGCTCGCGAGCCCGCGGCCCTGCGCGACGCGTTCCTCCTCGTCGACGAGGCGCACAACCTCGTCGACCGCGGCCGTGGCTACTACTCGCCCGAGCTCGCAGAGGCCGACCTCAGGGCCCTCGAGCAGCGGATCGGCACCTCGAACGCGAGAACGGCGTGGGACGCAGGCGAGGCGGCCCGGCGCCTCCTGCGCCTCGTCGTCGAGGCCGCGTCGATCCTGCCCGAGGAGGAGCGGGAGGCCGCCGACCTCACGACGCTCGACGAGGCTCGCCTCGACGACCTGCGGCTCGAGATGGAATCGCTCCTCGTGCGCCACCTCGCCGAGCTCCGCGCCGGGAGCGAGCGCGTGCCCGACGACCCCGTTCTCGACCTCTACTTCACGTACGCGCGTTTCCACGACGTGTCGAAACAGGCCGCCGCGGGCGACCGCGCCGCCGAGGCGTTCGACATCCTGGCCTCTCGAGGCCCGAAGGGCGCCAGGCTCGCGATCCTCTGCAAGGATCCGTCGCGCCTGCTCGGCGTGACTCTCAACGCCGCCGCCGCGACGGTCTCGATGTCGGCGACGCTCTCGCCCCCGGAGTTCTACCGCGACCTCCTCGGCCTCGACCCCGACCGGACGTCCGTCCTGCGGCTCGCGTCGCCGTTTCCCCGCGAGAACCGCGCGATCCTCGTCGCTCCTCACGTCGACACGACTTACGCCGCGCGGGGGAAGGGCGCGCCGAGGATCGCAACGCTCGTCGCAGACGTCGCGCGCGCCTGCCCCGGGAACGTCCTCGCGCTCTTTCCCTCCTACCGTTTCCTCGACGACGTGCGCACCCATCTTCCCGCGCTCGCGGGACGGCGCGTCCTGAGACCCTCGGACCGCTCGACCGAGCTCGAGCGCAACGGCGTCCTCGCCGCGATGAAGGACCGCGGCGCGCCCGTCCTCCTCCTCGCCGTGTCCGGCGGAGCCTTCGCCGAGGGCGTGGACTATCCGGGCGAGATGCTGCAGGCCGTCGTCGTCGTCTCGCCCGCGCTTCCGATGGTGCGGTTCGAGCAGGAACGAATGCGCCGCTACTTCGAGGAGCGTTTCGAGCGGGGTTTCGAGTACGCCTACGTCGTCCCCGGCATGACCCGCGTCGTGCAGAGCGCGGGGAGGCTCATCCGCTCGGGCTCCGATACCGGCGTCGTCGTCCTCGCGTGCCGGCGGTTCCTGCAGGCGCCGTACAACCGCTACCTTCCGGCGCACTGGTACGACGAGGACCCCTCCGAGCTCGCCTGCATCGAGGTCGGCGAGGCGACGCGGGAGTTCTTCGAGAGGGTAAAGGCGGGAGAGCTTCCGGTCGGCCCTATCGAGCCTGCACCCGCGCCTCGAACGCCTCGGCGAGGAGGCCGTCCGTCGTGAGCGCCAGGACCCGGTAACGGTACCGCGCGCCGGGCTCGACGACGCGGTCCACGAAGAGATATCCGGTCGGATCGGGAGACGCGACGGCCGCGGGGAGCGTCTCGCGCAGGGCCGGACCTTCCCCCTCGGGCGTCTCCTCCTGCCGCTCGATCACCCAGGCGAGGAGGTCGCGGTGCTGCGCCGTCGACCACTCGACCTCGACCGCCCCACCGCGCCAACGAGCGCTGGACGCGGCGAGGGCGACCGGGTACTCGGAGACGCGCCGTACGCGGAGCGTGGCCTCGGACCCGTCGCCGTCCGCGAGGACGACGTGGACACCGGACGTTCCCGAAACCGGGACGACCCGCGTCTGGCCGGGCCCCATGGACAGGGCGTCGAAGTCGCCGGCGTCGCCGCGGTAAAAGAGCACCACACGCGCCGACTTCAGGCCGGTTTCGGGCAGCGTGACCTCGACCCCGCCGCGCTCGTCCTCCGTGCGAAGGGAAACGCGCCGCCAGCCGAGCGGTGCCGCGCCCGGCACCGGCGGCGCACCGAGAAGCCAGGCGCGCCTCGGGACCGAGGAACGGGGCGCTCCCAGGAGCGAGGCCGCGGACGCGAGTCGCGAGACGACCGTC
>JBAUSZ010000384.1:0-12444 GCA_049581965.1 Thermoanaerobaculia bacterium | reverse complement strand
GGCTCGGCGGCAGGCGCGGGAACGGGAGCCGGGACCGGCGCGGCCGAAGCCGTATCGACGGCCTTGACGACCGGCTCGCGCGGCTCGTCGACTTCGTGCTTCTCGTAGGAGCCGGCCGCCGGAGGCGAGGCGGAGGCGCTCATGGCCGCCGGAGCGGAAGCGGAGGCGCTCATGATGGCCGCCGGAGCGGAAGCTAAGGCCGGTGCAGGCTCCTCGACCTTCACGGGCGGCGCCGGGGCCTCGGCAATTGCAGGGGCTTCCTGGCGAGCCACCGAGGCGGAAGCAGACGCGCTCGGCGACGTCGGCGCGGGCGAGGATCCGAATGCGAACGCGAGACCGGCCGAGGCGGTCTTCGCGACAGGCTCGTCCGGCGCCGCGAGATCGAAGACGACGCGGGTCACGGGATCCGCTCCGCCCTTGAACTGCGACGCGCGCACGCGCGTGACGGCCGGGTGCGTCACTTCCTGCGATTTCTTCGCGGTCGCGAGGAGAACGCCCGGCAGGTCGACGACGTAGCGCGGCGGGTTCGGGAGGGCGAACGTGTCGTACGCGAAGGAGCCGTTGCCGGCGAGCGTCACGACGAGGCGACCACCGGTCCGGGCGACGGAGACGCCCGAGAGGCGCGTCGCGCGCGGGCCTTGGGCGGCGTGATGCACCGGAACGGGAGGCGCGTCGACCGACGAAGAGGCCGCGGAGATGCTCGTGGACGCGGCCGGTGCCGCGATTGTGGTCGTGGTCGAAGCCGGAATGTCTTCCACTTTCACGCTCGGCTCAGCCGCCGAAGCGGAAGCGGAGGCGTTCATGGCCGCCGGAGCGGAAGCGGAGGCGTTCATGGCCGCCGGAGCGGAAGCCCCGGGAGCGGGCGCCGGAGCGACAGACGCCGCTCGCACGAGGGCGACGGCCATCGCGGGCGACCCGGACTCGGAGGCGATCGTGGGCTCGAGGGCCACGCGGCTCGTGAGCTCGAACTGGACGTGGGGCTTGCCCATCTCCACGAAGGACTTCATCTCGAGGCGGGAGAGCAGCGTCCCGTCGGCGCGCGGGGGCTCGAGCCCGGGGGCGGCCACGGCGTTCGCGACGTCCACGACGAGTTTCGTCGAGCCTTCGCGGTTGTAGAGAGTCGGCGCGAGCGGGCCGCTCCCGGTGAGGAGAAGCCGGGGCGCCTCCCCATCGGCCAAGAGCGTCGCTCCGGTCAGAACGACCGGCGCCGGCGCGGCGGCTCCAGCGTCCGCCGAGGCCATCCGGTCGCCCGAGGAGGCGCAGCCGGAGAGGACCGGAACGAGCAGCGCGAGCGCCGCAAAACGGGAGGAGAGGACCCATGGATTCCGCATGCTTCCTCCACCGGATCCCACCTGATCGGGAGAGCCCCTTCTTTTCCCGGACCCTTTGAGCTTCGTCGTCATGGACGTCCCTTCGCTCACGGCTTTCTCTGGAGTGCGAGCGTCTTGACCACTTCGCGGAACGGCTTGGGGTTGGTTGGATCGTTCACGTTCTGGCGGAACGTGACCTCCGCCGCAGACACTTCGGTCACCTCGCCGTCGAAGAGGGTCGTGCCCTTGCGGATGAGATGCGACTTGTTGTCCGGGCCGCGCATCATCGCGATCCAGCCCTGCTTGATCTTGATCGTGCCCTGGAGGTCGAGTTCGTCGACCATGACGCCGGCGAGTCCCGGAGGCCGCACGCGCTCCTTGTCCGAGGGATTGCGGACGAGGAGCGACCGGAACGGATCCCTTCGGCCCCCCACCTCGTAGGTGTAGACGGCGGGAGTGAAATCCTGGTCGGTGATCTTCGGCGCCTCCGCGGGCGCGGGGGCCGGGGCGGCCGGAGCGTTCTGGGGCGCAGCGGCCGCCATCGACGCAGCGGCGAGCGCCACGAGGGCGACGAGGGGGGCAGCGTTTCGGGCGCTCATCCTTCGAGCGACTCCTTCTTCGCGGCGCCGCCGGCCGGCTTCGGGGCGGCCTTCGGCCCGGGCGCGGCCGGAGCCCCGGCCGTCTCGGTGTCGCCGAGATAGATGAACGTCTTCGCCGTGAAGTTTGCCCCGAGCGTCCGCCCGCCCTGCGCGTCGGGATAGCCGGTCATCACGAGGTCCTCGATGTTGATGATCCGCGAGAACCTGGCGATCTTCTCGAAGAAGAGCGCGAGATTGTGGTACGAGCCGTCGACCTGCAGGAGGATCGGCCACTCCGCATAGAAGTCGCGGTTGATGTACTCCTTCGGCGTCCACTTCTTCGTGAAGAGCTCGCCCTGGTTGGCGAGGGCCTGGACCTTCTTGATGAGTTCCTCGGCGTTGCGGGCCGTCGGGAGGATCGCGAGGAGCCTCTGCAGGTCGAGCTCGGTCCGGCGGACCTCCTCCCGCAGCTGGGGAAGGCGGCGCTCGGCGGCGCGGCCCTGCGTGATCTTCTGGTTGAGCGCGTCGAGCTCGTTCTTCTTGTTCTCCAGCGTCTGTTTCATCTCGCTGAAGTTCGGGATCTGGTAGTACGCCACCGCGTAGAGCGCCATCGCGATCGCGAGCCCGATGCCGAGCCCGTAATACCAGGGCTTGCCTTCGAGTTGCTTGAGGTCGAGCGATGCCATCGCGCGCCCCCTTACATCCCCGCCGCGGCGGCGGAGCCGCCCGCGGGCCCCTCGGCCTTCTTCGGGGGCTCGGCCGGCTTCGGGGGGGCCGGCACCGCCGCCGTCTCGGGCTGTGTGCGGTCGAGGTTCGAGAAGGTGAAGGACATCTTGTAGCAGTAGAGCGGGGCGCCCGAGATCGTCGAGCACGCCGACAGGTCGCTCAGCTTGGGCTCCTGAAAGGCCTGGACGAGTTTGAGGTTCGCGATGAAGTTGGCGACCGCCGGCGGGTTGAAGGCCTTGCCCTCGAGCGAGATCGCGTTACCGTGGTACTCCATGCGCTCGATCCAGACGAGATCGGGAAGAGCGCGCGAGACCTCGTCCATGAGCCGAACGGGTCCGCGCTGGTTCTGCTTGAGCTGGTTGATGAGGTCGACCTTGCGCTGGACGCGCGCCTTCTTGGCCTCGTAGTCCCGGACCTCACGGAGAACGGACTCGAGGCGCGTGACCTCGACCTGCGCGATGCGGATCTTTTCCTCCTGCGCCTTGATCTGGCTGCGGAGGACCCAGTAATGGATCACACCGACGAGGATCGCGAGGCCGATCGCACCACCCAGGAGCAGCGTGTTCAGCCGCCCGCCGGCACCGAGCGCGGCGACGCCCTTTTTCTTTCGCTGGGGCCGGGCTTCGGCGAGGAGGTTGATCCGGATCATGCGACTACTCCCCGATCTTCCGGACGCCAAGCCCGACGGCGATCGCGAGCGAGGGCGAGGCCTCCGAGAGCCACGCGGCGTCGACCGCGCGGTCGTCGGTGAAGATCGAACGGAACGGATTCAGGACCTCGACGGGCAGGCCGAACTTGTCCTTCAGGGTGTCCTCGAAGTGCGCGGCCTTCGACCCGCCCCCCGAGACGACGATCGAGTCCACACGGTCGGCGCCCGAGGTGGCCTGGAAGAAGTCGAGCGTCTTCTGGAGCTCGGCGGCCGCGTCTTCCGAGACGCCCGTCAGCACCGGTTGGATCGACTGCGCCGTCTGTCCGGCCACGGGCTCGCCCCGCTTGAGGGCCTCGGCCTGCTCGAAGTTCAGCGAGTAGGCCTTCTGGAGGGCGTCCGTGAACTGGTTGCCGCCGAACGTGATGTCGCGCCAGAAGACCGTCTGGCCCTGGGACAGGATGTTCACGTTCATGACCGAGGCGCCGATGTTCACGAGGGCGACGACGCGGCCGGGGTCGGCCCCGTAGTTGACCTCGTAGCAGTTCTGCAGCGCGAAGGCGTCGACGTCGACGAGGGAGGGCGTTCGTCCCGCCTGCGTCACGACGTTCTTGAAGTCGTCGACTTTTTCCTTCTTGGCCGCCACGAGGAGCACGCCCATGGTCTCGCCGACGGCGCCGGGGTCGAGGACGACGTAGTCGAGGTAGACGTCGTTGATGTCGAACGGGACGTACTGCTCGGCTTCCCAACGGATGGACTCCGAGAGCTCCTCCTCGGGCATCGTCGGCAGCATGATCTTCTTGACGATGACGGAGTGGCCCGACACCGAGACGGCCACGTTCGGATTCTTGACGCCGGTGGACGCGAGGAGGCGGGTGATGGTCTCGACCACGAGGGAGGAGTCCATGATCGCGCCGTCGACGATGGCCTCGGGCGAGAGCGTCTCGAGCCCCGCCTTGACGAGCTGGAAGGTGCCCTCTTTGCCCTCCTTCAACTCGACCAGCTTGACGGCCGACGAGCCGATGTCGAGTCCAACGAGGTTTTTCGCCTTGCGGAACAGCACGGTACAGCTGACCTCCTACCCCGAAACGCGAGACGTGGCCGCCGTGAAGAGAGATTGACTCGCCTTATTTTGTGGGTTCCCCCCCGGGTAGTGTCAAGTACTTGGGAATATGCGATTTCGCTTGCGGACGAGGTCCGATTGTGGTACAAGACCGCCCCATCTCGGAACGCAGGGGTCCAGGGTAGGGGCGAAGCCGCGCCCGGCCCGCGCGTTCGCCGCCCCGGTGCGGGAGCGGACGAAGCTTGCGGGACATCGCCCGGAAAAAGGACACCTCGGGCCGTCAGCCTCAGCCGGCCTCGACGCCCGAGGAGTGGACCTTCCGCCGCACGTCGGTGACGCCGGGAAGGGCCCGCAGGCCCACGAGGAGCCGCTCGAGGTGCTTGCGGTCCCGCGTCGTGACGCTCGCCTCGATCGTCGCCCGGCCGTCCCCGCTCGTCCGCGCCTCGATCGAGCGGATGTTCGAATTGGCCGCCGAGAGGAGCTGCGTGATGCGCGCGAGCATCCCCTGGCGGTCCTCCGTGCGGATTTCGAGGTCGACGGTGACCGAACCGTCCTTCACGTGCTCCCACTCGACCGCAATCTCCCGGCTCGGGTCGAAGAGGAGGTTTCTCACGTTCGAGCAGTTCGCGGAGTGGACCGAGACGCCCCGGCCGCGGGTCACGTAACCCACGATCTCCTCGCCCGGAACCGGCTGGCAGCACTTCGCGAGCGTCGCGAGAAGGTCGTTCTCGCCCTTGACGCGGATGCCCGGGACCGCCCCGAAAGGCAGGACGCGGCGCATCGCACTGCCGAGGGCCGCGACCTTCGAGGGTTGCGGGGCCTGCACCTCGCCGCCGGCCTCGGGAACGAGCCTGGCGACGACGGCACGCGGGGTGACCTTGCCGAAGCCGACGTCCGCGACGAGGTCGTCCACCTTCGCCACGCCGAAGTCGCCGAGGAGGGGCTCGAAAGCCCCGGCCTCGAGGAGCTTCGGAAGGCTCTTCTTCCACTTCTTGAGCTCGCGGTCCAGGAGACGCCGGCCGATCTCGACGGACTTATCCTTCTCGGCCGTGTGGATGAAGGCGCGGATCTTGTGCCGCGCCCGGGACGTGAATGCGAAAGTGAGCCAGTCTCGTGTCGGCTGCGCGGCGGGCGCGGTCAGGATCTCGACGATGTCGCCGTTCTCGAGGGGCGTCTTGAGCGGCACGAGCCGGCCGTTGACGCGCGCCCCCGTGCAGTGGTGCCCGACGTCCGTGTGAACCCTGTAGGCGAAGTCCACCGGCGTCGCACCGCGCGGGAAAGCGAAGACGGCTCCCTTCGGGCTGAAGATGTAGACCTCGTCCGGGTAGAGATCGATCCGCAGCGACGAGAGGAACTCGCGCGGGTCGGATACGTCTCGGGTCGTCTCGAGGATCTGGCGGAGGAGTCCGACGTGTGCCTCGTGGGCGCGGCTCGCCTTGGGCTCTCCTTCCTTGTACTTCCAGTGGGCCGCGATCCCGTTCTCGGCGATGAGGTCCATCTCGCGGGTCCGGATCTGGAGCTCGAAGGGCGGCGCCCCTTCCGGAACGAGAGTCGTGTGCAGGGACTGGTAGAAGTTGCGCTTCGGCATCGCGATGTAGTCCTTGATGCGCCCGGGGACCGGACGCCAGGCCTGGTGGACGATGCCGAGAACCGTGTAGCAGTCGGGGATCGTGGACACGAGGATGCGGAATGCGAGGACGTCGTAGAGCTGTTCGAGCGGGATCGCCTGCCGGTTGAGCTTCTGGCGGATGGACCAGTAGCGCTTGACCCGTCCCGTGATCTCGGCTTCGATCCCCGCGGCTTTCGTCTTCGCGACGAGCTCCTGCCGGATCCTCTCGACATTCGCGGCGGAGGCCTTCATGCGCTCGTCGACGGCGGACTGCAGCGACGCGAACTCCAGAGGCTGCAGGAAACGGAAGGAGAGGTCCTCGAGCTCGCCCTTCATCTTGCCCATCCCGAGGCGGTTCGCGAGCGGGGCATAGATCTCCATCGTCTCGGTCGCGACCGCACGCTGCTTGGCCTCGGCCAGGTGCTCGAGCGTCCTCATGTTGTGGAGGCGGTCCGCGAGCTTGACGAGGATGACGCGAAGGTCGTCCGTCATCGCGAGGAGCATCTTGCGGAACGTCTCGGCCTGCTGGGCCTCCTTCGACGTGTAGGCGTATTTCCCGATCTTCGTGACGCCGTCGACGAGGTGTGCGACGTCGGGGCCGAAGAGCTCCGCGAGGCGCTCCTTCGTGAGCGACGTGTCCTCGAGGACGTCGTGCAGGAGTCCCGCGACGATGGAGGCCTCGTCGAGCTTCATCTCCGCGAGGATCATTGCGACGTTGAGCGGGTGGACGAGGTACGGCTCGCCCGAGGAGCGCAGCTGGTTCTTGTGCTCATGGGCCGAGACCACGTAGGCGCGCCTCAGCAGGTCCTCGTCCACGTGGGGGTGGTAGGACTCGACCTTCTCGAGGATGTCCTCGAAGCGAAGCACGGCCGCCCATTATCGCGGGATCCGGGCCGTTCCGGCTATCCTCCGCTCCCAACGGGGGCCGAATGGATCCGCTCAAGCAGCTGCTGGACGTCTTCCTGCACATCGACCGGCATCTCGCCGAGTTGACGCGGGACTACGGTTCGTGGACCAACGCGATCCTGTTCGTGATCGTCTTTTGCGAGACGGGGCTCGTCGTGACGCCCTTTCTCCCCGGCGACTCCCTCCTCTTCACCGCCGGCGCGCTCGCCTCGCTGGGCACGTTGAACGTCTGGGCCCTTTTCCTTCTCCTCTCCCTCGCGGCGATCCTCGGGGACACGGCGAACTACTGGATCGGAAAGAAAATCGGGCCGCGCGCCTTCGACGGGACGATCCGCTTTCTCAAGCAGGAGCACCTGAGGAGGACCGAGGTCTTCTACGAGAAGCACGGAAAAAAGACGATCATTCTCGCTCGCTTCGTCCCGATCGTCCGGACCTTCGCGCCCTTCGTCGCCGGCGTGGGCTCGATGTCCTACGGGACGTTCATCGCCTACAACGTGTTCGGCGGCGTCGCCTGGGTGGCGATCTGTGTCTTCTCGGGCTACTTCTTCGGGAACATCCCGTTCGTGAAGAAGAACTTCTCTCTCGTCGTCCTCGCGATCATCGGGATCTCGGTTCTCCCGATCGTCCTCGAGTGGTGGAAGGCTCGTCGCGTGCGCGGAGACGCCGCGGCGTGACCGGCGCCGCCGCGCGGGGCCGCTGGCTCTCGTCCACGGCGCTCATTTTCTACGCCCTGTTTCTCGGCGTCGCGCTCGGGCACCTCCTGCCCGCCGAGACGTACCCGTGGGCGTACGAGACCTTCCGCTTCCTCTCGAAGGCGTTCATCAGCCTGATCAAGATGCTCGTCGTCCCGCTCATCTTCGCGACGATCGTTCTCGGGATCGGGAAGACGGGCGACGTCAAGGCGGTCGGGCGGATGGGCGTCAAGGCCCTCGTCTATTTCGAGGCCGCGACGACCGTCGCCCTCGTGATCGGTCTCGTGTTCGCGAACGTCGTGAAACCCGGGCTCGACCTCAAGCTCCCCGCCACGGGCGAGGTCGGACTCGCAAAGCCAAAGACCCTGGTCGAGACGCTCCTGCACCTCTTTCCGTCCAACGTGATCGAGGCGATGGCGAGGCAGGACATCCTCCAGATCGTCGTCTTCGCAACGCTCCTCGGCGTCGCCGCGGCCCACGTCGGCCACGCGCGGGCAAAGCCTTTCGTGGACTTCTTCGAGGCGGCCGTCGCCGTCCTCTTCAAGCTCACGGACTACGTCATGTCGCTCACGCCGCTCGGCGTCTTCGGCGCGATGGCGGGCGCCGTATCGCACCACGGGATCACCGTCCTCGGAAGCTACGCGAAGCTCGTCGGCTCACTCTACGCGGCGCTCGTCGTCTTCGTGCTCCTCGTCCTGATCCCGGCCCTCAAGCTCGCGGGGGTGTCGATCCGGCGGTTCTTCACGAAGATCCGCGAGCCGTTCCTGATCGCATTCTCGACCGCGTCGTCCGAGGCCGCCCTCCCCAGGGCGCTCGAGCGCATCGTGGAGTTCGGCGTTCCGAAGAGCGTCGCGGGCTTCGTGCTCCCCGCCGGCTACAGCTTCAACCTCGACGGCTCGACGCTCTACATCGTTCTCGCGACGATGACGATCGCGCAGGCGGCGGGCCGGCACCTCACGCTGGCCGAGCAGGTCACGATGTGCCTCGTTTTCATGCTCACGACGAAGGGCGTCGCGGCGGTCCCGCGGGCCTCGCTCGTCATCATCGCGGCCGGCTGTGCGAGCTTCAACCTGCCGGGCGAGGCCGGGGTCGCGATGATCCTCGCGGTCGACGAGCTCATGGACATGGCCCGCACCTCGATCAACCTCGCGGGCAACTGCGTCGCGGCCGTCGTCGTCGCGAAGTGGGAGGGCGTCCTCGGACCGGAGGCGATGAACGGAGCCGAAACGGAGTAGGACTACCGCGCCTTGGCGGCCGCCTTGCCGGACTTCGCCGGCGCAGGCGCCGACGCGGGCTTCGCGTTCGCGCGCTTCATCTTCCACTCCTCCCACACGATCACGAGCGGTGCCGCGACGAAGATCGAGGAGTACGTCCCGACGATGATCCCGATGATCATGACGAAGGAGAACCCGCGAAGCACCGCGCCGCCGAGGAAGAAGAGGACGACGACGACGAGGAAGGTCAGAAGCGACGTGAGCACCGTCCTCGAGAGCGTCTGGTTGATGGAGTGGTTCACGAGCTCCGCGAGCGGCGCCCGCCGGTTCTTCTCGCGGTTTTCCCGAATCCGGTCGAACACGACGACCGTGTCATTGACGGAGTAGCCGATGAGGGTCAGGAACGCGGCGACGACGGTGAGCGAAATCTCGAGGTTCAGGATCGAGCAGAGGCCGAGCGTCGTCCAGGTGTCATGGATGAGTGCGACGACCGCGGCCGTGCCGAACGACGCCGAGCGGAAGCGGAACGCGATGTAGAGGAGCATCGCAGCCCACGAGAAAAGGATGGCCCACATGCCCTTCTCGCGGAGGTCCTTCCCGACCTGCGGACCGACGTTCTCCGCCGACAGCAGCGTGAACGGGCCGGCGACGGTCTTCGCCTTGAGCCATCCCGCGACCTCCGGCGAGATTCCCGGTGCCTTCGCGGCCTCGTCGACGGAAGCGAACAGTCCCTTCTCCGAGCGTTCCGTGATGAGCGCCTGCGCGGCGCGTCCGTACTCGACTTTCGGATCCACCGCCGGGCGCTGCGCGGCATGCTCGGGGTCGTCGGCCACGAGCTTCTTCAGGAGCGCGTCGGCGCCGTTGAGGTTCAGATCGAACGCGTTCGGATCGGCGCCCGCCGGGTGGAGAGCCTTCGTGAGCGCGGCCGTGACCTCCTTCGATACGTCCCGGCCTTCCTTCTTCTCCATCGGGACGCGCAGGAGCACCTGGTTGCGCTCGGGCTTGTCGAACCGCTGGACGGAGACGACCTTGACGTCGGCCGCCTCGACGATTCTGCGGATCTGGTCCTCGTCCGGCGTCTTGGAGAACGCGTAGACGATCTGTGCGCCGCCCGTGAAATCGATCCCGAGGTTCGGGCCGCCCTTGGCGACGAGGGAGATCGTGCCGACGACGATCGAGAGGATCGAGAGCGCGATGCAGATCCACTTGATCTTCAGGAAGTCGATGTTGGTCTTGTGGAACAGACGCACGCGATTCTCCGATTCAGATGGACAGGGTTTCGACGCGCTCTTTCGGCCCGTAGATCAGGTCGAAAAGCAGGTGCGAGACGAAGACCGCAGTGAAGACGGACGCGAGAAGGCCGATGACGAGGGTGACGGCGAAGCCCTTGACCGGGCCCGTGCCGAACTGAAAGAGGAAGAGGGCGGCGGAGATCGTCGTGACGTGCGTGTCGACGATCGTCCCCCAGGCGCGCTTGAATCCGAGGTCGATCGCCGGCTTCGGCGCCTTTCCGTTGTCCATCTCCTCGCGGATCCGCTCGAAGATCAGGACGTTCGAGTCGACGGCCATTCCGATCGTCAGGATGAACCCCGCGATCCCGGGAAGCGTCAGCGTCGCGTTGACGTACGCCATCGCCCCGAGCAGGATCACGGCGTTCAGGATGAGCGCGAGGACCGCGTTCAGGCCCGAAAGCCGGTAGTACAGGAGCATCGCGGTGAAGACGCAGATCATTCCGACGACGGAGGCGAGGACGCCTTTCTTGATCGAGTCGAGACCGAGCGACGGGCCGACCGTCCGTTCCTCGAGGACGACCATCTCGGCCGGGAGCGCGCCCGAGCGGAGGACGAGCGCGAGCGCGTCCGCCTTCTCGGCCGTGAAGTTGCCCTCGATGATGCCGCTCTCCTTGATCTGGCTGTTGATGTTCGGAGCGGACTGGACCCGGTTGTCGAGGACGATCGCGAGGCGCTTGTTGATGTTCTCGCCCGTGACCTTCGCGAATTTCGTCGCGCCGGCCGCGTTCAGGAAGAACATGACGGCGGGCTGGTTGAACTTGTCGCGGTCGACGCGGGCGTTCTTGAGGTCCCGCCCCGTGACGGCGGCGGCGCGCCGGAGAACGTAGTAGACCGGCGTGCGCGTCCGGGAGTCCGCGTCCTCGCTGAAGCCTTCGACGATCCGCAGGTCCTCGGGGATCGTCCCGGCGTAGGCCGCCTTCGCGCCCTCGGCGGAGGGATACGGGCCACCCTTGTCGTCCACGAGCGTGAGCTCGAGGAGGCCTGTCGTCCCGATGATTTCCTTGACGCGGCTCGGATCGTCGACACCGGGAATCTCGACGACGATCCGGTCGGTTCCCTGCCTCTGGATGACGGGCTCGGCGACGCCGAGGGCGTCGACGCGGTTGCGGATCGTCTCGACGGCCTGGCGCGTCGCCTGGTCTTCGATGGAGTTGCGCTCGACGTCCTTGAAGCCGATCTTCCACTCGCGGCCGCGCTCGTCGACGGACCACGCCGTGGACGGAAGGACCGACTTCACGAGGTCCTTGAGCTTGGCCTGGTCCGTCTTCTCGTCGAGCTTGAGCGTGAACCCCGTTCCGTCCGGGGGTGCTGCCGGGGTCACGGGGACGCCCCGCTTCGTTCCCTCGTCCTTGAGGTGCTCGAGCGTGTCCTGCGCCTCGACCCTCAGCGCGTCGGCCGTCTTGACCTGCAGGACGAGGTGGATGCCGCCCTTGAGGTCGAGCCCGAGCTTGAGCCCGTTTCGCAGGACATCCGACATCGCGGGATTGGGCGGCGCCGTAGGCGATTTTCGGAGCGCCTCGTGGCCCCGCCACCAATAGGAGCCGACCGAGCCGAGAAGGACGGCCAACGTCACGCCGACGCGCCATCCGGTGGGCTTCTTCACGAACTCAACCTCCGGGAGCGGGCCCGGCCGGGGGCGGCCGAGGCCACCGGAGCGACGGGAAACCCGCGGGATACACCCGGGCAACTCCCGGGCGAGTCGGCGGAGTCTAGCAGAACCCTTCGCGGAATCAGTCCCGCGAGGCGGCCGCGGCGCCGTCTCCGCCTTCCTCTGCCGAAGTCAGCGACGAGAAGGGCGCGAGAGAGACGCGGGCGAGCCGGGCCGCGGCGCCCGCCTCGAGAGCGGCGAAGAGACGCTCGTGCCGCCAGGCGTGGCAGGAGACGACGAGGACCGGCCGTTCGGAGAGGACTTCGGTCAGGAGGAACCGCATGACGGCGACGAACCGCTCGTCGTCGGCGCCCACGAGGGGATCGTCCAGGAGAAGCGGGACGCCCGCGGCGCCCGTACCGAGGTAACGGAGTGCCGCGAGGCGCGCCGTCAGGTGGAGCTGTTCGCGGGCGCCCGTCGAGAGACCCGACTCGATCTCCGTGCGCGTCGCGACGCGGCCGCCCTTCAAGAGCGCCGAGAGCGTGAGTTCGTCGGAGAACTCGAGCGCCTCGTAGGGCGTCCGCCAGGACGCGAGGATCGCGCGCGAGGCCTCATTGAGCCCGCGTCGGAAATCCGAGTAGACGGACGTCGCGGCCGCACTGAGCGAAGACCGGGCCAGGTCGACGGCGTCCCGAAAGAGCGTGGCCCGCCGGAGGAGTGTCTCGGCCGTCTCGAGGTCCTCCTCGACGTCGCGTGCGCTGTCGCCCCCCTCGCGAGCGGCCGCCGCGAGTGTGCGCTCGGCCGCGAGCCGGTCCTCCTC
>JBAUSZ010000383.1:0-3305 GCA_049581965.1 Thermoanaerobaculia bacterium | reverse complement strand
AGAGGCCGTGGTGCTCTCACGGACGCTCGCCGCTTCGCCGCGACGGTGAAGCGCGAGTTCCACAGCCCGAAGTAAAGGAGAGGTCGTCATGACTACCGCGCTCTGGATCGCACAGGGATTCGCCGCGCTCGTCTTCGTGCTCACGGGCACGCTCAAACTGGTGACGCCGAAAGAGAAGCTCGTCGGGAA
This sequence comes from Thermoanaerobaculia bacterium, assembly GCA_049581965.1. Lineage (GTDB taxonomy): Bacteria > Acidobacteriota > Thermoanaerobaculia > UBA5066 > UBA5066 > Fen-183. Next base: position 3,116 of record JBAUSZ010000383.1, on the reverse strand, counting down.
GATGCACTGGGCCGCGACGTGGCCGCCCGGCCGCATCAAGCTGCTCGGTTTCGCCGAGGTGGCGGGCGCGATCGGCCTCGTGCTCCCGGCGGCGCTGCACATCGCGCCCGTGCTCACGCCGATCGCCGCGGTGTGCCTTGCCGTGCTGATGGCCGGCGCCATCCAGACGCACCGGCGCTTTCACGAGAACTTCGTCCCGGCCCTCGTGCTCGCGCTCGTCTGCGTGGCGATCGCGGCGGGTCGCACGAGCCTGATGGGATGACGCCATGGGCCTCGCAGGCCGTGCGCTCCGGATTGCCCACGTCTCCGACGTCCATGTCATGTCCCGAATCGGCGCCGAGTGGCGCCGCATGCTCTTCAACAAGCGGATCACGGGATGGGCGAACGTCGTCCTCCGGCGCGGGCGGGTCCACCGGCGCGAGTACCTGAGGGCCGTGCTCGAGGAGGCCGCCGCGCGTTCCGACCACGTCGTCGTGACGGGTGACGTCACGAACATGGCGCACGAGAGCGAGTACGTCGAGGCGCGACGCCTGCTCGACGAGGTCGCGCGCCGGGTCGAGGTGACAGTCGTGCCTGGGAACCACGATATCTACCTGCCGGCGGTCGGGCGCGCGCGCCGGTTCCCGCACCACTTCGCCCCGTTCGTCACCAGCGAACGTCCCGGGCTCGCCGTGAGGCTGCCCTCCGGCGACTACCCGCTCGTGAAGCTCCGCGGGCCCGCGGCGATCATCGGCCTTTCGAGCGCCGTCCCGCGCCCGCCCTTCGTGTCGGCCGGCGTCCTCGGTCGCGAGCAGCTCGCTGCACTCGAGAGGCTCCTCGCGCTCCCCGAGGTCGCGTCGCGCACGCCCGTGCTCCTCGTCCATCATCCCCCGGTGGACGCGCGGAGCCGCCTCGCGCGCCTGCGCGACGGCCTGCTCGACGCGGATGGGCTCCGTCGCGCCGTCGATCGCCTCCCGCGCGGGCTGCTTCTCTTCGGCCACGTTCACGCGAGGTCGCGCGTCGGGCTCCAGACCTCTTCGGGGACTCTCGACGTCGTCTCCGCGAGCGGCGCCGCGCTGGACCACCCCGACCCGCGGATCCGGGCTGGCTTCAACCTCTACGAGATCGCGGGGGTCGGGGCGGTGGCGCGCGTCGAGTCGTACGCCCTCGACGCGTCGGGGACGGGCTTCTCTCGGGTGCCGATGCCTGAGAGGATCGTGTCGTGAGCTACCGGCGAGTCCTCCTGATCGTCGAGCTCGGCGGCGACGCAGCGCCCGCCGCCGCGGCGATCCGCCGGCTCGCGCCCGAAGCCGAGCGGCTCGTCGTGGTGGCGCACGCCCCCGGCTGCGACATCACGTTGCTGTCGCACGGCGCGAGCGGAGACCGGGACGCGGCAGGTTCGCTCGAGGGACTGCGTACGGCCACGGCGGGCCTTTCGCGCAGCGCGGAGTTGATGCTCGCCGAGACGCTCGCCGTCGACGCGCTGGCCGCGCTCGCGAAAGGCGCCGGGATCGATCTCGTCGCCGCCGCGGGGCTCCCCGCGAGCGCGATTCCGCTCCTCGCCGGGCTGCGCAGGCGCCTGACGCTTCCGCTTCTCTGGATCGGCGACGCGCCCGCAGCCGAAGGACCGATGCGCGAGATCGCGTGCGCGGCGTTCGGCGCGCGGGCCCTGGGAGGGATCGCCGCCTTTCTCCGCGACCACGGGAGCGCCGGCGTCCGGTGCACGATTCTCGGACCGCGCGTCCCCGACGCACGACTCTCCGAGGGGCTTTCGGTGGCCGGGATTGCAGCCCGCGTCGAGTTCGCAGAGCTCGGCGCCGCCCGCCTTGCGGCACCCGACCTCCTCGTCGTGCCGCGCTTTCCGGGCGCGCTCCTCGCCGTCTCCTCGCGGCGGGCGCCCGTCCTCGTGCTTCCTCCTCTCGCCGCGCCGGAGGCGCTGCGGCGGACGATCGACGCCGCCGACGCGGTGGATCTCGGCGGGCCGCTCGGCGTCCGGATCACGTACGCCGCCGGCGTGGGACGGCTCGAGCCGATCCCGGATCAGGAGATCGCGTTCGTGGCGCGCGGCCGGACGATCGCGAGAGCCGGCAGCCGGGACGGATTCGCGGAGGTCCCCGCCGGCAGCGCGGAGTCGTTCGGCCTGTCCCGCACCGCGGAGGCCGCAGGCGTCGACCCCGTCGCCGCCGTTGAGCAGCGGATCGCGGTCATCCGGCCGGGCACCCGGCCGCTCGGACTCTTCGACGTGGGGCTCCCGGATGACGATCTCGCGCGCCTTGCGCGGATCGGCGGCCTCGCCGGGCTCGATCTCCTCGCGGTGCGCCTGCGCCCGGTGCGGAGCTGCGCGTCGATCCGCGCGAGGCTCGCGTCGTTCGGCCTCGCCGAGATCGTCGTCGACGCGAGCGCCGTGCTCGACGAGGGCGCGGCGCTCGACGTGCCCGAGGAGGCGGATCCGGTCCGGCTCGCGCGGGTCGCGGCCCGGATGCGGGGTGCGGGACTCCCGGTCGCCGCCGTGGTCCACGGGGGCCTTCACACGCCGCGTACGACCGGATTCTCAGCCCTGCGGGTCGACGAGGTGGCCGCGGCGTTGCCGCTCTCCTTCGACCCTCCCGCGCGGACGCAGGCGCTCGCGGCGTGGCTCGATGCCGCGACGGGCACCCGGACGATCCCGGGAAATCGTGTCGAGATCGAGCTCGACAACCCGACGGCGCGGCGCTGGCTTCTCGACGCTTTCGCGCGCGCCGGGCGGCGCATTCACTTCCAAGTCTACATGGCGCTGGACGACGACATCGGCGCCCGGGTGGAGTCCGCGCTCGCCGCGGCGGCGGCGCGGGGAGTCACGGTGCGCGTCGTCGTCGACTCGCTGCACGGCCTCCACGGCTCCTTCGGACTGACGAATCCGCTCCTGGCGCGCCTCGCAGACCGTCCGAACGTGGAGCTGCGTCTCGTGCGCCCCGTCGCCGGCGCGCCGTCGGTCGAGGACCTGAAGCAGCGCGATCACCGGAAGGTCGTCGTCGTGGACGGCCGCCTCGCGCTCGTCGGCGGGCGGAACCTCTCACACGAGTACTACGCGGGCTTCGACGAGGTGGCGCTCTCCCCCGCCTCTCTCTGGCGCGAGGTGCCGTGGCTCGACGCGGGGG
>JBAUSZ010000382.1:0-3396 GCA_049581965.1 Thermoanaerobaculia bacterium | reverse complement strand
CGCTCAGGCCGTCGCGGCCGCCGACGTCGTCGTGGGCTCGGTGCCGGGCTTCCTCGGCCACGCGATGCTGAAGACCGTCCTCGAATGCGGCAAGCCGATCTCGGACATCTCGTTCGCACCCGAGGACCCGCTCGTCCTCGACGCGCTCGCCAGGGCGAAGGGCGTCCCCGCGATCGTGGATTGCGGCGTATCGCCCGGCCTCTCGAATCTCGCCTGCGGGCGCGCCGCGGCGCGCTTCGAGACGCTGGAGTCGGTCGTGATCACGGTCGGCGGCCTTCCCTTCAGGCGTGTCCCGCCGTGGGAATACCGTACGGTCTTCTCGCCCACGGACGTTCTCGAGGAGTACACGCGCCCCGCCCGCGTCGTCGTGGACGGACGGATCGTCACGAAGCCGGCGCTCTCGGAGGTGGAGCCGTTCGAGGTCCCTCTCGTCGGGACGCTCGAGGGCTTCCTGAGCGACGGGCTCCGCACCGTCCTGACGACCGTAAAGGCGAGAAATCTCTGCGAGAGGACGCTGCGCTGGCCGGGGCACGCCGAGAAGATGCGCTTTCTGAGGGAGGCGGGCTTCTTCGGCGATGCGCCGGTCGACGCCGCCGGCGTTCGCGTGTCCCCGCGCGCCGTCGCCGAAGCGCTCATTTTCCCTCAGTGGAAGCGCGAGCCGGACGAGGAGGAGTTCACCGTCCTGAGGATCGTGTCCCGGGGAAATCGCGGTGGAGCGGATCGGCGCCTCGTCCACGGCCTCTTCGATCGCACCGACCCGAAGAGCGGAGCGACGTCGATGGCACGGACGACGGGCTATCCATGCGTCATCGGGGCGCACCTCCTCGCCGTTGGTACGTTCCGGACACCGGGCGTGCACCCGCTCGAAAATCTCGGTCGGGACGCGGGACTCTGGGACGCGTTCGTCTCCGGCCTCTCGGCGCGCGGGATCACTTTCACGGAGGAGGAGACCCCATGGCCGCGATAAAGAGCCCGATGGGCCGCCTCCCGAACCCCGAGCGAGCGGGAGGAAGGCTCCGGAGCGAGGGACCGAAGCCGCCGAAGACCGAGCGCCTGCGCGCCCTCCTTCCGGACATCAAGGCCCTCGTGGCGCCGCGCAAGGGGATCCTCGCCCTCGGGATGGTCCTCATGGCGATCAATCGCGTGTCGGGCCTCGTCCTGCCGGCGTCGACGAAGTTCCTGATCGACGACGTGATCGGCATGCGCCACACACAGCTGCTCCTGCCGCTCCTCGGCGCCGTCGTCGGAGCGACGATCATCCAGGGCGTCACGTCTTTCGCGCTCACGCAGCTTCTTTCGAAGGCGGCCCAGCGGCTCATCGCGGAGCTGCGGCGCAAGGTGCAGGCGCACGTCGGCCGGCTGCCGGTCACGTATTTCGACGCGAACAAGACGGGCGCGCTCGTCTCGAGGATCATGAGCGACGTCGAGGGGGTCCGGAACCTCATCGGGACGGGCCTCGTCGAGTTCGCCGGCGGACTCCTGACGGCCGCGATCGCCCTCGTCGTCCTGTTCAGGATCAGCACGACGATGACGCTGCTGGCCTTCGCGTTCCTCGTCGGGTTCGCCTTCGTCCTGAACAAGGCGTTCGGGACGATCCGGCCGATCTTCCGCGAGCGCTCGAAGCTCCACGCCGAGGTCTCGGGCCGCCTCTCGGAATCGCTCGGCGGCGTGCGCGTCGTCAAGGGCTACCATGCCGAGGAGCGCGAGGAGAAAACGTTCGCGGCCGGCGTCCAGCGCCTCCTCGACAACGTTCTCAAGACCCTCACCTCGACGAGCGTCATGAGCCTCTCCTCGACGGTCCTTCTCGGGATCGTCGGCGCGGTCGTCATGTTCGTGGGTGCGCGTCAGATTCTTGCCGGAACGCTCACGCTCGGCGGATTCTTCACGTACACGGTCTTCATGGGCTTCCTGATCGCCCCGATCTTCCAGATCGTCGCGATCGGGACGCAGCTCACGGAGGCGCTCGCGGGCCTCGAGCGGACGCGCGAGCTCCTCTCGGAGCGTCGCGAGGACGCCGACCCGAGACGCACGGTCACGCTCGCAGCCATCGTGGGCGACCTCGCCTTCGAGGACGTGCGCTTCGCCTACGAGGAGGGCAAGGAAGTCCTCCACGGCGTTTCTTTTCGCGCCGCGCCGGGCAGCGTGACGGCGCTCGTCGGCCCGTCTGGCTCCGGAAAGTCCACGATCATCGGCCTCGTCGCCGCCTTCCACACGCCGACGGGCGGGCGCGTTCTCGTGGACGGCGCCGACCTCTCGACGGTGCGCCTCGACTCGTATCGGCCGGTGCTCGGCGTCGTCCTGCAGGAAACCTTTCTCTTCGACGGCACGATCGGCGAGAACGTCGCCTTCTCGCGTCCCGACGCGCCCGAGGAACAGGTTCTCGAAGCCTGCCGGATCGCCCGCGTGGACGAGTTTGCGGAGGGTTTCGAGAGGAAGTACGACACGATCGTGGGAGAGCGAGGCGTGAAGCTCTCGGGGGGACAGCGTCAGCGGGTCTCCATCGCGCGCGCAATTCTCGCCAACCCGCGCATCCTCATCCTCGACGAGGCGACGTCGAGCCTCGACTCGGAGTCCGAAGCCCTCATCCAGCAGGGGCTCTCGTACCTCATGAAGGGGCGCACGACGTTCGTGATCGCGCACCGGCTCTCGACGATCCGTCGCGCCGACCAGATCCTCGTCGTCGAGAACGGTCTGATCGCCGAGCGAGGGACGCACGAATCGCTCTACGCCGAACGGGGTCGTTACTGGGACATGTACACGAAGCAGCACGGCCTCGAGAGCAATCTCTTCCTTGCGCCGGGCGAGGGTGACCCGATGCCGCGCGAGCGGGCCGACGCCCCGGAGTCGGCTGGTCCGCCGGCCCTCACGGAAGCCGTGAACGTGCTGCGGCGGCCGGCGGTTTGACGGAAACCTCGAGGTCCAGGCCGAGACCCCGCGGCGCAGCCCTGGCTCTCCTCGCGCTCGTATGCGCGTCGGCGTTCATCGGCCGGAGCGTCAACACGTCCGACGGAGCCGAGGTCGTATCGGAATCCCTCGGTCTCCTCGTCCAGGGACACTTCGGGTTCGGCCGGGCTCCCGCGGCCGGCTCGTCGATTCCAGAGCCGGCGTCGCACACCCACTCGAAGTACGGCCTGTTCCCGTCTCTCCTGACGCTCCCGACCCTCGGGCCGCCCTGGCCCGCACGGCGGCTGATCGGAGCCGCAGGTTTGGACGCGCTCTCGGCCCTGACGTGGCTCGCGGGCACGCTGCTCGCCGCGCTCGCCTTCGGCTCGCTCGTGCGCGCGCTCCGGCCGGACGCTGCCGGGCCGTGGGAGGCGGCCTTCGTCGTGGGCACGTTCCTCTGGCCCTATGCGGCGGACTCTTTCGTCGAGCCGTTCGCGGCGGCCGGTCTCGCGG
>JBAUSZ010000381.1:0-4069 GCA_049581965.1 Thermoanaerobaculia bacterium | reverse complement strand
CGTAGGCGTCCCACGCGGCAGCCGCCGCCTCGAAGGGCGAGAGGTGGGTGTCGAGCGGGCGCAGGGCGGTCGGCAGCCAGCCCATCACACCCGGAGAGCGAGCCTGGATTTCTCGAAGCTCGTGCCGGGTGAACGCGCTGATTTCGCCGAAGCGGAACGGGAAGACGCGCGGGGTCGCGAGCGCACCCGCGAGCAGTGAGACGACGCGCGCAAGCGCCGCTCCCCGGACGAATCCCGGGTCGCCGACCTTCTCGACGTATGCGACCGTGTCGTCGAGCGTGCCCCTCGCGCCGGACCGGCCGCCGAATCCGACCTCGGCGACGGGCACCGACGTGTAGCCGAGGAACGGAGCGGCATCGGTCGAGAATCCGGGCAGCGCGCTCTGCCCCGGCGCCACCTTGAGTGACTTGCCGACGGCAAGCGGATTCGTGACGCGCGCGAGCACCTCTTCGAGGACGCCTCCGAGACCGGGCGTGAGGCTCGCGGAGAGATCCTCCGCGCGGTCGACCGATCCGACGTCAATCGCGGCCGCGACGGGGAGGCCCGTACCGCCCAGATGCGCCTCGAGCCACGCCGTGGAGCCGAGCATCCCCCACTCCTCGCCGTCCCAGAGGGCGAAGAGGACGCCACGCGTCGGCGTCCAGCCCTTTCCCGCGAGACGCGACAGCACGTCCGCGGTCTCGAGGACGACGGCCGCGCCCGAGCCGGGGTCGACCGCGCCGTTCACCCACGCGTCGTAGTGGCCCATGACGAGGACCTGAGGCGCCTTCGGGTCCGATCCCGGGATCGACGCGAGGACGTTCTTCAGTTGCGCGCGGACGGTCTTGCCGCGCACGACCACGCGCACGCGTGCCTTGCCGGGGCCGAGCGCATACGGCGCCGCGAGCGAGCCCTTCCAGCCGGCCGGCGGCTCTGGACCGCCCAACTCCTTCAGGAGGGTCTCGGCCGTCTCGGCCGCGATCGCGAGGGCCGGCACCCTGGGCAGAACGTCGACGCCCTGCTCCTTCGCGCGCCGCGGGTCGCCGGGCCGGCGATAGTGCTTCAGGAGCGAGCCGCGGGCGGCCGGCGCGGGACGGGGACCACGTCCCCCGGGCGACGGGGGCTGGAGGGTCCCCCGATCCGCCGGCTCGACGTAGACGAGAAGGGCCGCGACGCCCGCCCGCTCGGCGGCTGCGACCTTCTCGCCACAGCAGGCTCCCTGCCCGTGGACGATCGCGACCTTGCCGCGCGGGTCGACGCCCGAACGCCTCAGCGCTTCGTAGTCTCCCCACGCGCCGGCATTCGCGTAAACGAGCGGCGCCTCGAGATCCGCGTCTGGAGAGTAGGCGAGGAACGGCAGCTCCTCGCCCGCGACACGCGCGGCCGGATCGCCGGGCACCCCGCTTTCGCGCAGGTCGATCTCGCGCCGAGACGGCGCCGTGAGGGTGAGGCGCAGCGAGACGGGCTCCCAGAGGTCGGCCTCATGGACGTCGCTCCAGGGCTTGAGGCCGAGCGCGCCGAGGCGCCGCTCGATCTCCGCCGCGACCGCGGCGTTCGCGGGCGTGCCGGAGCGGTGGGGTTTCGCGGAGAGGACCTCGATCTCGTTCCCGATGCGCGCGGCCGAGACGAGACGCGACGCATCCTCGCCCCAGCGCTCGAGGAAGGGTCGCTGGCGCCACCGCCAGGCGAACCAGGCCGCGAGCACGGCGGCCACCAGCAGGGCCGCGAGCGCGGCCACCCGGCGGGGTCCCCCCATCGGAAACACGATTCATGGTAGCAGGACGCTCGGGGGCGCCGACCCCGGTCGCCGCACCGGAGCCGTCCGCCTCAGACCGCTCGCAGCAGGAGGCAGGCGTTCGTTCCGCCGAACCCGAACGAGTTCGAGAGGGCGCACCGGAGCCGTAGCTCGCGCGCCGAGTTCGGCGTGTAGTCGAGATCGCAGTCGGGATCGGGCGTCCTGTAGTTGATCGTGGGAGGGATGGCGCCGTGACGCATCGCGAGGGCGAGGACACCCGCCTCGTAGCCGCCGGCCGCGCCGAGGAGGTGCCCCGTCATGGATTTCGTCGAGGAGATCGCGAGCTTTTTCGCGTGAACGCCGAAGACCCTCTTGACGGCGGTCGTCTCGATGCGGTCTCCCTGCGGCGTCGAGGTGCCGTGCGCGTTGATGTACTGGATCTCCTCGGGGTTCGCGGCCGCGTCCTTCAGGGTATTCACCATGACGCGCGCGGGACCGTCGCCGTCGTCGGAGGGCGCGCTGATGTGGTACGCGTCGCCCGACATCCCGTAGCCCGCGACCTCGGCGTAGATCGCGGCGCCGCGCGCCTTCGCGTGCGCGAGGTCCTCGAGGACGAGGATGCCCGCTCCCTCACCGAGGACGAAACCGTCGCGGTCCTTGTCCCAGGGCCGGGACGCGGCCTTCGGGTCGTCGTTGCGGGTCGAGAGAGCGCGCATCGCGGCGAAGCCGCCGATCGCGAGCGGCGTCACGACGGACTCGGAGCCTCCCGCGATCATGGCGTCCGCGTCGCCGCGGCGGATGATGTTCACGGCGTCGCCGATCGCGTGCGCCGACGTCGCGCAGGCCGTCGCCGTCGCCGTGTTCGGACCCCGGGCGCCGTTCAGAATGGACACGAGTCCCGCACCCATGTTCACGATGAGGCCCGGGATGAAAAACGGGCTGATCCGGCGCGGGCCTTTCTCCATCAGCGTCCGGTGCATCTCCTCGATGAGCGGCAGGCCGCCGATCCCCGAGCCGATGCAGACGCCCACGCGCTCGGCGTTCTCCTCCGTCACGGCGAGGCCCGAATCGGCCATGGCCTCCTTCGACGCCGCCACCGCGTAGTGGATGAACGTGTCGAACTTCTTGATCTCCTTCTTGTCGAGGAACGCGGCGGGGTCGAAGCCGCGGACCTCACCCGCGATCCGGCAGGCGAACTCGGTCGCGTCGAAGCGGGTGAGGGGGCCGATGCCGGAGACGCCGGCCGTGAGGTTCGCCCAGTTCTCCGCCGCCGTGAGACCGACGGGCGACACGAGACCGACCCCCGTGACGACGACACGCCGCCGCCCGCGGCCGTCCAGGAGAGGAGCGAGATTTTCGGGCACGGGAAGAGCCGGGCGCGCCGCCTCAGGCCGGCTTCGCGTGCGACTCGATGTAGGCGACCGCGTCCTTGACCTTCTGGATCTTCTCGGCGTCCTCGTCCGGGATCTCGATGCCGAACGCTTCCTCGAAGGCCATGACGAGCTCGACGGTGTCGAGCGAGTCCGCGCCGAGATCGTCCACGAACGACGCCTCGGACTTCACTTCCTCGGCCTGCACGCCGAGCTGCTCGACGATGATGCCCTTGACCTTTTCTTCCACCGAAGTCGACATCGATTCCTCCGAAACTGTCTTCGTTCCGTCGCGGGCGAGGCATTCTGACCGCACCCGCGACTCATTTCAACCGGGGGAGTCTACCCGAGCTTATCCGATGTAAAGCCCGCCGCTCACGTTCAGGCAGGTTCCCGTCACGTAGGCGGCCGCGTCGGAGGCCAGGTAGAGCACGGCCGCCGCGACATCTACCGCGGTTCCGAGACGCCCGAGCACGATCTGGCCGACGAGGGTCTTCTTCTGCTCTTCGCTGAGAACGTCCGTCATGGACGACTCGATGAAGCCCGGCGCGACGGCGTTCACGGTGACCCCGCGCGACCCGATCTCGCGCGCGAGCGCCTTCGTGAAGCCCACGACCCCTGCCTTCGCCGCCGCGTAGTTCGTCTGGCCGGCGTTGCCCATGAGGCCCACGACCGACGTGATGTTCACGATCCGGCCCGCGACGCGCTTCTTGAGCATGATCTTGGCGGCTTCCTGCGCGCAGAGGAAGACGCCCGTCAAATCGGTCGCGATGACCTTGTCCCAGGACTCCCGGGACATCCTCAAGATGAGGCCGTCGTCCGTGATCCCCGCGTTGTTGACGAGGATGTCGAGCTTTCCGTGCCGCTCGACGACGGCCTTGAATCCCGAGGAGACCGACGAGGCGTCGCCGACGTCGAGCCGGAGGGCTTCGGCGGACCCGCCCGCCGCGGCGATCGCCTGCGCGACCGCCGCGGCCTTGTCCTC
>JBAUSZ010000380.1:0-2215 GCA_049581965.1 Thermoanaerobaculia bacterium | reverse complement strand
GAGCACGATCAAGGCCGGTGCCGTCGTCGGGAGTCTCATCGCGCACCTCGTGCGGCGCCCGGGGCCTTCGGGGACGGCGCGGCCGGCGGAAGCGTCTCGAAATAGGCGGCCAGGCGGAGCGCATCCGTGTCGGACAGGCCGTAGTCGGGGCAGCGGACGTCCGCCCTCCAGCGCTGGGGCCCCTTGAGCCACGCGTACGTCCAGCCCGGCTTCAGCCTCTTGCCTGCCTCCGTGAGCGGCGGCCCGTAGTAGCCGCCCGACGCCCCGAGGATGTGACAGCCCCTGCATCCGAGACCGACGTAGAGCCGCTGGCCCTCGACGGGATCGGCGTCCGCCGCCGGGCGGCCTGCGAACGGATCCTCGGGGATCGCGGGATCGACGTAGAAGTTCTCCAGCGCTTCGGCGAGCTGCGCCGCGTCTTCTCTCGGCATCTTGAGGACCGGCATCCGCTCCTCGAGGATCGGCCGGATCGTGTAGGAAAGCATGAGGTAGTCGACGAGCCAGTCGCGCTTGACCTTGCTCCCCTCGTAGGTGAGCGGGGCGGTCGAGACGTCGGCCCCGCGATCGCCGATCTGGTGGCAGGAGAGGCAGCGGTAGCTCTGGATGAGGACGCCGACCGGCCCTCCGGGCAGGAGGGACGGTTTCTGCGGCGGCGTGTACCGGTAATGGTCCGGTACGGGTTGCGCACCGAGCGCGAGAAGCGCCGTGACGACGGCGCGGGAATCGGCGGCGCTGAAGCCGTAGGACGGCATCTTCAGCCCGTCCGCGAACGACCGCGGCGACTCGAGCTTGGCCGCGAGCCATGCCGGAAGGGTGCGGGCGAGGTCCGTGCGGCGGCCGAAGTCGAGCGAATGGGCCCTCTTGTCGCCGATGCCGTCCAGCTCCGGCCCGAACTTCTCGGACCCCGATCCCGCAGGGTCGTGACAGGAGAAGCAGCCGTACTGCCGGAAGAGCTTGCGGCCGTTCTCGGCGAGGGTCTGGTTCACGCGCAGCGGCTCGAGGATCCCCTTCGGGGCGTCGAAGTCGCGGTACTCCTCCTCGAGGAACGCGACGACGTCGCGCGACTCGGTCTCGCTGAAGTGGTAGCGCGGCATCGGAGTCCGCGGGTTGAAGGTCTGCGGTTCGCGCAGATACGCGAGCAGCCAGCCGCGCGACGCCGTGGAGGCAATCTTGGAGAGCTCGGGCGCCGCGCCCCTTCCCTTGCCCTCGACGGTGTGACAGGTGATGCAGCGCGACTCCGAGACGAGTTTCTTGCCGTTCGCCGGGCTCCCGGGCGGCTCGACGGCCGCGGCATCGATCCGGCTCGCGAGCTCCTTCGGCACCTCGGCGGCGAAGAGAAAATGCGAGAGCTCGTCGATCGCCTGGTCGGTGAGGTGGAAGTTGGGCATCGAGGCGTTCGGATCGATCGATTTCGGATCCTTCAGCCAGCGCCTCACCCACTCGCCGCCGGTCTTCAGCGGCAGCGTCGTGAGGGGCGGGGCCTCCGAGCGGAACGCCTCCTGCCCGCGCACGGCGTGGCAGGCGTAGCAGCCCGCGCGCGCGATCAGGGCGCGCCCGCGCGAGAGGGCCGGAGCGCCCGCCACGCTCTCGGAGAGATGGCAGCGGCCGCAACCCGCCTCGATGAAGACGGGAGGCGTCATCGGGGGTCCCGCGTCGGCCGAGCTCCCATGAGCGTCGAGCTGCGTCGTCGCGAGCCCCTGTCCGCCATGGCACGAAGTACACCCGAAGCGGTCGAAGGACCCGGGCGTGTGCGGCGTGCCCGGATGAAGGCCGAACGGCCGGGGCGCGCCAGCCATGAGGGGATCCGCGACGCCGAGGTGGCACGTCGTGCACCGGTCCACGCGGTTCTGGAAGTCGCGCAGCCAGATCTGCTGGATCGCGACCGGCCGTGTCTCGTAGCCCTGCGCCGCCTTCAGGCTGCGGGCGCGCGAGGCGCCGAGCTTCTTGTACTGCCGCTGGAGAGAGCGGTAGGAGCGCAGCGCGTTCTTCGCGGGCGAGATCGCGAGGACGAGGAGGAAGAGAACGCTCGAGACGGCGAAGACGCGGCGGAGCGGCACGGCCATGACCCTTAGATCGGCCCGGTCCACGGCCAGACGAGCGTCCAGCCGGGGCCGCGGAAGAAGGTGCCGATGACGGTGAGGAGGGTCGCGATGACGACGAACCACGTCATGATCCACTCGGGCAGGGTCACGCGCGCGAGGGCGCGGCGCAGACG
>JBAUSZ010000379.1:0-1556 GCA_049581965.1 Thermoanaerobaculia bacterium | reverse complement strand
CGTGAGGGCGGCGGTGACCGCCGACGCCGACGCGTCGCGCGGCGGACCGCTCGCGGCGACTCTCTTCGGCGAGCTCATCGCGCAGGCGGCCCTGCTTCTCGAAGGCGGGGACGCCGACCTCGGCCGTCGGGGCTTCCTCGCGGGGATCTCGGACCTCGTCGTGGCGCGGGCGGCGGTCCCGGGCGACGTCCTTGACGTGGAGGTCGCGGTCGCGGGCCGTTTCGGCGAAACCGTGAAGATCGACGGAAAGGTGCGTGACGCGGTGGGGGCGGAGGTCGCGCGCGGCTCGATCCTCGTGCGGAGCGGGGCCGCCGCATGAAGGATTCGTCGGGCACCTTTCCTCGCGATTCCGGCCTCTTCGCGAAGAAAAAAGTCCTCCTCGCGGGCCCGCCCGCGGGCCTCCTGCGCGGCGGAGCCTCCGTTCTCTCCCTCGCGGGCTACGTCGTGCGGTCCGCCGAGAGCGTCGAGGAGCTCGAGGCGATCGCTCCGGAAAAGGTCCCGGACCTCGTGATTTTCGACACGTCGTTCCCTCCCGACGGCGGCGTCGCCGCCTGCCGGCGCCTCCGCGAGAAGGCGCACTGGCGCGCCGTCTCGATGATGCTCGTCGTGCCCGCGGGCCTTCCGCATCTCGAGGAAGCGCTCGTCCCGGGAATCAACGACCTCATCCTCGCCCCCTACCCGCCGAACGAGCTCCTCGACAAGGCGAGCCGCCTCACGCTCATCCCGGCCCGCCGGGAGCTGAGCACGATCGCCCGCGTGACGAGCGAGGGCGCCCTGCGGGTCGGCAAGATGCTCAACGTCTCGTCGAACGGGATGCTCCTCGAGCTCGAGACCCCGATCCCGATTGGCCGCCTCGTCGACGTCGAGTTTCTCCTTCCCGAGGACGCGAGGCCCCTTCGGGCGGCGGGCAAGGTCGTCCGTCGGACGAACGATCTGGACCATTTTCACCCGGCGTTCGGGATCCGTTTCACGGAGATTTCCGAGGCCGATCAGATGCGCATCGACGGCTTCGTGGCCGTGCGCGAGCGATCCGGGTTCCGCGGCCGGGAGATTTGACGGCGCCGGCTCCGGGCGCTTATCCTCCATCGCTCGCCCCGCGAAAGTGGCGGAACTGGCAGACGCGCAAGGCTCAGGACCTTGTGGCCCTTACCGGCCGTGGGGGTTCGAGTCCCCCCTTTCGCACCAACCGCTCTCATGACTCCCCAGCAGCTCCGCGACGCGGTTCTCTCGGCCCTCGAGCCGAAGGGCTCGCGCATCCTTCCGTTCTCGGACCTCGCCCGCAAGGTCCTGGGCGCCGCCCCGTCCGGCTCGGACGAGCAGGCCCTCCGTGAGGTCGTCGCCGACCTCGAGCGGCGGGGCACGGTCGCGCGCGTCCGCGGCGAGAAGCTCTCGCGCATCGAGTTCACCGGCTTCAAGGCCGGGACCCTCGCGGTCCGCGGCGAGGGCCGGGCCTTCCTCCTCTCGGGCGAGCCGGGCGTGCCGGACACGCCGGTCGTCGGGCTCGGCAGCGCGCTGGACGGCGACTTCGTCCTCGTCCGCGTCGAGCAGCCCGGGGC
>JBAUSZ010000378.1:0-2379 GCA_049581965.1 Thermoanaerobaculia bacterium | reverse complement strand
GTCTCGACCGCCGCGGCCGGGCGTGGCGCCACGGCGCGCCATTCGGGGAGCACCGCGAAGGCGGTCGCGAGACCCGCCGCCAGGAGAGCGACGCCCCCGAAAAGCGAGACGCGCGGGAGCCGGGCGCTCAAGACCGCGAGCCGGCCGGCGCGAGGGAGAGGCCCGCCGTCATCTCGAGCATGCGATCGATCGCCTTTTTCGCCTTCACGCGCACCGGCTCGGCCACGTCGATCCGCGGCTCGAGATCGTGCAGGCACCGCGCGAGCTTCTCGAGCGTGTTGCGCTTCATGTGCGGGCACGTGTTGCAGGAGCAGTCCGCGACCGGCGGCGCGGGAATGAGCGTCTTGCCCGGGGCGGCGCGACGCATCTGGTGGAGGATGCCTTCCTCGGTCGCGACGATGAACGCCTGCCTCGGCGACGTCGCGACGTGCCTGAGGAGGCCGGACGTGGAGGCCACGACGGCCGCGTGGCGCAGGATGCTCTCCTCGCACTCCGGGTGCGCGATGACCTCGGCCCCGGGGTTCCGCACGATGAGATCGAGGAGCTTCTTCTCGGAGAAGGTCTCGTGGACGACGCACGTGCCCGGCCACACGGCAAACTTCCGGTTCAGTTTCTTCTCGAGCCAGGCCGCGAGGTTGCGGTCCGGCGCGAAGACGACCGGGTCCGGGATCTGCCGGAGGATCACCTCGGCCGACGACGACGTCACGATGACGTCCGAGAGCGCCTTCACGCCCGCGGAGCAGTTGATGTAGCTGACGACCGTGTGACCCGGGTATCTCTTCAGCCACTCGGCGAAGAGCGGCGCGGGGCAGCCGTCCGCGAGCGAGCATCCCGCCTCGAGGTCCGGGACGACGACCGTCTTCTCCGGCGTCAGGATCTTCGAGGTTTCGGCCATGAAGTGGACGCCCGCGAAGGCGATGACGGGCTCCTTCGCCTCCTTGCCGCGGCGCGCGAGCTCGAGCGAGTCGCCCACGAAGTCCGCGAGGTCCTGGATCTCGGACTCCTGGTAGTAGTGCGCGAGAACGACCGCGCTTCGCTCCTTCTTCAGGCGGCGGATCTCGTCCTCCAGTCCGCTCCCCGGCGGGAAGACTGGGCGGGCGGCCGGGAGAGGCTCGATCGCACTCATGCGGCGCATCTTAACGCCCGCGACTCCCGCGAAATTCCCTTTGCTACACTGCCCGCGCCGAAGGCCGGAGCGGCCGTTGGGACGGTCTTGAATGAGCGCACGCGCCGAATCTCTCGCCCCGCACCCGTCCTCCGGGTGGATCTCGAATCCGCGCTGGGACCTGGTCGTCCTCTCGCTCTCGGCGGTGCTCGTCGCGGTGCCGCCGCTGGTCCATTCGCTGGGAAGGACGACGGCCGGGAGCGTCGACATCCTCATCACGCTTCTCATCGGCGGCCCCCACATGTACGCCACGTTCCTGAAGACGGTGTTCGAGCCGGGTTTCCGGAAGCTCCACCCCGCCCTCACCTTCGCGCCGGTCGTCGTCGTGCCGGTCCTCGTCATCTCCGGCGCCGTCTTCGCCTTCCAGGCGCTCCTGACCGTTTTCTTCGTGTGGGCGTCCGTCCACGTGTGCGACCAGGCCTCCTACATCGCGTACCTCTACCGCGAGAAGGGAGGCGCCGCGAGGCCCTGGCAGCGCGGCTTCGACTTCGCCGTGATCGGGACGTCTCTCTACAGCTACGCGATGTACCGGCACGTCGCGGGCACGTTCCGGATCGGCGACACGACTCTCTGGTTCCCCGGTTTCCTCAAGCATGCGTGGTTCGCGGACTCCTTCGCGGTGATGACCGCGGGCCTCATTTCCCTCTGGATCGTCCTCACGCTCGGTCAGCTCCGCCGCCGGGACGTCTCGGGGCCGTACGTCTTCTTCATGGCGCTCACGATCGGCGTCGCGCTCGTCGTGCCGCGCCTCCCCGAGCTGTCCGTTTCCTTCCAGGGTTTCAATGCGTGGCACTCGTTCCAGTACCTCGGGCTCACGTACCTCATCCTCCAGCAGGACTCCTCCATCGCGCGAGAGTCCCTCGCCAAGAAACTGGCCCAGCCCGGAAAGTTCTTCCGCTACTACGGCTGGAACCTCCTGCTGACGTCGGGCGCGACGCTCGTCATCGTCCTCCTCACGATCGTCCTCAAGCTGCCGGCCGAGCCCAGCTACTACGCGGTCGTCCTCTCCTTCCTCCTCGTCCACTACGCGCACGACCACGTGCTCTTCGCCTTCGGGAGCGGGTTCCGCCCGAGGTGACGGTCTTCGGGTCCCGCCCGCGCCGCGCGGCCGCCGCACTGGCGGCCGTCGCGCTTCTCGCGGCCCCTCCCGCTGCCGCGAAGAAGAAGCGGCGTCGGGCGCCGGAGCCGACGGCGGTGCCGCGCCCGCCCGACCC
>JBAUSZ010000377.1:0-1905 GCA_049581965.1 Thermoanaerobaculia bacterium | reverse complement strand
CGGGGCACCTGCCCGAACTTGCCGGCCTCTACCGCGAGCTGGCCCGCGTGCTGAGGCCGGGAGGGCGGGTCGTGCTCACCGACTTCCACCCCGACGCGATCCGCCTCGGGCACGCGCGAGTCTTCCGCGACGCCTCCGGTGCCGCACACGCCGTCGAGCACGTCGTGCACGACTGGACCGAGCACGAAACGGCCGCGGCGGCGGCGGGGCTTGCGTTCGAGGCGGCCGCGTCGTTTGGAGTCGGCGCCGAGGTTCTCCCTTTCTACGAGCGGGCCGGCAAGCTCGACCGCTTCGCGCGCGACGCCGGGATGCCGCTCCTCCTCGCGCTGAGGTTCGCGCGGTGAGGCTCCGCCTCGTCACGCGTACTGGCTCTGTCGAGGTCGAGAATGGCCTCGTCGCGGCTGCCAGGAATCGCGCAGACGTCTCGATCGATCTCGACGGCGCGACGCTCAGGCCCGGCCTCGTGAACGCGCACGACCACCTCCACCGCAACCACCTCCCGCGCCTCGGTGAGCCGCCGTACGCGGACGCGCGGACGTGGGGGCGCGACCTCCACGACCGCTTCGCGGGGGACCTCGAGCGCCGCCACGCGCTCTCGCGCCGTGAGGCGCTCCTCTTCGGCGCGCTGAAGAACGTCCTCGGCGGCGTGACGACGGCCGTCCACCACGACGCGTGGGAGGGCGACTTCGAGCGTGACTTTCCAGTCCGCGTGCCGCGCATCTCCACCGCGCAGTCGGTCCGCGAGGCGCCCGAAGAAAGGCCTCTCGGACCGTGGACGATGCACCTCGCGGAAGGGACGAGCCCCGACGCGCGCGAGGAAGTCGCCGACGCGGACGCGCGCGGCCTCCTCGGGCGCTCGCTCGCGGCCGTTCACCTCGTCGCGACGGACGCCGACAGCCTCGCGCGCCTCTCGCGGGCCGGCTGCGCGGTGGTGTGGTGCCCGACGTCCAACGCCTTCCTCTACGGCGCGACGGCCTCGCGCGCCCTCTTCGGTGCCGGACTCGAGGTCCTGCTCGGCACGGATGCGCTCGTCAGCGGTGCCGGAACGCTCCTCGACGAACTCGCGGCAGCGCGCGCGATGCGCCTCGTCTCGGACCGGCGGCTCGAGGACGCCGTCTCGATGGTCGCCGCGCGGCGCCTGGGTCTGCCGGTTCCATCGCTCGAGACCGGCGCTCCGGCCGACCTCATCGCCCTGCGCGCGCCGCTCCTTTCGGCGCGGCCCCGCGACGTCGCGCTCGTCCTCGTCGCGGGCCGGCCGGTCCTCGCGGACGAGGAGTTCGCGGCCGTTTTCGACGGCGCGGGCGTGTCGCACGAGGCATTGAGGGTTGGCGGCGTCGCCAAGCGGGTCGCGGCGCCCCTCGGCTCAGTCGCGCGGGCCGTCGTCGCCCTCGCGCCGGAATGCGGCCGCGTTCTCTCCTAGCTCAAAGCCCGAGGACGTCCGAGGCGCATCGAAAAACGTCTTCCACGCCAACGCGCCGGAGGCAGACGAGGTCGCCGCGCCCGCACGTCGGCTGCATGCACGCGCCACAGGAGAGGTCCTCGCTGTAGAAACCGCCGGAGTGCGGGCCTTCCGGACGGCTCCAGGAGGCTCGCGACGATCCGAAGAGCGCGAGGACGGGGACGCCCTGCACCCACGCGAGGTGCATGAGCCCCGAGTCGTCGCTCACGGCGAGCGACGCGAGCGAGACGAGGGCCAGCGCCTCGGACGGCGTCGTCTTTCCCGCGAAGTCGAGGAGGCCGGGCGCGAGCGCCTCGCCGAGCGCACAGAAGCGCGGCGGGACCGGCGCCGCCGACAAAGCGAGGAGGCGGCAGCCTGCGCTTTCGAGCCGCCGGCCGAGCTCGACGTACCTTTCGAGCGGCCACTGCTTCGTTTCCCAACCCCCGGCGGGGTTGAGGCAGACGAGC
>JBAUSZ010000376.1:0-2377 GCA_049581965.1 Thermoanaerobaculia bacterium | reverse complement strand
GCCCTGCTCCCGCCGGCCGCCGCGTTCGCGGACCCGCTTCTCTCGACAGGCTTCCCGCTCGCGCTCCTCGGCATCCAGCGCCTCGGCCTCGCGCTCGAGGAGGACTGGGAGACGGCGCGCTTCGGTGAGCGCCTCGCGGCGTATTCCGAGACGACGCTCGCGGAAGCGGATGCGGCCGCCGGGCTCGTGGGCGCGCTCTACGCGACCTTCGACGCCTTCGATCTCTTCACCGAGCTCACGAAGCTCTATTTCGCCGCCGCGAGCTTCTCGGAGTCCTCGAGACGTCTCGGAAAGGTGCACCTCGCGGATTCCTTCCTGCTCTCGAAGAATCCCTCTTACGGGCCCGCCCTGCGCCGGATCTGCGCGGCGGTGCGGGCGCCGCTCGCCCCGGACTGCCGCGCGCACCTCCTCGAGGAAATCGCTCGGGCGGTCGAGCCCTTCGACGTGGCCGGCCTCCTCGACAAGGCTCGCCGCAACTGGCACCCCGTCGACGCGGAAGACCTGCGCGCCGGCGCCTCGAAACTGGGGGCGGAGCCCGCCGAGATCGAGAGGCTCCTCGCAGCGTCCGGGTTCCGTCTCAGCGCCTCCGGCGTGCCCGCTTCTTCCTCGATGGCGACGCAGGCTTCGGCGCCGGTTCCGGGGCCGCTCTCATCGTGACCGCCGGCGGCACAGGCCCGTAGACCTCGGGAGCGGGGCCGCCGAAGAACGCGACGAGACCGGCCGCGAGGGACTCCGCGAGTGCCTGCCGGAAGGCCCGCGTCACGATGAGGGCACGGTCCTCCTCGTTTCCGAGATTCGCGAGCTCGACGAGTGCGCGATTCGGAACGCGGTTGTAGCGGAGAACCGCGGGCACCCACTCGCGCCCGCCCCGGATCACGTGCGTGCGCACGGGCGAGAAGCTGTGGACGGGTAGCCCCGCGTCGCGCAGGGACGCAACGAGCCCCGCCGCGAGGGTCGTCGAGGCGCCCTCGCTGGCGACGCGCTCTTTCCGGTTGAAGGAGACGACCGGCTCTTCCTTCACCTCGCGGAAGGCCGCGTAGATCGCGTCCGACTTGCCGTACCGGTCGCGGAGATACCGCTCGCCCGGCACGTACACCATCGCACCGCGTACGGACGGGTGGAGCGAGTCCGCGTGGAGGGAGAGGAACACCGTTTTCTCGGGCGGCACCTTCTTGCCTTCGGGAGAGGCGCGACGGAGGAGGCTGTTTGCGAGGTACCAGCGGAGATTCACCCCGACCGCGGGATCCGCGAGGCCGTAGGGCGGCCGCGTCAGGAGGACCTGACCGCGCCGCGGTCGCAGCTTGTCCTGGTTCGGCACCGTCCAGCCGACCGTACCGTCCTTCGTCGTCATGAGGACCTCGGCACGCGTCTTCTCGGCGAGTATCTTCCGGAGGCGACACGTCACGTCGTACACGTACGTCGCCTCCCAGAGCCCGCCGTGGAGCGTCCCCGTATCGCGCCCGCCATGGCCCGCGTCCAGGATCACGCGCACTCCCGCGAGGCCGCGCGCGACGACTTCGGGCCGCGAGAATTGCGCCGTCTCGGCCTTCTCCCGCGCCCTTTCCACATACCGGGCATCGTCCGGGGGAAGAAACTCGTCCGATAGGAACTCGACCGGGATCTTCACGGGATAGCCGACCGGGATCGCGTGAACGTCGGCGATTTCCGAGCGCTCGGCGAGCCGGAGGGCCAACTCGTTCACGTCCGCCGCGTCGAGCCGGCCCGTGAAGCGCACGACGACCGCCGAGTACAGGGCCTCGCCCTTGCGCAACCGATAGGACGCATAGCGGCCCTTGGCGTCCTCGCCGAAGACGAGGTTCGGGGGCTCGGTCTCCGGAATCGGCTCGGCGTCGCGAAAGGGAGGGACGAGAAATTCGGCGGGGATGCGAACCGTCGCACCGGGTGGAACGTTGCCGTCCGGAAACGCGTTCTCGCGCGCGAGGTCTACGGCGCGCGCGGCGTCGCCCGTGAACCACTCCGCGAGCGACGCGAGACTTTCCTCCTCGACGGCGATGTGGAGCCACGCCGCGGTCGCGCGGACGTCCGACGGAAACAGCGCCTGCACGGCCGCGCGCCGGCCCTCGAGCGAGAGCGCGCCCCACGAGAGCGTCGCGCCGCGGCCCCCGGCCGCGCCCGGTAACGCGAGGATCCGTTGGGCCGTCGCCTCGTCCCTCGAGAGGCGCCGCGCGAACTGGATCGGCGTCTCGCCCTCGAGCGGACGGGCCTCGACCGTGATCGTTCCGTCGCGAACCTGGACGGCGAAGTCCTTCGAGACCTCGACCCGGCGCGGGGCGGCGGCCGCGAGCGACGCGAAGGTCCGAAGGAGGAGGGCCGCCGCGGCCGCGGCGGCGAACGCCCGCCCGCCGCTCAACTCACC
>JBAUSZ010000375.1:0-1547 GCA_049581965.1 Thermoanaerobaculia bacterium | reverse complement strand
AGGGCGAGCCCCTCGTCCACGGGACGCGCTCGCGTGAACTCCGGCAGCAGCGGGTGCGCGAGCCGCACGAGAGTCGCGCCGCCCGCCGCGAGATCGCGGCGGGGAACGATCCAGCGTCTCCCTCGCGTCGAAGGCACGTGGCGTCCTCCCGAACGGGCGATGCGAGCGTGTCGCGACCCCGGACGATTTCGAATTCCGGGCCCGGCGTCAAGCGGGAGGCTTGCGGCCGGTAACGAGCTCGAAACCGTGGACGTAACCTGCGCCGACGTCGGCCACCGCGACGCCCTCGAAGCCGGCGCCCCGGAGAAGACCCGCGATCTCCGCGCCGTCGCAGATCGCAACGGCACCGCCGCGCGTGATGCCGAGCGCGACGGCGAGGCGCTCCTGGGCGGCATCCACACGCCGTTTCCAGCGAGGCCCTCCTCCGCTCGTGAGACCAACCACGAGCCCTCCTGGCGCGAGAGACCGCGCGGCGCGCGCGACGAAGCTGGCTCGCTCGGACGGCGGGACGAGGTAGAGCACGTCGATCAGGGCTGCCTGCGCGTACGCGAACTCGGCCGCGCCCTCGACGGAGCCGACTGCGAAACGACGTGGGCCGGCCTCCGAAAGCCACCGGCGAGCCCGGCCGATCTTGCGCGGGTCTGGGTCGAGGCCGACGTAGCGCCCCTCGAAGCCCGCGCGGGCGAGCAAGTGCGCGAGAAGGCCGGGGCCGCATCCGAAATCCACGAGCGCACCCTCCCGTTCGAAGGCCGGAAGGACGCGGCCCCAAGGAACGCTCGCAAGGCGCACCAGGAGATGGACGCGCTCGGGAAATGCGAGGGACCGCGAGGCTCTGCGGAGCGCCGCCCGCTCTTCGCGCGCCGGCGCGAGCCGCATCCCGCGCTGCCCCGGAGGTTCCGCCACGACGCCCTTAGACTACAGGCACGTCGGAGCCCGAACCGCCCGTGGCCCTCCCGTGGCCCTTCCGGGGCGCCCAGAACCGGCGCCTCGCCGTGCTCGGCGTCGCGTGGCTCCTTGCCCTGCACGCCTGGGCCGCGGTTTCGGTCCGGATCGCACCGCTCGCCCGGCCCTCCCCCTGGGGGCCCGACGCGAGCGCACACGCGCCTTACTTCGCCCGGCTGGACTCGGGTTGGTATGGCGACATCGCCCGGAACGGGTATCCGCCGCCGCCCCCGCCCGGGGCGGAGTCTTCGCACGCCTTTTTCCCGCTCTACCCCATGACGGGTCGCGCTCTGCGCCTCCTGACGGGGCTCGACCCGCTCTGGGCGCTCTCGCTCGTCTCGTGGCTGTGCTTCCTCGTCGCGCTGCCCCTCTTCGCGGACGAGGTCCGCGCGCGCCTCGGGCCGGCGCGGGTCGCGGGACCGCTCGCGTTCCTTCTGCTCTATCCCGTCGCCTTTTTCTACGCTGCGGCGTACACCGAGTCTCTCTACCTCCTCCTCGTTCTCCTCGCGTTCCGGCTGACGCGCGCGGGGCGGACGGCCGCCGCGCTCGCCGTCGGCTTCCTTCTGGGGCTCACGCGGGCGCCGGCGGCGGCCGTCGGGCCAGCC
>JBAUSZ010000374.1:0-5004 GCA_049581965.1 Thermoanaerobaculia bacterium | reverse complement strand
GCGCCAGGCGCGCCGCGAGGGCTCGGGCAGGGCGCGCCCCGCCCCCCGGAGGAGCCCGAACCTGAGGGTCGCGAGGCCCGCGAGCCCGAGCGGCAGCGCGAAGAGGAGGTCACGCGACGCGAGGACGGAGGCGTCCGGGAGGAGCGGGACGGGCGAGGCGAGCGTCAAACGATGCGGGTCACTTGGCCGGGTTCTCGGCGGGCTTGGCCTTCGGCTGCGACCAGGGAGGAACGATGCCGTTCATGCGCGCATAGGCGATCGACTGGCCGAGATGCTCGTGCTCGTGGTTTGCCGTCAGGAGGATGAGGCCGCCGATCGTGCCCTTGCGGCCGAAGTACGTCACGGGCTTGCCGAGGTCCGAATCGGGGATCGAGATGACGGCGGCACGCAGGTGCGCGAACGACTTCTTCATCTCGGCGATGACGGCGGCCTTCTCGGTCACCGTCTTCTCCATGGCGTTCTCCGAGGCCGACGCGCCTTCGGGGGCCTTCACGCCCGCGAAGGACATCAGCATGTAGTTGGCTCCCGCGAGGTGCGTGTAGACCTCGCTGATCGAGCGCACGCCTTCGGCGGGCCTCCACGAGAACTTGTCCGCGGGGGTCGCTTCGGCGAGGCCGAGAAGCTCCTTCTCGACGCCGTCCTGCTGTGCGAGGAAATCGGCTCGGAAGCCTTTGACGGGTGCCTGCGCCGTGGCGGCGGAGGCGGCGAGGACGAATGAGCAGAGGACGAAGGCGGACGCGATTCGCTTCATGAAGGGTCTCCTTTTGGGACCGGATCTTATCCGTCCGCGTAGAATTCGGGCGGCAGGGCTCACGCGCCCCCCAACGAAACGCCTGGAGGACACACCGATGTCGATGCTCAGGGTCTCCGTCGCCGCCCTCGCCCTCGCCGCCGCCCCGGGGCTCGCGCAGCTCGCGACGCCGCTCCCCAGCCCGAACGCGACCGTCGCCCAGACGATCGGGGTCACGAAGGTCGACGTCGCCTACAGCCGCCCGTCCGTCCGGGGCCGCGTGATCTGGGGCGAGCTCGTGCCGTACGAGAAGGTCTGGCGCACCGGTGCCAACGCGATCACGAAGATCTCGTTCGACACGGACGTGACGGTCGAGGGCCAGAAGCTCCCCGCGGGCACGTACGGCCTGTTCACGATTCCCGGCAAGGCCGAGTGGACCGTCATCTTCAGCATGCAGTCCACGGGCTCGCCGGCCGACTACGCCGCCGACAAGGACGCCCTGCGCGTGAAGGTGAAGCCGGCCGCCCTCGCCGAGCCCAAGGAGCTCTTCACGATCTCGTTCCCGGCCGTCTCGGCGAACGGCGCGACGCTGCAGCTCGCGTGGGAGAAGCTCAAGCTCTCCCTCGCGATCGGCGTCGACACGAACGCGGTGTTCCTCCACAAGGCGAAGGAAGCCGTCGCGAACGCGAAGGTGGACGATTGGCGGACGTCACTGACGGCCGCGCGCGGGCTCTACGACATGAAGTACGCCCCGGAGGACGCTTCGAAGTTCCTCGAGCGCTCGCTGTCGACGAAGGAGACGTTCGCCAACCTCGCGCTGAAGGCGAACGTCCTCGCCAACGCGGGTGACAAGAAGGGCGCGATCGCGTGGGCCGAGAAAGCCCTCGCGGCCGGCAAGGCCGCCGAGCAGAAGCCGCCGACCGAGGCGGTGGCCGAGCTCGAGAAGTCGATCGCGGGCTGGAAGAAGTAGCGGCTCAGCGCCCGGCGCCGGCCGAAACCAGGTTCACGAAGAACCGATAAGCGCCCGGAACCCCCGCGGGCAGCTGCCGGAAAAACGCGTAGCCCGTGTAGACGTAGGCGCCCTTCCCGACCCTCGCGAAGAGGAGGCCGCCGGGCTTGTCGCTCTCACCGGGATCGTGCGTCGCGATCAGGGTTTCGTAGCGCGGGTCCCACGTTCCCGCGAAGTAGAGCCCGCGCTCCTGCACCCAGCCGTCGAAATCGGCGTCGGACAGCTTGTTCGGGAAGTTCAGGAGCGGGCTGCCGGGCTTCAGGAAGGTGACGGGCGCCTCCTCGACGGTGACGCGGTCGCGCGAGAGCTTGATCGGGTAGGGTCCGATCTCGTCCGTGACGAGATCGCCGGTGGTGTTGTACTGGACGACGACCGTCCCGCCTCCCTCTTCGTAGGCCTTGATGCGCGCGGCGGCCTGCTTGAGGCGCGGGCGCGTGTTGTACGCGCGGATGCCCGTGACGATCGCGGAAAAGCGCGAGAGGTCGCCCGTTTCGAGATCGTCGTCGGAGAGAAGCGTCACGGAGTAACCCATCTGCCGGAGGGCGTCCGGGCCCGCGTCGCCCGAGCCCATCACGTAGCCGATCGGGGCGCGCGGCGCGCGCACGTCGATCCTGAGGACTCGGGCCTCCGCTGGCGGAAACAGCGTCTGAAGCGGAATGTGCGGGTAGTCGACGCGTACGAGCTCGCGCGACTGGGTCCTTCCGGCGACCGTCGTCTCGGCCACGAGCGTGCCGGCCTCCTGTGTCGCCGGCGGCGTCACCGTGAAGGCGACGAGCTTCTCCTCGCCCCGCGCGAGCGTGAACGGGATCTCGGCGGGCGAGACGAGGAAGCCCGCGGACGCTCGGAGGCGCAGGGTACCCGAGACGCTGGGCGCACCCGCGAGGAGCGTGACGCGCACGGTCTTCGCCGCGGCCGTCCCGAAGGCGTAGACCGTCTCGTCGAGGTTCGCCGTGACGGGCGGGACGATCTCGAACGGGCGGTAGACCTCGCCCTTCACGGGATCGGTCCGGCGGAAGACGACGGGCGCTTCGAAGGAAATCGACGCCGCCGAGACCGACACCAAGAAACGGGCGACGAGCGGCGGCTCGTTCTCCGGGCTGCCGACGAGCCGGGGATCGGGGGCGGCGTAGAGACCTTTCCCGGCCGGAAGGCGCAGCCAGTACGGCTGCGTGTAGGCGGCGTCGGCCGGCAAGGTGAGGGTCGCGCTCCTGCGCACGGGCTCGTTCGCGGCGAGGTCTCCGCCCGCGAGGGGCTCGGCACCCGAGACCTCGATCTTCTCGACGGACGCCGGAAAGCGGGACCGGTTCAGGATCATCGTGGCGACCTTCACGTCGGTGCCCGGCGAAGCCGATGGCTCGGCGGCGATCGCCTCGGTCCAGAGCCCGAGACACGCCCGGATCGCGTCGGCAACCTCGGCGCGCTTGGCGAGAAGAAGAGGGTCGGAAGAAAGAGAAGATTTCTTCGAAGGGGAAGAGGGGGGCGCGGCGGGAGGGGCTCCGGCCTCGAGCATTCGCCCAATTGCCGTCCACGCCTCCACGAGGCCCGGGACAGAGGCGGCCGGGTC
Source organism: Thermoanaerobaculia bacterium (assembly GCA_049581965.1). Classification (GTDB taxonomy): domain Bacteria; phylum Acidobacteriota; class Thermoanaerobaculia; order UBA5066; family UBA5066; genus Fen-183. Next base: position 1,701 of record JBAUSZ010000374.1, on the reverse strand, counting down.
CGTCTCGCGAAATCCCTCCTCCGCCTTTCTGAGAATTCTTCCAACGGTCTCGCCGTCTGTTCCGTATCTCGCCCACGTGAGGTTGACGCCCTCGAAGAGGTCTTCCTTCGCCGGGTCCCCCGCGAGGAGCCTGAAATCGTTCATCCAGGTCCCCCGGCGCTCGGCGGCTCCGAAGCCCTGGCTCTTGTGCATCGAGCGGCTTTGTCCCGCGATCTCGGTGTACGAGCGGCCGAGGAGCGGGTTGTACGCGCCGAGATCGACGGCGACCTCTCCGGGTGCGGCCTTGCGCGGCGCGTCGGCCCCGAAGCGGAAGACGTTCCAGAGGAGCCGCTTCGCCTGCCACGGCGATACCCACTTCAGCTGCTCGGGAAAGCGGCTCGGATCCGCGGCGGCCGTGAACGCCTCGACCGCGAGAATGGCCGAGGCCGTGTGGTTGCCGTGGCCGCCCTCGCCGGTCGTCGGAAAGCGCGTCACGATCACGTCGGGACGAAAGGACCGGACGACCCACACGACGTCCGAAAGGACCTGCTCGTGCCCCCAGACGGCGAAGGTCTCGTCCGGGTTTTTCGAGTAGCCGAAGTCGATCGCGCGCGTGAAGAACTGGCGGGCGCCGTCGATCCGCCGCGCCGCGAGGAGCTCCTGCGTGCGCAGGACGCCGGCGAGCGCGCCGGCCTCGTTGCCGATCAGGTTCTGGCCGCCGTCGCCGCGGGTGATGGAGAGATAGCCCGTCTCGACGAGACGGCCCTTCGCGCCCCACGCGAGGAAGGCCGAGTTCTCGTCGTCCGGGTGAGCCGCGACGTAGAGGACGCTCCCGACGACGTTCAGCTTTCTGAGCTGGAGGGCGATCTCGGCGGCGCTCGGGTTCTCGGGGGGAGCGGCCGCGTGGACGGTGCCCGCGGCAAGGGCGGCCGCCACGGCGGTGGCGAGGAGGATGTGTTGCGGGCGGCGCGTCATGCGACGCATTCTAGAGGCGGAGTCTCAATCCTGGGTGTGCTTCCCGTAGGTCTCCGCGACGAGGAAGGTCGCGGCCGAGGCGACGACGAGCGTCGCGAGGGATGCCAGGAAGGCCGCGTGGTACCCGGCCGTCGGATAGCGCCGCGCCCCGTTCTCGAGGACACCGAGCCAGTGGGCGTCGAGGATGCGCCCGAGCACGTTCTGCATGACGGCGGCCCCGAGGAACCCGCCCGCGTTCACGGTCGACGTCGCGATGCCGGAGAAACGCGGAGGGTTGACCTCGCGCGCGAGCACCCACGTCAGCGTGAAGCAGCTCGCCGTCAGGCCGACGAGGAAACAGAGCGGGCCGAGGAGCGCGCGCGGCGGACCGGCCGCAGGCAGCGCGATGACGGCCCAGACCACCGTGAAGACGAACGTGAAGAGGACGTACGGGAGGCGGCGCGCGCGGAAGATGCGGTCCGACAGGAAGCCCGCGGACGGCGCGCCGAAGACGACGCCGACGCCGACGAGGGAGACGAGCCGGGACGCGTCCCTCGCGGTGAGGCCGTAGACGTCGCGCATCCACGGGACCGCCCAGAGTCCCGAGAACGAGATGAGCGTCCCGTACTGGCAGAAGAAAATCAGGAACATCGGCCACGTCCGGCGGTTGCCCCAGACCGTGCGGTAGCCCTCCGAGACGCTCACCCTCCGCTCCGGGCCGCGCGGGAGGGGCGGCGGGAAGCCGGCATCCTCCGGACGGTCGCGGAC
>JBAUSZ010000373.1:0-13435 GCA_049581965.1 Thermoanaerobaculia bacterium | reverse complement strand
CGCGGGGCCGCCGTGCGCCTCCAGCTCGCCGAGCGGACGCCGGCCGTCGCGGGCCACCGTGACGCGCTCGTGCAGGTCCTCGTGAACCTCGTGAAGAACGGAATCGAGGCAGCCACGGCGCCGGGCGACGCACGGCCCGCGGCCCCGGAGGTCGTCCTCTGCGTCTCCGGCGCGGGGGGGCAGGTGCACTTCGACGTCACCGACAACGGTCCCGGCCTCGGGTCCCAGGACGCGGCCCGCGTCTTCGAGCCCTTCTACTCGACGAAGACGGCGCAGGGCGGGACCGGGCTCGGCCTCTCCATGGCGCGAGATATCATCCGCGCGCACGGCGGTACGCTGACGGCGACGTCCGGCGCGCCCGGCGCCCGCTTCACCGTCACGCTGCCCGCCGCGACCTGAAAATGGCGACGGTCCTCATCCTCGACGACGAACCCGTCATCCGCGAGGTGCTGGGCTCGGTGCTCGCGAAGGCGGGTCACGCGACGCGCGAGGCCGCGACGGCGGCCGAGGGGCTCCAGCGCCTCGAGAAAGAGCCGATCGACCTCCTGCTCCTCGACCTCATGCTGCCCGACCGGCCGGGCCTCGAGGTCCTCGTGGACGTGCGCGCGCGCCACCCGGAGATCCCGGTCGTCGTCGTGACGGCCTATTCGTCGGTCGAGAGCGCGATCGCCGCGATGCGCGAGGGCGCCTTCCACTACATCCCGAAGCCCTTCCGCAACGAGGAAGTCGTCCACGTCGTGAAGCAGGCGCTGGAGAAGCGCCGCCTCGTCGCGGAGAACAAGGCGCTGCGGGCGAAGCTCGACACGCCCGGGGGCATGCGGGAGATCGTCGGCCGTTCCGCCTCGATGGAGCGCGTCTTCGAGACCGTGCGGCAAGCCGCCGCCGCGCGCTCGACGATCCTGATCACGGGTGAGAGCGGCACGGGCAAGGAGCTCGTCGCCCGGGCGCTCCACCGCCTGTCTCCACGGGCCGCCGGACCATTCGTCACGGTGCATTCCGGGGCGCTCCCACCCGACCTCCTCGAGTCGAATCTCTTCGGCCACGTGCGCGGCTCGTTCACGGGCGCCGTCGCCGACAAGAAAGGCCTCTTCAAGGCCGCCGACAACGGCACGATTTTCTTCGACGAGATCGGAACGGTGCCGCTCGAAACGCAGGCCAAGCTCCTCCGCGTCCTGCAGGAGCGCGAGTTCACGCCCGTCGGCGCCGTCGAGCCCCTCCACTCCGACGTCCGCGTGATCGCCGCGACGAACGCGGACCTGACGAAGTTCGTCGCCGAGGGGCGCTTCCGCGAGGACCTCTTCTACCGGCTCTGCGTCATCACGATCAACCTCCCGCCGCTCCGCGAGCGCAAGGACGACGTTCCCCTCCTCATCGAGACGCTCCTGGCGCGCGCCGCGGCCGAGAACGGGCGCGCGGTCCCGTCCGTCACGCCGGCCGCGATGAAGGCCCTCCTCGACCACGACTGGCCCGGCAACGTCCGCGAGCTCGAGAACGTCCTCGAGCGTGCCCTCGTCCTGGGACACGGGATCATCGATCTCGACCTGCTCCCCGACGTCGTGCGCCGTCCGGTCCCGCGCCCGGTCGCCTTTCCCGTCGAGGGACTCTCGTTCAAGGACGCCGTCGGCGCTTACGAGCGCTCGCTTCTCGCCGCGGCGCTCGCCCGCGTCAACGGCGTGCAGAAGCGCGCCGCCGAGCTGCTCGGCCTCAAGCCGACGACTCTCAACGAGATGCTGAAACGCCACGGCATGCTCCCGCGCGACGGGAAGGAAGCGAACGAACCCGAGCCTGCGGCCCGCGTCTGATGCCTCGTCACGAACGCCGGAGAAGAACCAGCGTCCGGTCGTCGCCGAACGGCGTCCCGCCCGTGAAGGCGAGGAGTGACGCCGAGAGTTCGGCCTCGAGGTCCGGCAACGGCTTGGCCCGCAGGGCGACGAGCGCCGTGACGAGCCGCGCCGTCCCGAACTCTTCGTCCTCGGCGTTCGCCGCCTCCGTGACCCCGTCCGTATAGAGCGCGAGGAGGTCGCCCGGCTGCAGCGTGAAGGTGCCCGAGCCGTAGAGCTTGCCCGGGAAGAGGCCGAGGGGCGGGCCGTGCGCGGGGAGCGTCTCGACCTCTCCGCCAGCCCTGACGAGGATCCCGGGGTTGTGGCCGGCATTCGTGTACGTGACCGAACCCGACTCGGGCTCGTAGAGCGCGAGGATGAAGGTGATGAACTTCTCCGGGCTCGTCCCGCGGAAAACGAGGTCGTTCAGGCGCGAGCAGAGCTTGTCGGGAGGGAAGTTCTCGCCGGCCCACACTTGGAAGGCGGCCTGGACGCGCGCGGCGAGGAGTGACGCCCCCATGCCCTTGCCGCAGACGTCCGCCACGACGACGTCGAGCGACTTGTCGGCGCGCTCGTAGAAGTCGTAGTAGTCCCCCGACACCGTCCGCGACGGGATCGTCCGTCCGAGGATCTCCGTGCGGGGGAGCGTCGGCTCGGCCTCGGGAAGCATCCGCCGCTGGATGTCCCACGCGAGGGCCATCTCGCGCTCGATGCGCTGGCGCGCGGCGGCGCTCTCCTGCAGGCGGAGGTTCTGGATCTTGATCGCCGACGTGTTCGCGAGAGACGTGAGCAGTCGGAGGTCCTCTTCGCTGAAGCTCTTTCGGCCGAGGCGGACCTCGAGGTAGATGAGGCCGATGACCTTGTCCTCGACGAAGAGCGGGGCGGCCATGCACGACGTGATCCCCTGGATCCGGATCGATTCGGCGGCGCCGAGCCCGGCGTCCGTCGCGGCGTCGATGAGGAGGATGCCGTTCTTCTTGTCGACGACCGACTGGATGAGCGTCTTGCTGAGCCGGATGTCGGACGGGTCGACGCCTGGCGCGTACTTCACCTTCTCGCACTTGAGCTCGCCGGCCTCGTCCGCGAGCATGAGGAGGCCACGGTCCGGCTGCAGGAACGTGAACGTCTTCTCGAGGATGAGTTCGAGGAGCTTTTGGAGGGGGATGTCGCCGAGGAGCTCGACGGAGATTTCGTTGAGCATCCTCAGCGACGCGTTCAGGCGCGCGAGCTCCTCGGCTCCGAGCTTTGCGTCCCAGGCCTGCTTGTGCGGCCGCAGGAGATCCTTGGACGACTGGAGAAACGTCGTCTTCTTGGAGGATTCGTCCAACCCCTCGATCACGACGCGGGTCGTGGACTCCTCGAGGATGTCCACGAGCGTCTCGCCGAGCTGGATGCGGTCCCCGGCGGAGAGGACCGTCGGCTCGGCGATGCGCGAGCCGTTCAGTGACGTCCCGTTCCGCGAGCCGAGGTCGACGAGACGCACGGCCGCGTCACTGACCTCGAGGCGCGCGTGGACGCGGGAAAGCGTGCGGTCCGCGAGCGGAACGTCGTTCGTGGAGGAGCGGCCCAGGGTCAGCACGGGCCGATCGAGGCGAATGCGCCGGGCCGGCTCCCCAGGCACCCTCACGTTCAGGATGAGCACGGCGCGAGTGTACCTGCCCTTTCGAGGCGGGGCACGGGCCGGGTGCCCGTGTTATTCTCCCCGGTTCCGGATCGGCTCACGACGCGGCCGTCCGACGAAAGGGTTGTCCCATGAAGGAAAAGATCCACCCGGAGTACCACGAGGTCGACGTGCACTGCGCGTGCGGAAACACGTGGAAGACGAAGAGCACGAAAACCGAGCTCCGGCTCGAAATCTGCTCGAACTGCCACCCCTTCTTCACGGGCAAGAGCAAGCTGGTCGACACGGCCGGCCGTGTCGAGCGCTTCCAGAAGCGCTACGCGAACACGCCGAAGACCGCCCCCAGGGCCAAGGCTCCCGCAACGGGGGCCTGAGCCCCTCGACGGCGCGGTCCCGCCACGCGCCGCTTCCGCCATGTTCCAGAAGCTCGACGACATCGAACGGCGATACGCGGACCTCGAAGCCCGCGCCGCCTCGCCGGAGGTGTTGTCGAACCACGCCCTTGCCACGAAGACCGCGCGCGCGATGCACGAGATCGCACCCGTCGTCGAGAAGAATCGCGAGCGCAAGAGGATCGACGCCGAGCTCGCGGACGCCAAGCAGCTGCTCGACACCCTCCCGCCGTCGGACGAGCTGCGCGCCGTCGCGCAGGCGGAGGTCGAGATCCTCAAGGCCCGCCGCCAGGCCGTGGACGAGGAGCTGCGCGTCCTCCTTCTCCCCAAGGACCCGAACGACAGCAAGAACGTCGTCCTCGAGATTCGCGCGGGCACGGGCGGCGACGAGGCCTCCCTCTTCGCCGAGGAGCTCTTCCGGATGTATGCCCGGTACGCCGAGAGTCGCGGCTGGCGCGTCGAGGTCGTCGACCGCAGCGACGCGGGCGGCATCGGCGGCCTGAAGGACCTACAGGCCATCGTCGAGGGCGAGGGCGCCTTCTCGCGCCTCAAGTACGAAGGCGGCGTCCACCGGGTCCAGCGCGTGCCGGCCACCGAGGCCGCCGGGCGCATCCACACGTCGGCTGCGACGGTCGTAGTCCTGCCCGAGGCCGAGGACGTCGACGTCGTCGTCAGCGAGAAGGACGTCCGCACCGATCTCTTCTGCGCTTCCGGTCCCGGCGGTCAGGGCGTCAACACAACGTACTCGGCCGTGCGCCTCACGCACATCCCCTCGGGCCTCGTCGTCCAGTGCCAGGACGAGCGGTCGCAGATCAAGAACAAGGCGAAGGCGATGCGCGTCCTGAAGGCCAGGCTCTACGAGCTCGAGCGCGAGAAAAAGGAGGCCGCGACCGCGGCCGACCGCAAGAAGATGGTCGGATCGGGCGACCGGTCCGAAAAGATCCGCACCTACAACTTCCCGCAGAGCCGCGTGACGGATCACCGCATCGGGTTCACGTCCCACCGGCTGGCGGAGATCCTCGACGGGCGCCTCGACGAACTCATCGACCCGCTCGTCGCGCACTTCCAGGCCGAGAAGCTGAAGCAGCAGCTCGCGAAGGCCTGAAGCGCGGGGGAGGCCCCGGACCTGCCCCCGCGACCCCCATTTAGGCCGCCTTCTTCATCTTCTTCTCGGCGGCGGGCTTGGCTTCCTTCTTGGCGCCCTTCACCTCGATCGAGGACCCGTGCATCTTGTACTTGATCGTGACCTTGTCCCCGACTTTGGCATCGGCCGCGCCCTTCGTATCCTTGTCGAGCCCGATCTGGAAGCGCTCTTTGCCCTTCATGACCGTGATCGTGTCGGCGGTCTTCTCCTTGACCTCCCCGGTGACCTGGAAGTCGTCGAGGGCGAGGGCGCCGGTCGCAAAGAGAAAGAAGGCGGCGGGGGCGAGAACGCGAAACACTTTTTTCATGGGAACTCCTTTTCACCCGGCCGTTGACCGGCCGAATCGGTGCGAACGTGCGGATTATGCCCCGTCCCGGGCACCTCGGGCGCCCGCGCGGTCGAGCACGTAGGCGGGCGATCCGTCCTCGCCGACGATCACGTCCGTGACCTCGTACCCCCTCGCGAAGAGAGCCTTCGCGAGCGCCGCGAAGCGGTGGCGCGCCCGAAGCGTGCCGCCGTGGTCCGTCCTGTAAATGCGCGGCGCCCCTGCCGGGAACGGGAGGAGAACGCGCGGGGCGGATGGGATCGACCGCGGGCTCCGTGCGACGGGCAGTCCACGGACATCCGGCCGCGGACGGGGCTCGCCCGCGGCCGCACGGACGACCTCGGGGTCGTCCAGCCGCCACGTGACCTCGAAGCGGTCGGATGGGAGGCCGGCGTAGATGCCCCCCATGAGCCCATAGAAGTTCGGGTGGAACTTCCGGGAGGTCGCCCTCAGGTGCCCGACGTTCAGCTTCGCGTTCTTGAGGAGAAACGGGTCGTACGTCCATGTCACGAGGCGGATGCCCCTCTCGAGACACCACGCGCGCTGGAAGAGCTTGAGCCTCACGGAGAGGCCGCGCCCCTGCGCCTGGGGTTTCACGGCGAGCAGGTGGGAGTGCTGGCAGGGCTCCCCGAGGTTCGTGCGCGGGATCCCGTGCACGAAGCCCACCATTTGTCCGCCGAGAAAGGCGCCTGCCGTGAGGCCGCCGGCGTGCGTCGCGGCGACGAGGTCGCTCGCGGGCGAGACGGCGCGCTCGGAGAATCCCCATGCGGCCTTCGAGACGTGCGTCGTCTGGATGAACTCGTCCGGATCCCTCAGCTCGCGGAGGACGAGACGTCCACTCACGCGGTGACTCCCTCGAGCAGCCCCGCGACGAGAGCCGCACGGCGCGGGAGATCCCCGACGAGGAGGTGTTCCGTCCGCGCGTGCGCGCCGGCTCCCGAGGGGCCGAGACCGTCCAGCGTCGGAACACCCGCGGCCGCCGTGAGGTTCCCGTCGGAGGCGCCCCCGACACGCGCCGCCGGGAGCTCGAAGCCGAGCGCGTGCGCGAGCGCCGCCGCCCGTCGGTAGAGCTCGAGCGAAGCCTCGGTGGGCTCCATCGGAGGCCGGTTCGGCCCTCCGTCCATCTCGAGGACGACGCGAGGATCGGCCGGACGGTACGCCCCGAGGCCCCTCACGACACGCTCGGTCTCGGCCTGCGTCCAGACCCGAAAGTCCACGGTGAGCTCCGCCCGGTCGGGCAGCACGTTCGTGACCTTTCCCGACGAGGCGACCGTCGGAACGACCGACGTTCCCGCCGGCTTGTCCGCGAGGGCGTCCGCGTAGAGCGCGAAGCGCGACATCTCGAGGAGCGCCGAGGCGCCCTTCTCGGGGTCGAGACCCGCGTGCGAGGCGACGCCGCGGAACCGCACTCTCACGAGGCCGGTGCCCTTGCGCGCGACCTTCGCCGCGCCTCCGTCGCCGGCGGGCTCGAGGACGAGGACCCTGCCGCGGCGGAGCGCCTCTTCGACGAGGAGTCCGCTCGACGCCCCGCTCCCGACCTCCTCGTCCGGCGTCAGGAAGAGGGAAAGCCCGCCCTCCGGCTTCACGTCGCCCGCCGCGACCGCGTCGAGGACGGCGAGCGCGACCGCGATGCCGGCCTTCATGTCGAAGACGCCGGGGCCGCGTGCGACCCCGTTCTCGACGGCGAACGGCATCTCGGCGAGCGTCCCCGCCGGCCAAACGGTGTCGAGGTGCCCGAGGAGGAGCGTCCCGCCGGACTCCTCGCCGAAGCGCAGGCGCAGGGCGTCGCCCCGGCCCTCGCAGGAGACCCTTTTGGCCACGAGCCCCGCGCGCGACAGCCGATCGGCGATCCAGAGGGCGAGGGAGGAAACCCGCACGGCATCGTCGGATGGACTCTCGCGCGCGACGAGGTCCCCGAGATCGGCGAGGAGACGCTCTCTCCGGGCGGAAAAGAGCGCGGCGAGAGCGCCCGCACGGCTCACGGGCGAAACTCCTGGACACCCGTCGTGAAGCGCGCGAGGACGTCGGACCGGATCGTGACGCCCGTGCCCGGACCCGCCGGGACCGGCATGAGTCCGTTCGCGGCCTCGAGCGCGGGCTCGACGATGTCCTCCTCGAAGTAACGTGACGAGGACGACGTGTCGCCCGGCTTCGAGAACCCCGGCAGGCTCGCGATCGCGACGTTGTGCGCGCGCCCGACTCCCGCCTCGAGCATGCCGCCGCACCACACGGGGAGGCCGGCAGCGCGCGCGGCGTCGTGGATCCGCACGGCCTCGCCGTGCCCACCCACGCGCCCGATCTTGATGTTGACGACCCGGCAGGCCCCGAGCGCAATCGCCGCAGACGCGTCCGCCGCGGAGCGGATCGACTCGTCGAGGCAGATCGGGGTCTTCAGCGTCTTCGCGAGCTCCGCGTGCGCCACGAGGTCCTCGTGATGGAGCGGCTGCTCGATGTAGTCGAGGTGAAACGCGTCGAAAGATCGCAGCCGGTCGGCGTCGGCCAGGGTATACGCCGCATTCGCGTCGACGGTGAGCGGGACGTCCGGAAACGCCTCGCGCACCGCCGCCAGGCGTTCGAAGTCGCGGCCCGGCTCGATCTTGAGTTTGATCCGCCGGTAACCCTGCGCGACGTGCCGGCGCACGTTCTCGACCGTCTCGGCGGCCGTCGGAGAAATCCCGAGGGAGACGCCGACCTCGATCTCCGCGCGGGTTCCCCCGAGGGCCTTGCCGAGAGGGGTGCCCGAGGAGCGCGCGAACATGTCCTGGAGGGCGCACTCGACGGCGGCCTTCGCCATCCGGTTCCCCCGCACGCGTCGCGCGGCTTCGTCGAAGGCGGCCGGGGACGCCACGGTCTTCCCGAGGACGATCGGGAGGAGGAACGCCGAGAGGATCGGCATCGCCGTCGAAAGGGTCTCGGGCGAGTAGAACGGGCTCTCCTCCGCGACACACTCGCCCCATCCGGAAAGGCCCCCGCCGCGGAGTTCGAGGAGGAGGAACTTCTTGACGGCCGTCTCGCCGAACGAGGTGCGGAACCGGAACCGGAGCGGCATCTCGACGTGCCGCAGGACGGCAGATTCGACGCGCATGGATCGATTGTCTATCATCCCGTTCCCTTCGCCGAGAGGGGAAAACGCGAGGACACGACTCCCCCGCAGGAGGACCGCATGATCGGTTCCACGCTTCGATTCCGTTTCGCCCCCCTCTGCGCCGCCGTCCTTCTCGGAGCCGCCGCTCTCACGGGCTGCGGCGGCAAGGACGACGAAGACGAAGACCGTCCGAAGTCCTCGCGCGCGGCCGGCGCCCCGAAGGACGCCGCGGCTCCCGCAGCCGCGTCCGCGGCCGCTGGTGGCCCGGCCGCCGGAGCCATGGGCGCCGCCTCGGTGACGGGCAAGATCGTCTTCGAAGGCGCCATTCCCGCTCCCGAGAAGTATCGGATGTCCGCCGACGCCTTTTGCGCGAAGGTGCACCCCGGTGAGGTCGCGAAACAGGACGCCGAGATCGGGCCCGACAGGGGCATCGCCGACGTCTTCGTCTACGTGAAGTCCGGCATCAACGGGACCTATCCGGCGCCCGCGACGGCCGCCGTGATCGACCAGAAGGGCTGCACGTACCACCCCCACGTCTTCGGCGTGGTCGCGGGCCAGAACATCGAGATCCTCAACAGCGACCCGACTCTCCACAACATTCACGCGCTGCCCGAGAAGAACGAGGCGTTCAACCTCGGCATGCCGGTCCAGGGGATGAAGTACACGAAGAAGTTCGACAAGCCCGAAGTCATGGTCCGGATCAAGTGCGACGTTCACGGCTGGATGTCCGCCTTCTGCGGGGTCGTCGCGCACCCGTTCTTCGCGGTCACGGCGGCCGGCGGCACCTACACGATCAAGAACCTGCCCGCGGGCACGTACACGATCGAGGCGTGGCACGAGAAGTTCGGAACGCGGACGCAGGAGGTCACGGTGGGGGCGACGGACACCAAGACGGTGCCGTTCACGTTCAAGGCCGGTGCCTGAGGCGCTCGTCAGGACCGGCACGCGAATCGTCGCGGCGTGCGTCTTTCTGCTCCTCATCGCGGGCGCGCTCGTCACGTCGACCCAATCCGGGCTCGCGGTGCCGGACTGGCCGCTCTCCTACGGCAAGGTCATGCCGCCGATGGTCGGGGGCATCCTGTACGAGCACGGCCACCGGCTCGTGGCGGCGGCCGTCTCCACCTTGGTGGGTCTGGAGCTGGGCACTCTTCTTTTCTTCGTGGAAGGAAAAAAGACCGTCAAGCGCCTCGCGGCGGCCGCGTTCGCGGCGATCCTGTTGCAGGCGCTCCTCGGCGGATTGACGGTTCTGTTTCTCCTTCCTCCGGCGATCTCGTCCGCCCATGCGGCCCTCGCCGAGATCGTCTTCGCCCTCACGGCCGTCGTCGCGCTCATGTGCTCGAAGACCTGGGCCGACCTGACGATCAGCCGTTCTTCTCTTCCACTCGAAGAAGATCTTCGGATCCCTTCGAAGGGTGGGCAGGCGGGCGCGGCGCTTCGGTGGACGGTCCTCGCGACGGGAGCGATCTACGTGCAGATCATTCTCGGCGCCGTCATGCGGCACACGGGCGCGGGCCTCGCGATCCCGGACTTCCCCACCTTCTTCGGCGGCCTCTTTCCCTCGTTCGCAGAGCTCTCCGGGCCCGGCGTCCCGATCCACCTCGCCCACCGGCTCGGGGCGGTCGTCGTCGTCCTTCTCGTCGCCCGGGCCGCGTTCATGCTCTCCCGCCTGCCGGGGCCCGGCTTCGCGACCGCCGCGGCCGCCTGGACGGGCCTCGTGTGCCTGCAGTCCCTGCTGGGTGCGGCCTCGGTCTGGTCCTTGAAGGCGGTTCCCTTGACGGTCGCCCACCTCGCCACGGGAGCCCTCTGCTGGGTCACGGGCGTCCTTCTCGCGGTCGCGCTCGCCGCCGGGTTTTCGGATAAGCTCGCGCGCGATTGAGGTGCAGTCTCTGACCCGCTCCCGCCTGGCCGCCTACCTGTCCCTGACGAAGCCGCGCATCACGGTCTTCGTCGTGATGACGGCGTTCGTCGGATTCGTCGCCGGGACGAAGGGCCCGCTCCCGGGGATGGACGTCGTGCTTGTCCTGCACACGCTGCTCGGGACCGCGTTCGTCGCCTCCGGAACGAGCGCGTTCAACCAGGTTTTCGAGAAGGACCTCGACGCGCGGATGGCGCGCACGGCGGCCCGTCCCCTGCCCTCCGGAACGCTCAGCCTCACGGGCGCCGCGGTGTTTTCGGGCGCGCTCTCGGCTGCCGGCCTCACCGAGCTGTGGGTCTTTGCCGATCCCGTGACCACGGCGCTCGCGGCCTTCACGCTCGTCTCGTACGTCCTCGTCTACACGCCGATGAAGACCCGCTCGCCCGCGTCCACGATCGTGGGCGCCGTCCCGGGCGCGCTGCCTCCGCTCGGCGGCTACACCGCCGCGACAGGCGGCGCGATCGGCCTTCCGGGCCTCGCGCTCTTCGCGATCCTGTTCGTGTGGCAGCTCCCGCACTTTTTCGCGATCGGGTGGCGCCACCGCGAGGACTACGCGAAGGCGGGCGTCGTGATCCTGCCCGTCGTGGACCCGACGGGCCGCGCCACGGCCCGCCAGACCCTCCTCTGGACGGCCGTGCTCCTCCCGGTCAGCCTCCTCCCGTCGCTCGTCGGCATCGCGGGATTCGCCTACGCGTGCGGCGCCTTCGCGATGACGCTCCTCTTCCTCTCCGCGTCCTTCAAGTTCGCGCACGAGGTCACGGACTCCCGCGCGCGATCGCTATTCTTCGCCTCGATCGCGTGGCTCCCGGCCGTGCTCGCGCTTCTCGTGGCCGACCGGATCTGACCCGCCGCGCGTGACCGTCCCCGCCATCGAGACGACCGCGCTCTCGTGCGCCTACGGTGCGCGCCTCGCACTCGACGACACGACGCTCTCGGTCGCGCGCGGAGAGATCTTCGCGCTGCTCGGCCCGAACGGCGGTGGCAAGACGACGCTCTTCCGAATCCTCGCGACGCTCCTGCGGCCCACCTCGGGCCGCTTCGCCGTCGACGGCCTCGATCCCGTCACGAACGTCCGCGTCGTGCGCCGCCGCCTCGGCGTCGTCTTCCAGGCGCCCAGCCTCGACAGGAAGCTCACCGTCCGCGAGAACCTCGCGCTCCAGGGCTCCCTCTTTTCCCTCTCGGGCCCGTCGCTGTCGGGGCGGATCGGCGAGCTCCTCGCGGCCTTCCGGATCGAGGACCGGACCGACGACCTCGTCGAGACGCTGTCGGGCGGCCTCGCGCGCCGGGTCGAGATCGCCAAGGCGTTGCTCCATCGGCCCCCCGTCCTCCTCCTCGACGAGCCCTCCACGGGCCTCGACCCCGGGGCGCGGCGCGACCTCCTGAAGGTCCTGACCTCTCTCGCGCACGAGGGGACGGCCGTCCTCCTCACGACGCATCTCTTCGACGAGGCCGATGCGGCGCACCGGATCGGCATCCTCGACCGCGGGCGGCTGGTCGCACTCGGCGCCCCCGCCGCGCTCAAGGCACAGGTCGGCGGCGACGTCGTGGCCGCCGAGGCGCGGGAGGAAGGCGAGGCCGCCGCCCTCGCCGGCGAGATCGCCCAACGGTTCGGCTCGGCGGCGGGGAAGGTCGCCGCCGTGGGCGGCACGGTTCGCGTCGAGCGGCCGCAGGCGCACACGTTCGTCCCCGCTCTCGTCGAGGCGTTTCCGGGCCGGTTCCGCTCGCTCACGTTTGGCGCGCCGTCGCTCGAGGACGTCTTCATCGACCGCACCGGCCGCGCGTTTCGAGAGGCGGACGCCGAGGGGCCCGCTGCCTCCGGGGGCCCCCTGTGAACGCGGCCCTCGCCCTCGCGCGCCGCGAGATCGTGCGGTTCCTCCGGCAAAAGAGCCGTGTCCTCGGCGCCGTCGCGCCTCCGCTCGTCATGTGGGTCCTCGTCGGCTCGGGTTTCCGGGGCTCGTTCCTCGGGGATTCGTTCTCGTTCTTCTTCCCGGGGACGATCGTCCTCGTCGTCCTCTTCGCGGCGATCTTCGCGACGATCTCCGTCATCGAGGACCGCCGCGAAGGCTTTCTCCAGGGCGTTCTCGTCGCACCCGTCGCGCCCGCGTCGATCGCGTTCGGCAAGGTCGCCGGCGGCGCGGCCCTGGGCCTCCTGCAGGGCCTTCCGCTGCTCGCCCTCGGGGGATTCGCGGGCCTGCCCCTCGACGCGACGCGTCTCGCGAGCGCGACCGCCGTCCTCGTCCTCCTCGCCTTCGCGCTCACGTCGCTCGGCTTCGCGATCGCGTGGTCGCTCGAGTCGACTCAGGGGTTCCACGCGATCATGAATCTCTTCCTCATCCCGATGTGGCTGCTCTCGGGGTCTTTCTTCCCCGTCCAAGGCGCGCCCGGCTGGATGAGGGCCGTGATGGCCGTGAATCCGCTGACCTACGGCGTCGCAGCTCTGCGCCGGGCGTTGGGCGGCGCGTCGGAATCCTTGCCGACGCTCGGCGTCTCGTTCTCCGTGACGGCCGCCTTCGCGGTCCTGATGTTCGCCGGGGCGACGGCCGTCGTCTCGTGGATGCCCGCGGGTCCTCACCGGCACCGCGGCACGACGGCGCGATGAGCGTCCACGACCTCCCGACGCTCAATGCCTTCCTCAACGCCACGAGCGCCGCGCTCCTCCTCCTCGGCTGGACGCTCATCCGGCGCGGGAACCGCGACGCCCATCGCCGGGCGATGACGGCGGCCTTCGCCTGCTCCGCTCTCTTCCTCTTCTTCTACCTCCTCTATCACGTACAGGTCGGAAGCGTGAGGTTCCCCGGTGCCGGGCGCGCGAGGACCGTCTACCTCGGAATCCTCGTCACGCACACGATCCTCGCGGCGGCGGTCGCGCCGATGGCGGTGACGACCTTCGTGCTCGCATGGACGGGACGCTTCGAGAGGCACCGGCGCCTCGCCCGCTGGACGCTTCCCATCTGGCTCTACGTCTCCGTGACAGGCGTCGTCGTCTACGTGATGCTCTACCGGATGCGCTGGTGATCGCGCGGTGGCCGAGCCTGATTCCGCCTCTCTCACGTGGGCCGACCTCCTGACGCGCGCCCGCGCGCGCCTCTCCGGACGCGACCACGCTCCGTACGAGGCCGAGGAGCTGCTGGCC
>JBAUSZ010000372.1:0-8651 GCA_049581965.1 Thermoanaerobaculia bacterium | reverse complement strand
AGTTCTGCCTGAAGACGAGGCTCAGGATCCCGAGGACGATGAGGCCGCCGCAGCCGAGCCGGATCCCGCCCCCTCCGAAGTTGAAGCCGCCGCCCCCTTCTCCCCGCCGGTCCTCGATGTCGGGCCCGAGCCCGCCGCCGTCGTCGCTCCAGCGCATGCGCCTGTCCTCCGGCGCGGGAGTCTAAGCCGCCGGGCCCGTGGAGGGCGCGACTGGGCGCGCGCGGCGGGACCTGATATACTTTCCCCCGTTCGGGAGTTCGGCCCGACATTCCGGAATCGGCGATTCGAACGTCGCTCCCGAGAAGACACCGACGTTCTCGCCTTTCTTCGCGAACGACGAGCGGACCTGGAACCGAACGGGCCCCGTCGACCTTCACCTTCGTTTCCACCCCACCTTCAACCCGACGCTTGGTCGCGAGACCTAGCACCAGAAACAGGATCCCCATGAAACTCTACGTTGGAAACCTCGCTTACTCCGTCAACGATTCTTCCCTCAAGGCCATCTTCGAGCCGTACGGCAACGTCGAATCCGCCCGCGTGATCTCGGACCGCGACAGCGGCCAGTCCAAGGGCTTCGGGTTCGTCGAAATGGCCGACGCCGACGCGCAGAAGGCCATGGGCGCTCTCAACGGTCGCGAACAGGACGGCCGCGCGCTCAAGGTCAACGAGGCCAAGCCCCAGGAGAACCGCGGCGGCGGCGGTGGCTACGGCGGCGGTCGCAACCGCTACTGAGCCCCGGAATCACGACCTTCGATTCGAACGCAGGTCGAGCCCCCCGCCGCGAGGCGGGGGGCTTTTTTCTTGGGCGCGCCCGGGCTCGCCGTGCTCGGGGAGTCGCGCCGACGGTAGACTCGGCGCGCCTCTCGAGGCACCTCGTGACGGGAACGATTCATCGCAGCCTGCGCGTCGCGTCCCTCGCCGTCGCGCTCGCGCTCGCGCCCCCGGCGGCCGCAGCGGGGGCGACATCGCCGCCGAACATCGTTCTCGTCTCCATCGACACGCTGCGCGCCGATCACCTGCCCTCCTACGGATACCCGATCGACACCGCTCCCTTCATGACCGCACTCGCCGCCGACGGAATCCTCTTCGAGGAGGCGCTCGTTCCGCTCCCCAACACGACGCCCAGCCACGGCTCGATGCTCACGTCGCTCGCTCCGGCGCAGCACGGGTCCGTGAGCCTGACGACGCCGCTGTCGAAGAACGTGGACACGCTCGCCGCCGCGCTGGCCCGGAAGGGATACGCGACGGGGGGATTCGTCGCCGTCAGCCACATCGGCCGCGCGTTCAACTTCGACAAGGGCTTCGAGGCCTTCACCCAGCCCACGGAGCTCGTGCGGCCGGGAGCCGTCGTCAACGCGGACGCGCTCGCTTGGGTCGACGAGGAGCGCCGCAAGCCGGGAGCGAGGCCGCTGTTCCTGTTCGTGCACTACTTCGACATGCACGCGCCCTACGGCTGGTGGAAAGACGCCGAGAGCGCGCGCGCCGAGATGAGCGCGCTCCCCCTGGAAGAGCGCGTGCGGCGCTACGACGAGTCGATCCGGCACGTCGACGATCTCGTCCGCGGCCTTTACACGGCGCTGTCCGCGCGAGGAATCCTCGACGACGCCGTTCTCTGCATCACGTCGGACCACGGCGAACAGATCGGAGACCACGGCCTGGCGTCCGGCCACGCCGACATCTACCGCGAGACGGTGAGGGTGCCCCTCGTCTTCGTCGGCACGCGATTTCCCTCCGTCCGGGTCGGCCATCCCGTTTCCTCGATGGACATCGGCGTCTCCCTGCTCCGGCTCGCCGGCGCGCAGTTCGCGGCGCCCGTCGCGGGGCGCAACATTCTGCCGAAGAGCGACGGCGCGCTCGCCCGGCTCATCTACCGGCTGACCGGCGGCGGGAGCGCGGAGGAGCGCAACCTCCTGGTCACGGGGAACCCGTCCTTCACCCGATCGATCGCGCTCGCGCAGGGCAAGTACTGGCTGATCCGGAATCTCGACGTCGTGTACGAGAAAGTCAGGATCGGACCAGCCCCGGACGGCCCGAGTGATGGCCTCAAGGCGATTTCGCCGACCGAAGCGACGAGCGACCATCTCCGATACACCGTGCCCGACCGGAGCTACGCGCCCTTCGTCGTGACGGTCGACCATCGCCCGGCGTCGCATTGCCAGGCCCAGCTCGTCGCCTCCATACCGCCGCGCCTGGCCTATTTCACGGTTCCGGCGCGCGCGACTCCGGTCCGGCTCCAGTTCGCGGCCGCGCGCCTGGACCAGGTGAGCATCACGACGAAGCCCCCCTCGTGCGGCGGCACGGTGGCGTTCCGGGTCGATCGCCCGGGCTCCGAGCCGCCGGTGCCGGACGCCGCCGAGAGCGTCACCGAGCTCTTCGCGGCACTGTACGCGCAGCGCAAGGCGCACGGCGGCGACGAGCTCTACGACGTTTCCCGCGACCCCGGCATGACGTCGAACCTCATCGCGTCCGCGGAACTGCAGCCCATGCGGCAACGGATGGAGCGGACCCTTCGCGAGCTGTACGAGGCGGAGTTCGGAAAGGGCGACTGGAACGACACGGCACGAGTCAGCCGCGAGGAGCTCGAAAAACTGAAGAGCCTCGGCTACCTGCGGTAGGCGCGGAGGCCGCGCCGAACCGCGGCCTCCGTCTCAGCGGATCTTCTTCCAGTGGTCGACGAACTTTTCCGTCGTGCCCGTCGCGCTGAAGCCGTCCCTGTCGAAGCTCAGCACGACTCCCTCGCCCGCCGGCTCGAAGACGATCTTTCCGTCCTTGACGGTGACGGGGCTGCAGTGATTGGTCACGGCCGGCGCCTCGTTGCTGACGCCGGGCTTGTCGATGTTGTGTCTCGACGTGAACACGATCCACTCGCAATACTCGCTCGCCGTGAACGTGTACCGCATGATCGTCGACTCGGATGCGAGCTTGCCGTCTTTCTCCTTCCAGAAGAGATTGAGATTTCCACGACCGCTTCTCATGCTGTAGAGGCCCCCGATGGCCGGAGGAACCATCTCCTTGCCGTCCGCCGTCACTCGCTTGACGATCTCGTAGGTGCCGGCGATGTCGCGAGGGGCGGCGTGCGCCGCGGCAGGCACTTCGGCGGCACGTGTCGATCCGGCGAACCCCAACAGCGCGGCACACGCCCAAGCGCAAATCGAATGAATTTGTTCTCTCATGGAACTCCCTCTGCTGGCGCGGGTCAGCTTCGGGCAGCTTATCTGGTTTTGTTCGAGAAGCCGGGAGAGAGGCCCAACGCGGCACGCTGAACCGGCTGTTTGCGGGCGAAGGATGAACGGCCGGAGGTAGACTCGCCCGCGCCAAATTGCTGACTCCCGGCACTCGCCTCGGCCCCTACGAGATCGTCTCACCCCTCGGCGCAGGCGGGATGGGGGAGGTCTACCGGGCCAAGGACTCGAGGCTCGCCAGAGACGTTGCGGTCAAGGTCCTCCCCGAGTCCGTCGCCGCCGATCCGGACGCGCTCGCGAGATTCGAGCGCGAGGCGAAGGCGGTCGCCGCGCTCTCGCATCCGAACATCCTCTCGATCTTCGACTTCGGAACCCAAGACGGCGTCTCTTACGCCGTGATGGAGCTCCTGGAGGGCGAGACGCTGCGAGGGAAGCTCGACGCCGGTCCCATCCCTCAGAAGCAGGCCATCGACTACGCCCTCCAGATCGCCACGGGCCTCTCGGCCGCCCACGAGAAAGGCCTCGTCCACCGCGACCTCAAGCCCGAGAACCTCTTCGTCACGAAAGACGGTCACCTGAAGATCCTCGACTTCGGTCTGGCAAAGAGAACGGAGCAGGAGAAGACCGGCGACGAGACGAGCGCGCCGACCGCGTCCAGGCACACGGAGCCCGGGACCGTCATGGGAACGGTGGCCTACATGTCGCCCGAGCAGGTGCGTGGGCTTCAAGTCGATCACCGTTCCGACGTCTTTTCGTTCGGGGTAATCCTCTACGAGATGCTCTCTGGAAGAAGAGCCTTCAAGAGGGACACGGCCGCCGACACGATGTCGGCGATCCTGAAGGAAGAGCCGCCCGAGCTCTCGCGGGGCGAAGCCGAGTTTCCCGAGGCGCTCGAGCGGGTGGTCCGCCATTGCCTCGAGAAGAACCGCGACGATCGATTCGGGTCCGCGCGTGACGCCGCATTCGCGTTGCGCGAAGTCGGGCACCGCTCGACACTGCGCCAGGCGCCGAGACCCGCCGGTCGACCACGGGCCCCGCGAATCCCCGCGTGGTCACTCGCCCTGGTCGGCGCCGTTGCGGTCGTCGCGGCCCTTATCGTCGGCGACGTTGGCGGGCTCCGCCGGCGCCTGTTCGCGGGCGCGACAGCCGCGCGGATCGGGTCGGTCGCGGTCCTGCCGCTTGCAAACCTGTCGGGCGACCCGCAGCAGGACTATTTCGCGGACGGCATGACGGAGGAACTGATCACCGCGCTCGCGAAGGTCTCGGCCTTGAGCGTGACGTCTCGGACCTCCGTGATGCGTTACAAGGGCTCGTCCAAATCGCTGCCCGAGATCGCGAAGGAGCTGGGAGTCGATGCCATCGTCGAGGGCTCGGTCACTCGCAGCGGCTCGCAAGTGAAGATCACGGCGCAGCTGATCGACGCGTCCAGGGACAAGCACCTGTGGGCCGATTCGTTTCAGCGCGACCTGAAGGACGTTCTGGCGCTTCAAGGAGAGGTCGCGCGTGCCATTACCAGTGAGATCGGGGTCCGGCTGACGCCGCAGGAACGGTTGCGGCTGGCCGAAAAGAAGACCGTCATCCCCGAAGCCTATGAGGCCTACCTGAAGGGCAACTATCACCTGCTGCGGCGCACGGCGGCCGACGCGCGGAAGAGCCTCGAGTATTTTCGGCAGGCCGTCGACAGGCAGCCGGACTACGCGCTGGCCTGGGCGGGCATCGCGGAGGCCTATCAAACGGCGGCCGGTTCAGCCCAGGGCGCGCTCTCTCCGAAGGAGGCCTTTCCCAAAGCGAAAGCGGCGGCGATGCGGGCCGTGGAGCTCGATTCGACCGTCGGCGAGTCTTATGCCGTTCTGGGCTGGAGCAGCTTCGTGTTCGATCGCGACTGGGCGACCGCCGAGAGCCAGTTCCAGCAGGCGCTCCGGCTGAACCCCAATTCGTCGAACGCGCATGCGCAGTACGGGATCTTCCTTTCGAGAATGGGTCGCTTCGAGGAAGCCATCCGCCAGGTGAAGCGAGGACAGGAGCTCGATCCCCTCTCGCCCGGGGCCAACGCGATGGTGGGCCTCGCCCTGAACCTCGCGAGGCGCGACGACGAAGCCATCCCGTGGTTACGCCGCGCGCTCGCCATGGATCCGGACTTTCTCCGGGCGCACTGGGGGTTGGGGCTTGCCTTCGTTCACCAGAAAAAATACGAAGAGGCCATTTCCGAGCTTCAGAGGGCCGTCGAGATTTCGGGAGGCGGCGCGGCGCAACTGGGAGTCCTGGGATACGTCTACGCCGTCGCCGGCCGCCGGGCCGAAGCGCTCGAAATCGTCGAGAAACTGAAGGAGAGCGCGAGGGAGCATTACGTGCCCCCCACGATGGTGTCCATCGTCTTCTCCGGCCTGGGCGAGAACGATCAGGCCATGACGTGGCTCGAGAAGGCGATCGAAGCGCGGGATCCTTGGCTCACGGGACTGAAAGTCGATCCCATTTTCGACGCGCTCCGGTCAGACCCGCGATTCAAAGACCTCCAGCGTCGTGTGGGACTGAATTGACCGCGCTCTGTGTCACACGGCGGGTTCCGTCCGACTAGAGCACGCCCACCTTCTGAAGAGGGAGGATGACCGTGCTGTACAGCGGTTCGGCGTAATACCCTCCCATCAACGCGAGCGCGTTGTTCACTCGCGGGACGCCCTCGATGAAGTCCCAGTTGAGGTTGAAGAGGGTCGAAAAGCCGAAGCGGTAACCGCCCGCGGCCGGCGCCATGAATGACGCTTTGTGCGCCGTGACGAGGCCGTCTACTGTGTACAACGGCCAACGGACCGCCTTCTCTCTTCTTGTGTTCCTGGTACGCGAGTATTGCGCTGAGGGTCTTTTCCCCGCAGATTCCGTCCCACCGAAGAATGGAGGCCATTCGAAACGAGTTCATCAAATCCAGATGGACGACATTCAACATGAACTGGATCATCTGAACGTCGGCATGGCGATTGGACCCGCCCTTTCCAACAGAGTGTTCGATCCAGAACATCGAGGCGTCGAGTGCGGAGAGCGGGTTTCCCATGATGTTCAGGCTCCCTGTTACCTCGCTTGTTCCTCAGGAGCTCCTCATTTGAGACCTTGTCGCAAGTATAAGCGCTGCTCCGCCACCCCTGGCCGATCGAACACCTCCCCGCAGGCCTTGCAGTGCCTCTGCGGGTCGCGTTCTCCGATCACGCAGCCGCCCAGCTCGATCTCTCCTCGTTCCGCTGCCTTCATCGCCTCCGGCATCGGATAGCCGTACATGATGGGAACGACGTCGAGGCTCCCGCACCGGGGGCAAGGTTGGAGACTCTTCCCCCGCGTCTTTCTTCCTTTCTTGTCGTTCATTGATCTCCTCCCTCGCCGGAAATCTACGGCCCAAACCCGGACACCTTCTGTCCGAGTAATGCCCCGATCTTCGGCGTATGGTTGCCATCATCGCCCGCCGCGGTTTCCTCCTCAAACTCCTCGGTCTCGCCGGTGCCGGCGTTTCCGCGGGCCTCGCGATCGGCAAGACCCTGAAAGCAGAGCGCCGGGTCACGAGCCCGGTCCTCTACTTCAACGGCCGCTCCTGGCACACGCACGAGAAGATCGACCACCTCGCGGGCACCTGGGACATCCGCTGGTGCTATCGCTCGGCCTGCGAGCACACGGTCGAGCAGACCGGGACGACGGAGGACGGGTATCGCATCTGGCACCTGAAGAGCTTCCACAAGCCGCCGGACCCGCTCCCGGGAGACGCGATTCCTCCGGGCTCGATCGACAGGACGCCACCGCTGCGCCGCTACTTTCAGGACGACGACGACGTGTCCTGAGCCCCTTCCCGGACATCCCCTGTCCGTTTTCGGGGTCTACCTGATGCACATGGCCTATGCCGGGCCCCCAGCGGAAGGGCTAGCGTTCGACGAGCCAATGCCCTTCAACGACAGGCCCTACTTCCGTAGGCTCCTGGACTTCGACGACCTCGTGCGTCGCGGGCGGCCCGTCACGTGCGAGACCCTCGCCGGACGCTGGGAGACGTCCACGAAGACCGTCCAGCGCTTCGTCGACCAGATCCGCACCGACTTTGCGGCCCCGGTCGTCTTCGACCGCAAGAAGCACTCCTTCCGCTTCGAGAACCCCGACTGGCGCTTCCCGTTCCTCGACGTCTCCGGCGCCGACCTCTTCGCCATCGGCGTCGCGATGAAAGTCTTCCAGATCTACGAGGGCACGCCCGTCCTCAGGGACCTCAAGTCCACCTTCGACCGCATCGCCCGTCTCCTCCCGGAATCCGTCCGCATCGCCCCGTCGTCGCTCGTCGAAAAGCTCTGGGTCCACCCGCAGCCCGTGCGTGCCATCACGCGCGAGGTGTGGAACGCCGTCGCCAACGCCCTGCGCGAGAAAACGCAGCTCGAGATCGACTACCGAAAGCCCACGGGCCAGGTCTCGAACCGCCTCGTCGAGCCCCTCGTCCTCGTCCACATGAACTGGGACTGGTTCCTCGCTGCGAGAGACCCCGAGGACGGCGTCACGAAGACCTTCTACCTCGCCCGCATCAAAGAGGCGAAGAACACGAACTTCCATTTCACCCCGCCGAAGGACTTCGACGCCGCGAAGCACTTCGGCGACTCGGGCATCGGCCTCTACGTCGGCGGCAAGCCCTTCCGCTTCAAGGTCAAGGTCGCCAAGGAGATCGCGCCCTGGATCACCGAGGTGCGCTGGCACCCCGCGCAGAAGCTCGAGACGCTGAAGAACGGCGACGTCGTCCTCGACCTCCCGGCCGGCTCCCTCGTCGAAGCCAAGCGCTTCGTCCTGTCGCTGGGGAGGTTCGGGAAGGCGCTGGGGCCGAAGGAGCTGGTGGGGGAGATGAAGACGGAGATCGCGCAGATGAGGAAAGACTACGGGGCGGTATGACCCCACTCTTTGATGCAAGTCCTTTGACCGTGCGGGCGTTACGGCCTACGATTCGAGGTCATGAGCGAAGTGATCTTCCTCGTGGAAGACGCGCCGGAGGGTGGCTACACCGCAAAGGCAGTGGGTCAGGCCATCTTCACGCAGGCGAAGGACCTCGATGAACTGCAGGCGCGCGTGCGCGACGCGGTTCGCTGCCACTTCGACGAGGGCTCCGCTCCGAAGCTCATCCGGCTGCACTTCGTCAAGGACGTCGTCATCGCCGCATGAGGCTGCCGCGGGCGACGCCGAGCTCGTCTCTATACGCGTAAAGAGCCTCGGGCGCGATGTCCGCCCCGTTCGGCCAGGACACCGTCCACCCGTCGACGATGAACTGCTTGAAGTAGCTCACGTCTTTGAGGGGCTCGAAGACCGGTCCTTTGAGCCACTGCGAGAAGTGGATCGCCTTCTGGGTGCCGTCCGCGAACGTCACCTCGAGCCGGTAATCGGCAATGTGGCGCGCGTCGGTCACGATGGGAGTCGTCGGCACGGCTCAAGTTTAGACGGCCTCGACTGCCTAGAGAGACCCGCCTAATGCAC
>JBAUSZ010000371.1:0-2185 GCA_049581965.1 Thermoanaerobaculia bacterium | reverse complement strand
GGTCCCGGCGGCCTTGGCGGCCTTGGCGCCCGCGGCCTTCGTCTTTTCGGCGGCTTCCTTCGCGGCGGCGGCGGCCTTGTCGGCGGCCTCCTTCGTTGCGTCGACCGCCTTGTCGGCCGCCTGGCCGACCGACGTCGCGGCTGCCGCCGCGGCGTCCTTGGCCTTGTCCGCGGCTTCGCTCACCGACTTGGCGGCTTCGGCAGTCGCGTCCTTCGCCTTCTCGATCGCCTTGTCGGCGGCGGCACCCGCCTTCTCCAGGGACGGGGTTTCCGTCTTCCCGCACCCTGGAAGGGCGATCGCCGACGTGAGGGCGAGCGCGAGGGCACTGCCCCACACACGGCGGAAGTTGACGTTCATCGTTTCCTCCTTCAATGGTCCCGATGGGGATCGGATCCGTGCTTTCGTTCCAGTTCGAGCAGGAATGCGGCGCGCAGAAAGTACGACGAGGCGTGGAAGAACGCAACCGAGACGCCGATGGGGCCGTCCAGGAATCCGCGCCTGAGAATCAGGCACCTGAAGAACTCGAACAAGGGCCGCCCGAGGAGCCCCGCGGCGCTACCGCGCTCGCCGCGATCGTAACGGTCCTCGGCGCCGAGCTGCGCGTAGCGGGCGGCCTTGCGGAGCGCGTCCGAGAGATCGCGGTACGGATGATGAACGAGGGGTGCGCCGAGCGGCCCGACGGGTCCGTCGACCACGACGACCTCGTGGACACGCCCTCCTTCGGCTCTGAGACCGCGCGATCTTCGTCCGAGCCGCAGCTTGTCCTGATACCACGTGCCGTGCCTCACCGGGCGCCCGAGAAAATACGAAAGGCGGGGCATCCGGTAGCCCGCGAGGGCCGCGTCGTCCTTCTCGAGCGCCGCGAGGATCTCGGCGCGCAAGGCCTCCGGCACGCGCTCGTCGGCGTCGAGAACGAGGACCCAATCGTGCTGCGCCTCCGCGAGCGCCCGGTTGCGCGAGGCCACGAAGCCTTCCCAGCCGATTGAAAGGACCCGGGCTCCGGCGTCGCGAGCCAGGTCCTGCGTTCCGTCCGTCGAGCCCGTGTCCGCGACGACGACTTCGTCCGCGAATGCGACGGACTGAAGAGCGGGTCCGAGCCGGTCCTTCTCGTTCTTGACGAGGATGACGACCGAGACGGGCGCGCGCACGGCGCCGACATTAGCAGGCGCCAAACGCGGCGGGCGCTATCCTCCTTCCGCGTGAGGTTGCTCGCCCTCGACCTCGGATCCGGCTTGCGCGGCGGCCAGGGGCAGACGGCCCTCGTTCTCGAAGCGCTCGCGAGCCGCGGGCACGTCGTCCGCTTCGTCGGAAGGCGCGGCGCGCCGCTGGCGGAGCTCCTGCGCCGGCACGGCGGGATCGACGTCGTCGAGGCGCCGGCCGGTCCCGAGGCCTCTCCGGCCCTGCTGCTTGCCGTGGCTCGGGCCGGACGCAAGTTCCGGCCCGACGTCGTGTACGCGGGGGACTCGCGCGGACACGGCGTGGCCCTGTGGAGCCGAGCGGCCTCCGGGCATCCGCTCGTCGTCCACCGGAGGGTCGACTTCCGCCCCTCGGACCACGTCCTCGCCCGCGCGAAGTACCGCGCCGTTCGCCTTTTCATCGCCGTTTCGAAAGCCGCTCGGGCGACCCTCGTTGGAGCGGGCGTCGACGCGGACCGGATCGTGGTGGTGCCGGACGGCCTTCCCCCCAGCGCCTTCGTGGACGCGCCCGCCCCCGCCGCTCCACCCTACAGGCTCGTCCACCTCGGCGCCTTCGATCACCGAAAGGGACAGAGCGTCGCCCTCGAGGCGTTCGCGCTCCTCGTGCGCGGCGGCTGGGACGCGAGCCTGCTCTTCCTCGGGGACGGGCCGGCCCGGCGCGGCGTCGAGGCGCGCGCGGCGGCGCTCGGCGTCGCGGACCGCTGCGATTTCGCGGGCCAGGTCTCCGACGTGCCCGCACGGCTCGCCGCGAGTCACCTCCTCCTCCTCCCCACCGACAGCGAGGGAGCGCCCCTCTCTCTCGTCGAGGCGATGGCGGCCGGATGCCCGGTCCTCGCGCACGACGTCGGCGGGGTCTCGGAAGTCGTCGCCGAAGGCGCGGCTGGCGTCCTCCTGCCGTCGCTGGACCCCGTCGCGTGGGAGGCCGCGACCCGAGCCCTGCTTCTCGACCCGAAGCGCCGCGCGCACCTCCGGCAGGCGGGCCGCACGGC
>JBAUSZ010000370.1:0-13609 GCA_049581965.1 Thermoanaerobaculia bacterium | reverse complement strand
GGCCGAGGACGATCCCGAGGGCGATCGGCGACGTAAGCGTCGCGCCGATTCGTCCGGCCGGCATCGCGACGCCCGCATTCGCGAGCGCGAAGACCGGCATGACGCCGTACGCGACCCACGGATGGAGACCTCGCTCGAGACGGCGGAGGGGCGACGCCTCCGTTCCGGTAGCCGGAATCGTCATTCCGAGCAGGACGCCCGCGATCGTCGCGTGGACGCCGGATCTCGCCATCCCGGCCCACAGGATCAAGCCGACGACGAGATACGGAGCGAGCGCATGGACCCCGACGCGGTTCATCGCGAGGAGGACCGCGAGGGCGCCCGCGACCACGGCGAGCGCGGCAACGTCCAGTCCGTGCGTGTAAAAGAAGGCGATCACGACGACCGCGATGAGGTCGTCCACGACGGCCACTGCCGTGAGAAAGACCTTGAACACGGGCGCGACGTGGCGCCCGACGAGAGCGAGGACACCGACCGCGAAGGCGATGTCCGTCGCCATCGGGACCCCCCAGCCGCTAGCCGCCGGCGTTCCGGCGTTGAAGAACGCGTAGATCGCGGCGGGCACGACCGCCCCCCCGAATGCGGCCGCGACCGGGAGCACGGCGGCACCCCGACCCGACAGCTCGCCCGTGAGGAACTCGCGCTTGATCTCGAGCCCCACGACGAGGAAGAACACCGCCATGAGCCCGTCGTTGACGACGTGCTTCAGCGTCGTCTCCAGGTTCCAGCCCGCCGATCCGACGCGGACGGGTAGGTGAATGAGGTGGAAGTAGGCGTCCCTCAGCGGCGAGTTCGCGAGGCCGATCGCGGCGACTGCAGCCAGGAGGAGCAGGATCCCGGAGGCAGCCTCCGTCCGGAGGAACTGCTGGAGGAACGTGAGGGGACGGATCGCCGTGCGACGGACCATTGCCCGTGGAGTGTAGCGAGCCCGCGCGCGCCTCCGAAGCGAAAGGGCCGGGCGGTAACGTCCCGCCCGGCCCGAGGGTTAATGAGCCCGGAAGCCGTCAGATCTCTTCGTGGATCTTGACGTCCTTCGTCTCGCGCAGGAAGAGCCCGCCGATCACGACCGTGATGACGGAGACGATGATCGGGTACCACAGGCCCTGGTAGATGTTGCCCGACGCGGCGACCCAGGCCGTCGCGATGAGCGGGAGCATGCCGCCGAACCACCCGTTCCCGATGTGGTACGGCAGCGACATGGACGTGTAGCGGATGTTCGCCGGGAAGAGCTCGACGAGGAACGCCGCGATCGGCCCGTAGACCATCGTGACGTAGATGAGGAAGACGACGAGGATCAGCTCGGCCATGAACCAGTTGACCTTCGCGGGGTCGGCCTTCGGCGGGTAACCCGTCGTCTTCAGGGCCTCCTTGAATTTCGCCTCGTCCCAACCCTCGATCCGGATGCTCCCGATGCTCGTCACGACGTCCTTGCCGCCCTCGGCAGCGACGGAGTCGAACGACAGGCCGCTCTTGCCGAGGAAGTCCTTGACCTTGTCGCAGGGGGTGAAGACGGTCGTGGGCATCACGAAGAGGTGGAAGCTGCACTCCGTCGCGGCGACGGAGATCTTCGTGTTCTGCTGGTAGCTCTCGAGCGCAGGGTTGATGTAGTGCGTGAGGCCGCGGAAGAGCGGGAAGTACGTGATCGCGGCGATCGCGCAGCCCGCGAGGATGATCTTCTTGCGGCCGATCTTGTCCGAGAGCGCGCCGAAGACGAGGAAGAACGGCGTCCCGATCGCGAGCGAGAGGCCGATCAGGAGGTAGGTCGCGACGAAGTCGAGCTTCAAGTAGATCAGGATGAAGAACAGCGCGTAGAACTGGCCCGTGTACCAGACGACGCCTTGACCCGCCGTCGCGCCGAAGAGCGCGAGCGCCGTGTATTTGTTGTTCGGGTACTTGAAGAAGCTGTCCTTGATGGGCGACTTCGAACGCTTCCCCTGCGCCTTCATGCGCTGGAAGATCGGGGATTCCTGCAGCTTCACCCGGATGTAGATCGAGATGATCAGGAGCGGAATCGAGAGCCAGAACGGAATGCGCCAGCCCCAGGACTTGAACGAATCGGCGCTCATGTTCACGCGGCACAGGAGGATGATGACGAGCGCCACGAGCATCCCGACCGTCGCCGTCGTCTGGATCCAGCTCGTCGCGTAGCCGCGCCGATGGTCCGGGGCGTGCTCGGCGACGTACGTCGCGGCCCCGCCGTATTCGCCGCCGAGCGCGAGCCCCTGCGCGAGGCGCAGGAGGACGAGGAGAATGGCGGCGGAGAACCCGAGCGTCGTGTACGTCGGCAGGAAACCGACGAGCACGGTCGAGATGCCCATGACGGAGATCGTCACGATGAACGTGTACTTGCGGCCGACGAGATCCCCGATGCGCCCGAAGATGAGCGCGCCGAAGGGCCGGACGAGGAAGCCCGCGGCGTAGGCGCCGAAGGCCCCGAGGAGGGCCGCCGTCACGTTGCCGGGCGGGAAGAACAGGGCCGCGAAGAACGGAGCCAGGATCGCGTAGAGGTAAAAGTCGTACCACTCGAAGACGGTGCCAACCGACGACGCGATGATGACGCGCCGCTCCTCGGCGGAGCTGATGATCCGATTCCCGGATTCCGCGGGTGCCGCTGTACTCATCCGAATCCTCCCTGCTTTTCGGCCTGTGGCCGGTTGGACTTTGCCTCGCGCCCGCCCCGCGGGAGCCGCGAGACCACTATCCGAATCACATCGCCTGCCCCACGAGCCGGCGCATACGGTCCCCCATGGATTCGTCGAAAATCTGGCGGAAGTCTTTCAGAGTCCACCCGGAAGTCAAGGGGAAATCCGGCCGCCGGCGTTAACGCGTCACGACCTCCGAGCGACCACAAAGAGATTAAGTCTCGACAGAGATTCCAGTTGACGCGGAATCCAGAGAATGTTTATCGTTTTCACATTGATGCGCCCCCGGCTCGTGCCGCACTTTGGCGTGCTGACGTGTAAGGAGGAAGGTGTGCGTTCAAGGACTCTGTCCCGCCGCGTCGCTCTCATCACCCTGGCCGTCGTCGTGGCGCTCCTGCCCGGCGTCGCCAGCGCCCAGGCCATCATCAAGGTGAACGACAACGTGAACTTCCGCCTCGGCATCCTCCTTCAGGGCTGGGCGGACTGGAACGGTCAGTCGGACACCGCCGGCAACACGGCCGGGTTCCAGCAGAACCTGTTCCTCCGTCGCGCGCGCTTCTGGCTGGGCGGGCAGGTCGCGAAGGACGTCACGTTCTTCTTCATGACCGACAACCCGAACCTCGGAAAATCAACCCAGGTGGTCGGAGGCACGACTGGCCTGAAGGCGCCGGGGACGGGCTTCATCATCCAGGACGCGTACATGGAATGGGCCATCGCGAACGAGTTCCGGCTCCAGGGCGGCCTCATCCTCGTTCCGCTCTGCCGCAACTGCAACTCGAGCGCGGCCACCCTCCTCTCCATCGACTACGGCTCGTTCTCCTTCCAGGAGAGCGCCTCGACGCAGTCCTCCGTCGGCCGCGACACCGGCTTCCAGGCCAAGGGCTACCTCGCGGGCGATCACCTCGAGTACCGCGCGGGCGTCTACTCCGGCTTCCGCGCCCCCGGCGTCAAGAACTCCTTCCGTTTCGCCGGCCGCGCCATGTACAACGTGTTCGACGTCGAAAAGGTCCAGTTCTACCCGGGCAGCTACTACGGGAAGAAGAAGATCCTCGCGATCGGCGGCGGGATCGACATCCAGAACGACTACACGGCGTATGCGGGCGACCTCTTCTTCGACTATCCGGTCGGCAAGAGCGACGGCATCACGGCGCAGGTGGATTACATCCACTACGACGGCGGCAAGACGTTCCCGACGGCCGCCCTCTTCAAGCAGGACTCCTACTTCGGCGAGGCCGGCTACTTTCTCGGCGGCCTGAAGCTCCAGCCCTTCATCCGGTTCGAGCAGCAGATCTACACGAGCGGCACGGCGGGCTGCCCGGCCGCCGGCTGCAACACCCTGAACAAGAAGGTCTACCAGGGCGGCATCGGTTATTTCCCGTTCGGGGCGAACTTCAACATCAAGGCGGCCTACTGGCACAAGGAACTGCCGAACGACCCGAAGACGGCGACGACCGAGCAGTTCACGGTCCAGATCCAACTCTTCTACTACTGATCCGCGCGGCTCCGCGGGGCGGGGGTTCTCCCCGTCCCGCGTGAGCCCGGGTCGACTCCGCGAACGAGACAGTCCGAAGGAGCAGACGCCATGGCCCCCAAGCAAGCAGCCAGGAAGGCCGTCCCGCCCCCCGCTCCCGCCTCTCCCGCCACGATCGACGTCCTCCTGAGCGAGAAGCGCTCGTTCCCGCCTCCCAAGGGATTCGCCTCGCAGGCGAACGCGAGGTCGGCCGCGGTCTACACCAAGGGCGCGAAGAGCCCCGAGGCCTTCTGGGCCGAGTGGGCCAAGAAGCTGGTCTGGGACAAGCCGTGGAAGAAAGTGCTCGACTGGAAGCCGCCGCACGCGAAGTGGTTCGTCGGCGGCAAGCTGAACGCCTCCGTGAATTGCCTGGACCGTCACATCGACGGCGTTCGGCGCACGAAGGCCGCGCTCGTCTGGGAAGGCGAGCCCGGCGACCGACGGACGCTCACCTACCGTGAGCTCTACGTCGAGGTGAACAAGTTCGCGAACGTCCTCCGGAAGCTCGGAATCCGGCGCGGGGACCGGGTCACGATCTACCTGCCCATGATCCCGGAACTTCCGATCGCCATGCTCGCCTGCGCGCGCATCGGCGCGATCCACTCCGTCGTCTTCGGCGGCTTCTCGGCCGAGGCGCTTCGCGACCGCATCAACGACCAGGGCGCGAAGCTCCTCATCACGGCCGACGGCGGCTGGCGGCGCGGAAACGTCGTCCCGCTCAAGAAGATCTCCGACGAGGCGCTCGAAGACACGCCGACGATCGAAAACGTCGTCCTCGTCATGCGGACGCACACGGCGATCGACGTCAAGGAAGGCCGCGACCACTGGTGGCATCGCCTCATGGCCGATGCGCCCGTGTGGTGCAAGCCCGAGTCGATGGACGCCGAGGACATCCTCTACATCCTCTACACGTCCGGCACGACGGGCAAGCCGAAAGGCATCGTCCACACGACCGGCGGCTACATGGTGGGGACCTACGCGACCTCGAAGCTCGTCTTCGACCTCAAGGAGGACGACATCTACTGGTGCACCGCCGACATCGGCTGGGTCACCGGGCACTCCTATGTCGTCTACGGGCCGCTCGCGAACGGCGCCACGTGCTTCATGTACGAGGGCGCGCCCGACACGCCCTCGCGTGACCGCTTCTGGGACATCGTCGAGCGCCACGGCGTGACGATCCTCTACACGGCGCCGACGGCCATCCGCACGTTCATGAAATGGGGCATCGAGTGGCCCGGGAAGCACGACCTCTCGTCGCTCCGCCTCCTCGGGACCGTGGGCGAGCCGATCAACCCGGAGGCGTGGATGTGGTACCAGAAGACGATCGGCAAGGGGCGCTGCCCGATCGTCGACACCTGGTGGCAGACCGAGACGGGCGCGATCCTCATCACGCCGCTCCCGGGACTCACGAAGACGAAACCCGGATCGGCGACCGTCCCCTTCCCCGGCATCGAGCCGAAGATCCTCGACGAACTCGGAAACGAGGTGAAGGTCGGCGGCGGCTACCTCGCGCTCACGAAGCCGTGGCCCTCGATGCTGCGGACGCTCTGGGGAGACGACGAACGGTACGTCAAGACGTATTTCTCGAAGTGGGACAAGAGCATCTATTTCACGGGCGACGGCGCGCGCCGCGACAAGGACGGCTACTTCTGGCTCATGGGCCGCGTCGACGACGTCATGAACGTGGCGGGCCACCGGATCGGGACGATGGAGGTCGAGTCCGCTCTCGTCGACCATCCGGCCGTCGCGGAGGCCGCGGTCGTCGGAATCTCGGACGAAATGAAGGGCACGGGGATCGCCGCGTTCGTCATCCTGAAGGAGAAGGGCCGCACCCAGGAGGCCGCCGACACGACGTCCGCCCTCCAGCAGGAGATCAAGGCCCACGTCGTGAAAAAGATCGGGCCCATCGCTCGCCCGGACAAGCTCTTCTTCACGGTCGACCTCCCGAAGACGCGCTCGGGAAAGATCATGCGCCGCCTCCTGCGCGACGTCGCCGAAGGCCGCATCCCCGGCGACACGACGACGCTCGCCGACCCGACGGTCGTCAAGGCGCTCAAGGAACAGTACGAGGAGAAGGAAGGCTGAACCCGGGGGCCGGGGACGCCGTCAGACGGCCTTCAGGCTCCCCTCTTCCACCCACCTCACGAGGAGTCGACGGATCCGGTACGAATCGGCGGTGACCGCAGACTCGATCGCTCTCGGGTTACCACCCTCCGACGCCTTCGTCCAGACGCTCTTCTGGAGGGCTGCGTCCGGCTCCTCGGGCTCCGGAGACGGCTTCCTGCCCGTCGGGACGAGGATGATCTCGTCCGGGACCAGCGCTGCGAAGCGCTGGAAGTCGTCGTACCGGCGCATCCCCTCGAGGAGGATCGAGACGACGTCCTTCGGCTTCTCGCCGTCGCGGGCCGGCGTCGGCGCGGGCTGGCGAACGAACGAGAACGTCCCTCCGATCGGGCGCTCGAAGAGCTGGTAACAGGCATCGTCGCCGCGGAGGCTGGCGACCTCGGCCGCCCTGATGCGCCCGTGGTCGAGGTCGATCTTTCCCGCGGCGGCCCCCAGGGGGTCCCGCAGGATGAGGGTCCCGGTCACTTCGGTGGAGGCCAGACTCTGCAGGAGCGCGGGCAGCTCGAAGATCGCGAGATCCCCCATGAGGCTCGCGGACGCCTCTCCCTTGCGCCTTGGCGTCTCGATCGGCGCGTTGAACGCCGCGAGCGCCTTGGCCGCGGCGCGCGCCGCGGGCGTGTCCGCGTGTTTCTCGATGATCTCGGCCAGGAGAGTGCGCACGGCCGGTGTCGGCGTACCGGAGAGCGCTTCGACGATGGGCGTCAGACGGTCCTCGCGCTTCTTGAGCGTGACACCGAACACCTTGAACGGCATCTCCACGGAGGCGGCCTTCAGGAGAAGGCGCACGAGGTCCGGGTCGTCCGTGAGGTTTTGGCTCGCGAGCTCGGCGAGGCGGGCTCGGGCATCACCGAGGCCCGCCTTCCGTTTGAGGCCGTGCTCCACGACGGCGCGCCGGGAGGTCGGGCTTCCGAAGCGGGCGAGCGCGGAGACTCCGCGGTCGAGGACGGGCTCCAGCTCGGCCTCGTCGAACGGGGCATCGCCCTTCTTCGTGAGGAACGTCTCGAGCCCGTCGACGAGCGCCACGAGGGCCGCTTCCGCGCGCGCGTCCTTGATCAGGCCGAGCCCGGCGATTGCCTCCTTCACGAGAGGCGGCGGCAGCGTCGGGTTGGCGAAGCGGACGAGAGCGTCGAGCTCCGGCTCGACGGCCTGCTCCGCCGTTCGCGGCAGTTTCCGGAGGAGGTAAAGCAGGTTCCGCTTGAAGTGCCAGTCCTGCGCGAGCGGGCCCTTGGCGGCGAGTTCCGTGAGCAAGCCGAGTGCCGTTGCGCGCGCCTCCGGCCCGTAGATCTCGATCAGGGACAGGAGGAGGTGGCGGCGCTCGCGCTTCTCCTCGACTCGGAGCTCCTCGATCAGAGCGGTCAGGGAAAGCCCCGGGAAAAACGACAGGATGCTCGCGAGGGGCCGATGGTTGCGCACGTCCTCGCCGAGGGCACGTACCCGGTCGAGGTCGACGTGTTCTTGAGCCTTGCGCCGCGCCGACTCGGCCGCGAGGGAGCTGACCTTGTTCTCGGCGATCAGTTTCTCGGCAATGTGGAACATTCGCGCGGCGCGCGCGAGGGAGCCCTGGTTGAGCTGTTCGACCGCGGCGACGATGGTCTGGAGAAAGCGCCTGCCGACCTCTTCCGGGTCCCGGGGGAGGGTGACGATGCGGCTGATCGCCTCCGTGGCGGAGGCACGGGCGGCCGACATCGCCTGGTCGACTGGCTCCGAAGGCAGCG
The DNA here is from genome assembly GCA_049581965.1 of Thermoanaerobaculia bacterium. Taxonomy (GTDB): domain Bacteria; phylum Acidobacteriota; class Thermoanaerobaculia; order UBA5066; family UBA5066; genus Fen-183. The sequence continues at coordinate 5,618 of JBAUSZ010000370.1, read as the reverse complement.
AAAGCGGCCAGGGCGGGATCGAGCGTCCGAGCGTCCGGATGACCTCGCCGGCGGGAACCTCGACGCCGGCGGTCCGGAGGCGCTCGAGGGCGGAGCCGAGCTCGCTTTCGGAGTGTGACGCGACCGCCGCGACCGCGAGAATTTGCGAGACGAGCGCCTCCCTCGGGGACTGGACGAGTGCGCCCGGCAAGCCGGGAGCAGGCCGGGCCGCGGCTCCTGCGGCTCCGAACGCGGCGGGAGCCGCGCCGCCAACGGGTCCTGCCCGCGCCGCTCCGGCGCCGGTCGGAAACGGCGGAGCCTCTGCCCGGCCCTCGGCGCCGGGAGGCGCCGGGCGAAGGTTTTCGAGCGGACCCAGCCGCTCGAGGAGCATCGACAGGTGCCGCATGTCCGAGACCACGCCGGGCGGGAGCGAGGCCGCAGACTCCGTGGACACCGCCTTCGTGGCGATGGGCGCACCGGCGTTCGTCCCCTGCCTCCGCAGCATCTCGACGGGCGCCGCCACGACGCTTCCGGCTTCGCCGAGCCGGGAGAGGTTCTGGATCAAGAGATTTCGGTCCTCGGGCGGACAGAACGCGAGAACGCAGCCGCTGAGCTCCTCGATGTACTGGTGAAGCGGAGCGCGAGGAACGAGATCGTACTGCCCCATGGCGTGAATCTTCTCGACCGCGTGGTAGAGATAGTCGGAAATCGGCACGTTCTGGGAGCGGCCACGGAACTGGGCCACCGTCCAGACTTGGATCTCGTTCGCGACGAGCTCAGCGGGGCGTTCCAGCAGGATGTTGACGGCGTCGGCCACCATCAGCGGCGCGAGGTTGTCGGACAGGTAACGCTGCAGCTCGACGAGAGCCTCCCTCACGGTCGGGTCGATTGGCTGCTGGGCGTCGTCGTCCATGGCCGTGGCGCAGACCTCCGATTTGGCCCCGGGGCCGGCGAAGTCCTGGAGCCACTTCCGTCAGGATCAGAATCAATCGTAACACACAGAGGCGTCGTCACTTGCCCGGTTTCCCGCCGGCGACGCCTCCCGCGTGGCGTGGCGCGTGCCTTTCCCCGTATCGTTCGTCGGATGCCACTCGAGGAATATCGGAGGAAACGTCGCTTCGACGTCACCCCCGAACCGTCCGGAGCGAAGAGAGGGGCGCGCCGCGGCCGCGGGCTCGCCTACGTCGTTCAGAAACACCGGGCGACGGCCCTTCACTACGACTTCCGGCTCGAGTGGAACGGCGTCCTTCTCTCCTGGGCGATCCCGAAAGGGCCGTCCCTCGACCCCTCCGTCAAGCGCATGGCCTCCCCCACCGAGGACCATCCGCTCGATTACGCCGGGTTCGAGGGGATCATCCCGGCAGCCGAGTACGGCGGTGGAACCGTCATGGTGTGGGACCGCGGCACATGGACGCCGGAGAGTCCGGACGTGGACGCGGCTCTCCAGAAGGGCGACCTGAAATTCACTCTCCACGGCGAGAAGCTGAAGGGCTCCTGGGTGCTCGTGCGTACGAGGGGTTGGGGCGGATCGAGCCGGCCGTCTTGGCTCCTCATCAAGCACCGCGACGACTTCGCATCCGAGGAGGACGTTGCCGAGACGCGCCCGCGCTCGGTCGTCTCGAATCGCCTCCTGACGCAGATCGCACTGGACGAGGGTGGCGACGTCGAAAAGGCCTCCACGGGCGATCCGGTCGGCGAGGTCGAACGGCTGCTGAGGAATCCGAAGCTCCTCGAGCGAAAGAAGAGAGACTCCCCTGCCGTCTGGCATTCGAGACCCCGCGGGGCGAGGTCCGAAGAGCACGAAGAGAAGATTTCTTTGAAGGGTAGGAGGGGCAGGGCAACAGGCGCGGCGCGCCGAGATCAGCCTGCGCAGCCCCCTCACGCGCCTTCTCAGAAATCTCTCTCTTCCTTTTCCTTTTCCTCTTCCTCCTCCCGTGCCTTCCCCGTCCCCGTCTCGAACCCCGACAAGGTTTTCTGGCCCGACGAGGGATGGACGAAGGGTGATCTCGTTGCGTTCTACGCGGGCGTCTTCGACCGTCTGCGCCCGTGGGTCGAGGACCGGCCGCTGTCGCTCGAGCGGTGTCCCGACGGCCTTGCCGGCGAATGCTTCTACCAGAAGGAAAAACCCGCCGGGATGCCGGCCGGCACGCCGACGGTCGAGGTCCACCACGGCAAGGGCCGCAAGGTCACGAACACGGTCGTCGGCGGGGCACTCGAGACGCAGCTCGCGCTCGCGAACCTGGGCTGCATCGCCGTGCACGTCTGGGGAAGCCGGGCCGACGACCTCGACAAGCCGGACTGGGTTTGCTTCGACCTCGACCCGGACTCGGGCCTCATCGTGGACGCCGTCGGAGCCGCTCTGAAGGTGAAGCAGGCTCTCGACGCCCTCGAGCTCGTTTCCTATCCGAAGACGTCCGGCGGCAAGGGCCTCCACGTCTTCGTCCCGATCGCCCGAGGCCCCGGCACGGAGGCCGTCACGTGGTTCGCAAAGACACTCGGGACGCGCCTTGCGGCCGCCTGGCCGAAAGACCTCACGATGGAGATGCGGATCGCGGCGCGGAAGGGGCGCGTCTTCCTCGACTCTTTCCGCAACGCGTTCGGGCAGACCGTCGTCTCCCCTTTTTCCGTGAGGCGGCGCCCCCACGCGCCCGTCTCGACGCCTCTCGCGTGGGGCGAGGTGACCGAATCGCTTCGCGCCGAGGACTTCACGATCGGGAACTTCGCGGCGCGCCTGAAGAAGCGCGACCCGTGGGCCGGCTTCTTCGGGCGCCGACAGGCTCTCGAACCCGCGCTCGAGGCCCTGAAGAGGCTGTGAGCTACTTCTTGCGCGTGTAGTGGATCTCGAGGTCCTGGGACCACTTTCCGTCGGAGCCGGTGTGCCACGACTCGTACGTGTGATGGTCCGCATCCACGATCGTGACCTTCGACTTCATCTTCATGGGCTTCTTGGAGACCACGTCGTCCATGGTGCCGTATGACGTCAGCACTTTACGGCTCTTGTCCCACGAGCCATGCATGACCATGATGGCCGTGGACATCGAGTCGATCCAAGTCGCGACGACCTTCTTCTTGTAGTTGTCGTAGCCCGTCACGCCGATCCCGCTGAAGGGCTGGCCCATCATCGTGCCCTCGTAGCGCTGCTCGAGGAAGCGGCCCCCGAGGATCATCTTGTTCTCCGACGTGCCCGCGGACTCGGACGGCGGAGCGCCCGGCGCCATCCAGGCCTTCGTCTTGACGTCCCACGATCCCACGGCGGCTTCCATCGCCTTGTGCGCGGGACCAGCCGTGGCCTGCGCCATCCAGGCCTTCATCATCTCGTCCTGGCCGGGCGCCGCGGTGGCCGGAGCCGCCGCAGGCTTCGGTTTCTCGTCGGCGAGGGCCTCGGCGGACGAGAGGACGAGAGGAAGAACGAAAAAGAGGGTCTTGGCGCCGTTGAGAATGCTGCGGCTCAGTTTCACCATTTGGAAGCTCCTCCTCGAGTGAAGTTGTGTCCGATACGCGCCGCAGCCGCCCGAAGTTTCACTTCGCGGATACGAATTCGCGAACGAACAGCTCCGCGAGCCTCTGATGGCCGCGGGGCGAGAGGTGGCCGTCCCGGCGCGGATCCGCGCGGAAGACCTGCGAGACGTCGATCCGGCGCACCGGCACATCTCCGAGGGCCGCGCCGTCCTCCCACTCGATGAAGGCCATGGACGGCACGATTCCGTGGCCCTCGCAGAACGCCGTGATCCTCGCGAGCTCGGCCGCCGCCGCCCGCACTCGTTCGGGTCTCCGGCGCTGTCGTTCGAATGCCGCGTCCTCGAGAACGCGGAGGACCAGGAACAGCCGGCGCGCGAGCTCCGAGTTCAGCAACGTTCTTCGAGGTCGACGGCCCAGCCGAATGCCTCGCTGTCGCCGTAGGTTGCGAGCCGGATTCGCCCCGGCGGCGGTGCCGGCGAGACCAGGCTCCCGCCGCGGATTCCCTGGGCGTTGAACTCCCACGTGACGGGCGGCGAGATTTCGGTCGTCATTCCCCGGAACGCGATACGCCGGTTCGGGGTCGGCACGTAGTGCCGCCCGTCGTCCACGAACATGGTGATCTCCCGGAAGGGTGCGAGCGGGAGGCTCACGAGCCGGACCGCGCCCTCGCCGAGGAGGACGCAGCCCGCCGGGACGAGGACCGCGGGCGCGAGCGAGATCAGCCGGCGGCGGATCGCGAAGGCGGTCCGCGCCAGGACCCCTCCATCCGGGAACCAGCTGGAGTCGGCAGGCCTCACCGTGCTACGTCCCACGAGTCCAACCTAGGCGATCGCTTCCGGCGAGTCTTCGGGAATCCCCAGGGATTTTTCCGGCTCACACGAGCTTTGCCTCGAGGTTGATCCGGGCGCCCGTGAAGAGCTTCGAGATCGGGCAGCCCGTCTTGGCCGCCGCCGCGATCTCCTGGAACTTCGCGGGGCCGATCCCCGGGACCTGCGCGTCGCAGACGAGGTCGATGCGCGTGATCGAGAAGCCCGCCTCGCCCTTCTCGAGGTGGACCCTCGCCGTCGTCGCGACGCGCGTCGGGACGAAGCCCGCCTTCGAGAGTTCGTTCGAGAAGGCCATCGAGAAGCAGCCCGCGTGGGCGGCGCCGGCGAGCTCTTCGGGGTTCGTCCCCGTTCCCTCCTCGAAGCGCGAGGCGAACGAGTACTGCCCCTCGAAGGCTCCGCCCCCGAACTTCATCGTGCCCTTTCCGCTCTTGAGGTCCCCCGACCAGACGGCGCTGGCGGTTCTTGCCGGCATTTGCGTATCTCCTTTCGGGCCGGGTTTCCGCCCGGCCTCCGTTCAGTTGCGTTGAAGGAACAGGACGACCGTGATCCCGAGCCCGATGACCACGACGGCGACGCGGGCCTTCTCCTTGCCGATTTTTCGTGCGAAGTTCGCGCCGACGAAGCCGCCGAGAACCGCGCCCGCCGTCATGAGGAGGGCAAGCGGCCAGTCCACGGCCCCGCGGAGGATGAAGTACGCCGCCGCGACGGCGTTGATGCAGATCCCGAAGAAGTTCTTGAGCCCGTTCATCGCGTGGATGTCCGTGAGGCCGAGGGAGCCGAGGATCACGAGCATGACGATCCCGACGCCTGCCCCGAAGTAGCCGCCGTAGATCGCCGCAAAGAACTGGGCGACCGACGCGAGAGCCCACGACGCGGGCTCGGGGGCGTGCGCCTCCGGGCGGGGGCGGGCCCAGACGAGCTGGAAGAGGAACAACATCGTCGCGAAGAGGACCAGCCACGGAGCGAGGCGCTCGAAGATCTTTTCCGGGGTCATGAGGAGGAGCACGGAGCCGATCGCACCTCCCAGGAGGCTCGGAATCAGCAGCGTCCGGAGCCAGCGCGAATGGGCGCCCACCTCCCGCCGGTACCCCGCGAGGCTCGCGGCGGCTCCGGGAACGAGCGCGACGGTCGACGTCGCGTTCGCCCGGATCGCGGGCACGCCGGCGAGCAGAAGCGCCGGGAAGGTCAGGAGAGTGCCGCCGCCGGCCAGCGCATTCATGATGCCGGCGCCGACGGCCGAGCCGAAGAGCCAGGCCAAGCTCGCCGCAGTCACCGGGCCCCCTCCGCGATCCCCCGGCGGGTCGCGAGGTACGCGGCGAACGTCCCGAGCCAGTGGCCGCCCTCGTCGTGGGC
>JBAUSZ010000369.1:0-11657 GCA_049581965.1 Thermoanaerobaculia bacterium | reverse complement strand
TCCCTCTCCGGCAACGGCACTTTCGGCACTTTCGCCGCCCTCGCCCGTCTCGGCTCCGGCCGGGCCCTCGCCCGCGTCGCCTTCGCCCCCCTCGGGCTCGAAATCGCCGTCGGGCTCGCCGCCGCGCGCTTCGCCCCCCGGCGCCGTCAGGACGCGCTCCTTGGGATCGTTTTCGCTCAACCTGTCCTCCGGGGTTGACCCTTTCACGGGCCAACGGACTTCCCTGACCCGCGTTCGGGGCCCGGGCCGCCTGAGCGACGCACGGGATCCCTTAACGTCAGGTCCTGCGTGGCCGGGCGGCGGCGGGATTGGACCCGGCCCTTCGGCTGCGCATCCGGAGCCCGATGGCCTGCCGGATCGAGGCCGCCCTGCGACGACTTCGCGATGCTACGCCTAAGCGGAAGCGCGCGTCAATCGCCCTCTTTCGCCGACGTTTCCGGCGGAACGCGTCGTGCATCCGTCGCCGCTACAATGCGCGCCGTGTCAACTTCGCACTCCCTCCCCCGGGCGCGCCGCGCCCTTCGTTTCCTGCCCGCCGCGTTTCTCGCGGCGTCGCTCGGCGCGCGCGCCCAGACCCCAACCCCGACGCCGACGCCGACTCCGACGCCGACGCCGACCGGGACGACACTGTCCGCCGGCTCCTCGCTGTACACCTTCGCGAGCACCTACAGCTATGACGGGGCAAACCTGGTCCTCGACGCCGACGGCACGGTCTGGAGCGTCTCGGGGGCGGACAACGTGCTCGCGAGACTCTCTCCCGACCGGTCCACGATCACGCGCTGGACCTTCGCGATCGGCACGGCGCCCAGCTCGCTTTTGAAGGACGCCGACGGCACGTTCTGGATCACGGAGCTCGGCGGTTTCAAGGTCGCGCACTTCAACCCGGCGGACGGCACCCTGACCGAGTGGGTCGACCTCGCGCGGCGCCAGACGTCGCTCGCGAAGCGCCCCGACGGGAAGTTCTGGCTGCCCGAGACCGGCGGCCTGCTGGCCGTCTTCGACCCGGCGGTCCCGAATTTCACTTATTGGGCGACGCCGACCGTCTTTTACCTTTCCTATCCGTGGGCCGACGCGGACGGCTCGGTCTGGGCGTGCGACTTCATCGACAATTTGATCGTCCACTGGGCGCCGGACCTGTCGACGGCGCGCGTGTGGCCCCTTCCGACCACCGTGGGCGGGCCCTCGAAGATCGTCCGGCTCTCCGGCAGGCTCTGGATCTCCTTCTATGACACCTCCCAGCTCGGCCGCTTCGACGAGACGACCGGGCAGCTCGACGTCTATGCCACGGGCACGGGCTCGCTGCCGTACGACCTTCACGAGTACCGCGGGCGCATCCTCTACTCGGACCAGCTCGGCCAGATCGGTTTCCTCGACCCTTCGGGGTCGGCCCCGACGACCGAAATGCTCACACCCACCGACCAGATCCCCGTCAAGCAGAGAATCTACGCGACGGCGGCCGTCGTCTCGACTCTGACGCCAGCCGACACGGCCGTCACGGCCTCGTCCCTCGGAACGATCGCCGGCGTTCAGTCGACGAGTGGCGGAGTCGTGTCCCCGGCCGCCGGCTCGGCAATCTGGGGAATGGCGGTCGACGAGAAACACGCCCGCATCTATTTCGGTACGTACCAAAGCCTCGGGGCGCTCTCGGCGCCCCCGTTCGTCCAGGCGACCGAACTCTATTTCCCGGTCGCCGCGTCCGGGAGCCCTTCGGCCGGGACGACGACGCAGGTCGTGACGTGGAACCGCGGGACGCCCGACGCGACGGGCGCGACGCACGTGATGAATCAGACCCAGTGGCTCCTTCCCAGCGGCTGGATCGCGGGCTGGGCGCCGATCGCCCAGCAGGCCGTCAACCCCGGGACGATGTTCGTGCAGGCCGACGTCGTCGGGACGGACATGTCCGCCCCCGGCGCCCTCGGCTCGATGCGCGTCCTCTCGGATCAGGGCGCAGACCAGTTCGCCTGGTCGCGCGTTTCGGTGCCGGCCGCCGGCGGCGGGACGTTCGGCGCCGCGACGAACGCGGTCCTCGGGACGGCGGCGATCGCCGCAGGAGATACGGGATTCCTGTTCGCGCCCGCGGACGCATCCTTCAAGACCCATGCGGGCGTCCTCGTCGTGACCGACGCGAAGGGCACGATCTCGATCCTCGACGCCGCGGGAGGTACGCGCGTGAGCTTCCCGTTCGACTGGCCGTCCGGATACCGCATCCAGGGAACGACGATCTTCGACGCGCTCGGCCTTCCCGCGCTGCCCTCGGCGCGGATCGTCTGTTCCGTCGCGACGGGCAGCGTCCTCCTCTTCGGGACGGCGTACGACCCCGTGAGCGGTGACGCGGTGCGCCTCGAGCCCTTCCGGTCGGGCGACGTCGGGCTCTGGCCAACTCTTCCGGGCTTCGTGCGCGGGAACGGCATCACGCCGTCGCTGCAGCTCTTCAACCCCGGCCCGTCTCCGGCGCACGTCGCGATCTCTTTCCGCCCGGCCGGTTCCGGTGCCCCGGCGCTCCCGAGCCAGGCTCTCGCGACGGCGACCGTTCCGCCCGGCGCCGTCGTCACGCTCGACCTCTCCGGCCCGGCCGCCCAGGGGACGCTCGACCTGTCGTCGGACCAGAACGTCGCGTCCTTCGCGACGTACCGCCGGGCCGCGGCGTCGGGCGGGAACGTCCTTTGGAGCGTCGCGGGCCAGCAGCTCGCGGGTGCCGTGACCCCCGGCTCGCGCGGCGTGTTCCTCGCGGCGACGGTGAACGACGCGGTCACCTCGACCCTCCAGCTCGTGAATTGGGGCTTCGGCCCGGCCACCGTCACCGTGACGTTCACGGCCGCCGACGGCACCGCGGCCGGCACGCAAACCGTGTCGCTCGCCCCGCAGGCCGTCGTCAACCTCCCCGGGTGGTCGTCGGGCCAGACGACGGACATGGGTCGCGTGGACGTCACGCCGGCGGACGGGAGCGCGCCCGTTCTCGCTCTCCTCGCGCGACGCGATCGCGTGAGCCAGGACACCGACGCCATCCTCCCCTTCGTGATAACCAAGTAGCCGCGAGGAGGACCTGCCTCATGGCGCACCCCGCTCGTGTGCCGGCCGCCGTGGCCGCCGTGGCTCTCGGCATCCTGCCGGCCGCGCCCGCCGCCGCGCAGGAGGCCCCCGGTGTCGCGACGACGGTCGGCAATCACTTCGTCCAGACCGCGACCCCTCTCACGCACGAGAAGGGGACGTTCGAGGCCTACATCACGCACCGCTTCAACCAGAACGCGAAGGACGCGGGCGGAGGCAGCCTGTTCGGCCTCGACTCGGGCGCGGCCACGGGGATCGGAGTCGAATACGTTCCCGTGAGGTCTCTCGCCGTGCAGGTCTACCGCGTGAACAACTATGCGGACTACGAGTTCGCGCTCAAGGCGACGTTGCTGAGGCCGAAGGCCGCGCTGCCCCTCGCCGTGGGCCTGCGCGGCGGCCTCGACTGGCGGACGGCCGCGTACGCGCCGCGGGAGAAGAGCCTCTTCGGGCAGGCGCTCGTCTCGTACACGATCGCCGATCGCGTGACGCTCGCGGCGGCACCGAGCTTCGTCGAGAACACGCAGTTTCAGAAGAACGTCTGGAACGTGCCCCTCATCGTGCAGGTCAAGGTCACGAAGACGATCGCCCTGATGGGCGAGTACGTGCCGAAAAAGAGCTACGCGCCGGACTCCACGGGCCAGTGGTCGGCCACAATCGAAAAGCAGGTCTTCAACCACCGCTTTGCGCTCTGGATGGGCAACTCGCAGGCGACGACCGTCGACCAGATCATCGGCGGCGACTACAACGGCGGCGTGACCGACAAGAACATGAAGATCGGCTTCAGCCTGAGCCGGGCGTGGGACCTGTTCCCGGCGAAGTAGGACCCTGATCGGGCCGTGTCTTCACGGCGCCGGCGCCGGCCGCGGCGCCTCGGGGGCCCAGGCCGCGTCCGGCGCGACGACCCAGTTGTGGTCGGTCTGCGGCCGGACGTGACCGAGCTTCCGGAGCCGCTCGATGAGGAGCTCGCGGATCTCGACGGGCAGTTCCTTGACGACCTTCGCGCCGTTGAGCGCCTTGTATCCGCCCGAGCCCTGGGCGCGGTAGGCGTTGACGGCCAAAGTGAAGCGGTCCGACGATTGGACGGGCCGGCCCTTGTACGCGAGGTCCTTGACCCGTGAGCCCACGGGCGCGGTCGGGTCGATCCGGTAGGTCGCGCCCTGAACGACGTCGAAGTTGTAGGGGATCATCCCTTCCTTCGGCTTCAGGACGAGCCGGCCATCCTCCCACGCCGCGCTGCCGTAGAACTCGGCCGCGTGCTCGAGGCATGCCCGGAGCGTCGCCCCGTCGATCTCGATCTCGACGAGCTGGTTCTCGTACGGGTAGAGCGTGTAGACGTTCCGAACCTTGATCGGGCCCTTCCGGAACCCCTCGAACCGCCCGGGAAGGAGCGACGTCATCGATAGATCGGCACCCGTGGCGTCCCGCATCGTGTCGTTCACGAGGTCGAGGAGGGCCGTGTCCTCGAGCCTCGCGCGCGCGCCCGGGAAATCCTCGTCGGCGACGGCGACCTGCTCCTCCATGTAGGCGCGCGCCGCGGCGTCGTGGGGCGCCGCGATCGCGGCGACGAGCGCGTCCGTCGCGACCGAGGGGTCCGACGGAAGGAGCGCGGCGGAGACGTCCGCCACGGTGACCTTCCCGCCGGTCCTCTCGAAGGTGACGTCCACGCGCGCGAGGACGTCCCCCCAGCGGCCCGGCTGGATCATCGGGACGCCGTTGAGCCGCGTGAGGGGAATGCGCCGATGCGTGTGCCCCGTGAGGAGGATGTCGATCCCCGGGACCTTCGAGAGCGCGGCGACGCGGTTCTCGTCGTCCGTGCCGTCGGGCTCGCCCGTCTTCAGGTCGATCTCGGGCCCGCTGTGGATCAGCGCGACGACGAAATCGCATTTCTCTTTCCCGCGCAGGACGGGCACGAGGCGCTTCGCCGTTTCGACGGGATCTTCCCACGTGAGGCCCGGACGGTTGCGTTCCGGCTCCCAGTGCGGGATGCCCGGCGTCGTGAGGCCGAGGATTCCGATGCGGATCCCGGCGACCGCCTTCACGACGTACTCCTCGAACGCCGCCGAGCCGTCCGCGACGTTCCGCGTGTTCGCCGAGAGCCACGGAAACGCCGACTCCTTCTCGGCCTTTCTCAGGACCGCGAGGCCGAAGTTGAACTCGTGGTTCCCGACGGCCATCGCGTCGTACCGCATGGCGCTCATCGCTTCGGCCATCGGATCGGCGCCCTTCGAGGAGTCCTTCGCGTGCAGGAACTCGATCGGCGTGCCCTGGATCGTGTCGCCCGCGTCGAGGAGGAGGACGTTCGGCGTCTCCTTGCGGATCGCGGCGACGCGCGAGGCCACGCGCGCGAGCCCTTCGTCCGCGGGCCGGGCGCGCTGGTAGTCCCACGGCAGGAGGTGGCCGTGCAGGTCGGCCGTTTCGAGGATCGTGACGGCCACGCGCTCCGCCGCGGCTGCCGGGACCGCGGCCAGGAGGAGCACGCCCAGAAGCGCGCCCGCGAAGACCCGAAGGAGGCGAAAGGGAGACCTCAAAGCCTGCGGTTCTTAGCATATTCTTCGCCCCCATGCCTTCGAAGAAACCGCGGCCCGCGCCGGTCCCCGAGACGCTTGCCCGCCTCGAGCACCTCTACGGGGACGCGAGCTGCTCGCTGGACTTCGGGCGGCCGCTCGAGCTTCTCGTCGCGACGATTCTCTCGGCGCAGTGCACGGATGCGCGCGTCAACATGGTGACGCCCGAGGTCTTCAAACGCTTCCCGGACGCGGCCGCGCTCGCAGCCGCGCCCTCCGGCGCCCTCGAGGACGTCATCCGCTCGACGGGTTTCTTCAACGCGAAGGCCAAGTCCCTGCGCGGGATGGCCAAGGCGCTCCTCGCAAGGCACGGCGGCGAGGTCCCGCGCACGATGGAGGAGCTCCACGCGCTGCCGGGCGTCGGGCGCAAGACGGCCAACGTCGTCCTCGGCAACGTCTGGCACGTGCCCGACGGGGTCGTCGTCGACACGCACGTGGGCCGCCTCGCACGCCGGCTCGGCTGGACTCGGCAGGCGGATCCCGTCAAGGCCGAGCGGGACCTCAACGTGGCCATCCCGAGGGAAAAATGGACCTGGATCAGTCACGCCCTCATCCTCCACGGCCGGCGCATCTGCTCCTCGCAGCGGCCCAAGTGCGACCTCTGCACGCTCGCGGACATCTGCCCGAAGATCGGGGTCGAGAAGAAGAACAAAGAGAAGATTTCTTTGAAGGGGAAGAGGGAGAAAGAAAAGAGTAAGAAGAAGATTTCTATGAATGATAGGAGGGTCAAGGCAGGCGGCGCGGCGCGCCGGGTTCGGCACGCGAAAGGCCCTCACGCGCCTTCTAAGAAATCTTCCGCGCGGCCTTCGGCCGCGCGCAGAGGATCCCTCCGGTGACGACTCCCGGGATTGGATCGATCGAGGTCATCTGCGGCTCGATGTTCTCGGGCAAGTCCGAGGAGCTCATCCGCCGCCTCACCCGCGCGCAGATCGCGCGCCGCCGCGTCCAGGCCTTCAAGCCCGCCATCGACAACCGCTACGCGGAGATGGAGGTCGTCTCACACGGCGGACTGAGGCTCGTGGCCGTCGCCGTCGCGAACTCGGCCGAGGTCCTCGACCGGACCGACGCACGCACGGAGGTCGTCGGGATCGACGAGGCACAGTTCTTCGATCCCGCGATCGTGGAGGTCGTGAGCCGCCTCGCGGACCTTGGCAAGCGTGTGATCGTCGCGGGCCTCGACCAGGACTATCTCGGACGGCCGTTCGACCCGATGCCGGCCCTCATGGCCGCCGCTGAGGAGGTCACGAAGACGCGCGCGATCTGCGTCCGCTGCGGACAGCCGGCGAGCCGCACCCAGCGCCTCGTCGAGTCGACCGAGCGCGTCGTCGTGGGAGCGGCGGGGCTCTACGAGGCCCGCTGCCGGCGCTGCTTCGAGCCGGGCGTCGCCGCGCCGGAGCGCACGCTGCCCTTTCCCGAAGGCGGCGACGGCTCTCCAACCGATTGACCACGAACGCCTTGCGGAGATCCTCAGAGGATCTGTGAGTTGCCTTGTGGATTCGAATGTGCAAAAGGCGATGTTCCTCCGTCCATCGCGGCCTTCACGATTTCTGCACGGATTCCTGTGCAGCGTGGAAGTCGTTGCAAACAATGGAATTTACGGCACAAGACCGGCGTAAGAGGCGTGCGAAGCCGCAAGGATGGCCGGTTCGGCCGCAATACACAGGCCCAACTCGGCTTCCCATGCGGGTTTGATCGCTCACAGACGCTAAAAGAGAGCCTCCCAGGCCGGTTTGTCCGGGAAGGACCTCCTCCGAGCCTCTACCAGCTGGCGCTCTCGCGGTGCTCACCGAAAACGGACCGCAGGGAGTCCACGACCTCGCCGAGCGTCACGAGGCCCGAGACGGCCTCGACGATCGGTGGGAGGAGGTTGCGGCCTTCGCGGGCGGCGTCGGCCACGCTCCCGCGGAGCCGGTCCACGGCCGCCGCGTCGCGCCGCGCCCGGAGCGCCGTCAGGCGCGCCACCTGGTCGGCCTCGACGGCGGGATCGATCACGAGCGTCGGGATCGGGCGATCCTCGAGGACGGTGAACTCGTTCACGCCGACGACGATCTGCTGCTTGTCCTCGATCGCCTTCTGCGCGCGGTAGGCCGCGTCCTGGATCTCGCGCTGGAAGAAACCGGCCTCGATCGCCTTGAGGGCGCCGCCCATCCCGTCGATCCTCCGGATGAGCGCCTCGGCTCCCGCGACGATTCCCGCCGTGAGGGCCTCGATGGCCCAAGAGCCCCCGAGCGGGTCCGCGACGCGCGCGACTCCGGTCTCGTGCGCGATGACCTGCTGCGTCCTCAGGGCGAGCAACGCGGACTCCTCCGTCGGAAGCGAGAGCGCCTCGTCCTTGCCGTTCGTGTGGAGCGATTGTGTTCCGCCGAGAACCGCCGCGAGCGCCTGGATTGCGACGCGGACGACGTTCACCTCGGGCTGCTGCGCCGTGAGCGTGGAGCCGGCCGTCTGTGTGTGGAAGCGGAGCGCGGCCGCGCGGGGGTCCGTGACGCCGAAGCGCTCCCCGACGAGGCGAGCCCACAGCGTTCGCGCCGCGCGGAACTTCGCGACCTCCTCGAGGAAATCGTTGTGCACGTTGAAGAAGAAAGAGAGTCTCGGCGCGATCCGGGAGGCGTCGAGGCCCGCGTCCTTCGCGGCCTTCAGGTATTCGAGCCCGTCCGCGAGCGTGAAGGCGACCTCCTGCACGGCCGTCGATCCCGCCTCGCGAATGTGGTAGCCCGAGATCGAGATCGTGTTCCAGCGCGGCACTTCCTTCTGGCAGAACGCGAACACGTCCGTCACGAGCCGCATCGACGGCTTCGGCGGGAACGCGTACGTCCCGCGGGCCGCGTACTCCTTCAGGATGTCGTTCTGGATCGTGCCGGTGAGCCGTGACCACGGAGTCCCGCGCCCCTTCGCGACCGCGAGAAGAAGCGACAGGAGGATGGACGCCGTCGCGTTGATCGTCATCGAGATCGAGACGGCGTCGAGCGGGATCCCGTCGAGGAGCGTCTCCATGTCCTCGAGCGAGGCGATCGGGACGCCGACTTTGCCGACCTCCCCGCGCGCGAGCGCGTGGTCCGAGTCGTAGCCGATCTGCGTCGGGAGGTCGAAGGCGACGGACAGGCCGCTCTGGCCGCGCTCGAGCAGGAAGCGGTAACGTCGATTGGACTCCTTCGCGCTCGAGAAGCCCGCGTACTGGCGCATCGTCCAGAGCTTCGTGCGGTACCCGCCGGGGAGAGTGCCGCGCGTGAAAGGCGTCTCCCCCGGCCGGCCCGGATCCCACCCCGCCGGAACGTCCTCGGGGCCGTACGAGTTCTTCACGGGGAGACCGGAGGTCGTCGTGACCGTGGCTTCGCTCATGGGCCCGATGCTAAGCCGTCCCGACCGACGTCCCCAAGCGGTTGCCGACGTTTCGCCGCCCTCCGGGCCGTGGACCCTCTCGTTCGTGTCAAGATTGACGCAGACGTGGCACGCACGCTCAGCGGCAACCTCGACACCTTTTCACTCGCCGACCTCCTGCAATGGCTCGAGATCAATGCCCTGTCGGGACGCGTGACCGTCTGGCGGGGAGAGGTCGTGCGGACGATCGACCTCAAAGGCGGGGCAATCGTCTTCGTCTCGTCGTCGCTCGCGAGCGAGCGTCTCGGCATCTTTCTGGCCCGGCGCGGTGTCCTGCCCGAGCCCGTCGTCTTCGAGCTGCTCGCCGAGAGCTTCGCCACCGGGCGCAACCTCACCCGACTCATCCTCGAGGGCCGCCTCCTCCCCCGCGAGAAGCTCGCGGAGGCGGTCGAGGGCCTCGCGATGAAGGTCCTCCTCGATCTCTTCCATTGGCCGGGGGCGTCGTTCGAGTTCGACCCGCTGTTCAAGATCGAAGACCTCATCCGGATCCATCTCTCCCTGCGGGGGCAGGTCCTCGCCTTCCACGGCGCGAAGTCCCTGGACGACTCGCGCGTGAACGTCGGCACGGCCGCCGGCGCCGACGAAACGGGCGCGCGCTGGGAACGTGAATTCAAGCCCGAGGTCCTCGCCGCGATGTTCTGGGACATCCTCGAGGGCCTCCCGGGCGAGCTGCCGTCGCCCGCGCAGCTCAGGGACTCCTTCCAGGGCTTCACGGCGTTCGCGAACCGCGTCCACAAGCGGCTGCGCGAGCCGCCGCGCCTCTTCCCCGTCTACGACGACACGGCGGTCCTGCTGCGCAACGCTCTCGACGAGGGCGGCGACTCCGAGCGGATCGTCCAGGTCGCGGCCCTCGACCCGTTCCTCACGATCGACCTCCTCTACCTCGCGAACGCCCTCAGGACCGAGGCGCCCGAGCTCGTGCGGACCTCGCGCGAAGCCGCGCACGTCCTGGGCCCCGCCGCCCTCCAGCGATTCGCCGGCTTTCTCGCCGACGCCGCCGCGCCCAAGGTCCCGTCGGACGAGAAGATGGAGCGCGTCGTCCGCCGCGCCGCGCTGTCCACCGCAGTGGCCGCGTCCCATCTCGCCGAGGGGACGGAAATTCCCCGCGAGGAGGCGTATACCCTCGGCCTCCTCGAGCCGCTCGGGAGCTACGAGCTTCTCAAGTTGTTGATCTCCGTGCCTTTCCCTCCGGGCCCGATCCGAATCGGCGCCCTCTCGCGCTTCCGGGCCGCGGCCGGCCGCGTCCTGGCCCGGAAGTTGAATCTCTCGCAGGCCGTCGAGGACGTCCTCGGGTCGAGCGGCCGCGTCGCGTCGCGCAGCCCGGCCGCCGAGCAACTGATCTTTCTCGCCAAGCAGATCGCACCGTCGGAGCAGATCGGGCACGAGTGGACGAGCGAGGACCCGAAGCTCACGGACCGCGTCGTCTCGCTGTCCTCGAGTCCCGACCTCGCGCAGCTCGTCGCGCGCGACGCCTCGATGCTGCGCGAGATCCTCCAGCTCTGACCGAACGTCCCTCCAGAGGTGATTCCATGACCCCTGCCGTACGCTCCCGGCGCGCCGGTGCCGCCGCCCTCGTTCTCGCCGTCGTTGCGCCTGCCGCGCATGCGCAAGAGGCCGGCTCCCCGCTGCGCGCGGGCGTGCGCGCCGCCGTGGACGTCACGGTGATGGACCTCGACGTCGTCGCGACGGGGAAGAACGCCGAGCCCGTGAGAGACCTTCGCAGGGACGAGGTCACGGTCGTCGTGGACGGGAAGCCCTACGGGCCGGACTACTTCGTGCGCGTGGACGCGGGAGAGCTCCACGGGCCGGATCTCGCCTCGGCCTCCCCGGACCTCATCCTCGAGACGACGCGCGCCGGCGGGTCCCGCTGGGTCCCCCGCCAGTTCCTCGCCTTCTTCGACGACGAGCACCTCATGCCGTACGAGAAAAAGCGCGTCGTCGAGGGTCTCCGCGACCTCGTGACGCGCCTCTCGCCGTCCGACTCGATGGCGATCCTCGCCTACAACGTCTCGACGCGGGTCCTGGTTCCCTTCACGAATTCGAAGGAAGATCTCCTCGCCGGCCTCTCGAAGCTCGAGAAGACGCCGCCTCGAGGCCTCGTCTGGGACACGCAGTACCGGCAGTCCATCCAGGACGCCCGGCGCTGGTCCCCCTTCACGTCGCGCGGCCGGAGCGCACGCGACTCGATCGTGCGCAACTGGGGCGAGCAGGCTTACTCTCGCGACAAGGGCACGCTCGAGGAGTTCCGCCGCGCCGTGGAGGCACTGGGCGCGCGTTCCGGGAAGCGCGTCCTCCTCTACGTCTCGCACGGAATGGAGATGCGGCCAGGCCAGAGCCTCGCGCAAGCCCTCGGCGCGACCGCGCTGAACCAGTTCGACTACAGCGTGACGGATGCCTACAAGGCCGTCCTCGCCGCCGCGAACCGCGCCGGCATCACGATCCACGCCCTCGACGCCAAGGGCCTCTCGACCGACGTCGACGCCTCCGAGGCCGACCCGCCCGCGATCGACCCCTTCCTCGCGAACGCGAACCGCCGCGACGTCCTCGTAGGCTTCGCGGAGGAGACCGGCGGCATCCTCGTCGAGAACCGCAACGGCTTCGTCCCGGCCCTCGACCGGATCTACCGCGACTCCGCGAGCTACTACGCCGTGGGCGTCACGCTCGCGT
>JBAUSZ010000368.1:0-3595 GCA_049581965.1 Thermoanaerobaculia bacterium | reverse complement strand
CGGGCCCGCAAGACGATCGCGGCCGTCGGCTACTGGGGACCGGAGCTGGATTACCGGCTCGCGCGCGCGGGTGCGCCGAGCCGTGTCGTGTTATTCCCGTCCGCGGTCGCCGCGCACCCCGGCTGGTACCGGGAGGAGGACCTCACGGACGAAGTCCTCGGCCGCGAGGCAGACGCGCTGCTTGCCTCGCCGTCGCGCCCCACGGTCTTCGTCCTCCCGCGCGGTTCGCGGGCATCGGCGGCGCTGGCCTCGCGCCTCGGCCCCTCGCGCCGTCTCCTCACGAGCCCGCTCGTGGACGTCGTCGAGACGAGGCCGCCCGCGGTGCGCTGACGGCACCTCGCTTGCCGATTCCCTGGAACCGTGAGACCCTGACGTTCGGCTGAAGGGCGCGCTCGCGCGTCCCGGCCCCGAACTCCACTGGACCCGCCGCCAACTTCCTCCGGGAAAACGGCTGCCCCGGTCCGCTCGATGGTCCGCCGGCGATCCATCGTTCCCCGCCCCGCCGGACCCTGCACGGGACCGGTGCGCGCACGCGGCCGGACCCGGAAAGCGAATTCGTCACCACATGGCCTTTACCTCGTTCGGTCTCCACCCCGACCTCCTCCGCGGCGTCAAGGAGATGGGCTTCACCCGTCCCACGCCCATCCAGAGCGACTCGATCCCTCCCGCGATGGCGGGGCGCGACCTTCTCGCCTGCGCGATGACGGGCAGCGGCAAGACCGCGGCGTTCGTCCTCCCGATCCTCCACCGCCTCATGGCCAAGCCGCGCGGCACGACACGCGCGCTCATCCTGACGCCGACACGCGAACTCGCGGCCCAGATCGACGAGCACCTCAAGGAGCTCGCGATTCACACGCCGATGTCGGGCGCGGCTGTGTTCGGCGGTGTCGGGATGGGCCCGCAGGAACACGCGTTCCGGAGCGGCGTCGACGTGATCGTCGCGACGCCGGGCCGCCTCCTCGACCACTTCCGGTTCCCGTACGCGAAGCTCTCCGGCCTCGAGGTCCTCGTCCTCGACGAGGCGGACCGGATGCTCGACATGGGCTTTCTCCCGGACATCCGCCGCGTCCTCAGGCACCTCCCCCCGAGGAGCCAGACGCTCTTCTTCTCGGCGACGATGCCGCCGCCGATCGCCCAGCTTTCACGGGAAATGCTCAAAGACCCGGTCATGGTGAACATCGAGCGGCAGGCGCTTCCCGCCGTCGGAATCACGCAGGCCGTCTATCCCGTCCCACAGGACCTCAAGTTCGCGCTCCTCCTCTCGCTCCTCAAGCGGGGCGACTTCAAGAGCGTCCTCGCCTTCACGCGCACGAAACACCGCGCGAACCGCCTCGCCGACCAGCTCTCGCGCCACGGCATCCGCTGCGAGCGCATCCACGGCAACCGGAGCCAGGCCCAGCGCACGGCCGCTCTCGCCGGCTTCAAGGACGGAAAGTTCAAGGTCCTCGTCGCGACGGACATCGCGGCGCGTGGGATCGACGTCGAGGCCCTCTCGCACGTCGTGAACTTCGACGTCCCCCACGTCCCGGAGGACTACATCCACCGCGTGGGCCGCACGGCACGCGCGGAACTCAAGGGCGATGCCTTCACGTTCGTCGCGCCCGACGAGGAGGCGGACCTCCGCCAGATCGAGCGCGCGATCGGCAAGCGCCTCCCGCGGGTCACGGTGCCGGAGTTCGATTACTCGACGCGCCCCGTGGAGCGCTTCGAGGTCCCGATTGCCGAGCGCATCGCCGCGATCCGCGCCCGCAAGGCCGAGGAGCGCAAGCGCGCCAAGGAGAAGGCCGAGCGCCGCGCGACCCACGAGGCGGGGATGGCGGGACGGCGGGGCCCCGGACAGCCGGTATCCTCGCGGCATGGCGCGCCTCGTGGACCTCAGCCACACGGTCGAAGCGGGCATGGTCACGTATCGGGGCCTGCCCGGCCCGGTCATAACCGAACACCTCAGCCGTGAGGCGTCCCGACCGCTCTACGCGGGCGGGACGTCCTTCCAGATTGGGAAGATCGAGATGGTCGCGAACACGGGCACGTACGTGGACGCGCCATCTCACCGATGGGAGGACGGCGCGGACCTCTCTCAGCTTTCTCTTGCTTCACTCGCGGGCCTCGACGGAGTTCTCATCGCGGCGCCGCATGCGCGCGGGCTCGCCGTAGATTCGGATTTCTTAGAAGGTAAAGAGGTCCGGGGCAAGGCCGTGCTGTTTTGCACGGGCTGGTCTGCCTTCTGGGGCTCTCCCTCTTACCTTCAAAGATCTCCCCATCTTTCTTCGTCGATGGCTTCTCTCCTCGTCTCCCGCGGCGCCGCCATCGTCGGGATCGACTCGCACAACATCGACGACACGGAGGACCTCGCGCGCCCCGTGCACTCGATCCTCCTCCGCGCGGGCATTCCCGTCGTTGAGCATCTCTGCGGCCTCGAGGCCCTGCCGCCCTCGGGCTTCCGCTTCTACGCCGTGCCGGTCAAGGTGAAGGGGATGGGCACGTTCCCCGTGCGAGCATTTGCGGAGGTCCCCTAAGTCCTTCATTCGCAAGAAAGAACCCGGAAGGCCCCGGCTTCGTATATTTGGATAGACTGTAGCTTCCATTTTTCACTCGCCGAAGGAGGTTCCTCGTGGGCCTGCTCGACAAAGTCAAGACGCAGCTCGGCAACCAGCTCGGCTCGCAGTTCATCGAGATCCTCCAGTGGCTCGACGACACGAACGACTCGCTGGTCTACCGTTTCCCCGTCTACAACCAGGAGATCAAGATGGGCGCGCAGCTCACGGTTCGCGAGAACCAGGCCGCGCTCTTCATCAACGAAGGGAAGGCGGCTGACCTGTTCGGGCCGGGCCGCTACGAGCTCACGACGCAGAACCTGCCGATCCTGACCACGTTGCGCGGGTGGAAGTACGGCTTCCAGTCGCCCTTCAAGGCCGAGGTCTATTTCTTCAACACGCGCCTCTTCACCGACCTCAAGTGGGGCACGACGAACCCCGTCATGATGCGCGACGCGGAGTTCGGCATGATCCGCCTGCGCGCCTTCGGCACCTACGCGATGAAGATCGCCGAACCGAAGACGTTCTTTGCGACGATCGTCGGCACGCAAGGCCTCACGACGACGGACGAGATCACGGGCCAGCTCCGCTCGACGATCCTCTCGAAGCTCTCGGACGCGATCGCCGAGTCGAAGATCGCGGCTCTCGACATCGCCTCGAAGTACGACGAGCTCTCCGGCCACGGTAAGCAGGTCCTCGCCTCCGAGTTCGGGAGCTTCGGGCTCGAGCTCTCGAAGTTCTTCATCGAGAACGTCTCCCTCCCCGAGGAGGTCGAGGCCGCGATCGACCAGCGCACGAAGCTGGGCGTTCTCGGCGACAAGATGGGCCAGTACACGCAGCTGCAGGCCGCCGACGCGATGAAGGTCGCGGCCGCGAATCCCGGCGGAGCTGCCGGCGCCGGGGTCGGGATCGGCGCCGGGATCGCGATGGGCGGGATGATGGGCGGCGCGCTCATGAACGCGGGCGCGGCCGGCCAGGGAATGGCCGGCGGCATGGCGCCTCCGCCGCCACCGCCGGCTCCGGGCTTCGCGGCCCCGCGCTGGTCGCTCACCGTGGACGGC
>JBAUSZ010000367.1:0-2952 GCA_049581965.1 Thermoanaerobaculia bacterium | reverse complement strand
GGGCGGCCGCGACGGCGCGGGCCTGGACGTCAGCGATTTGCTGGGAGAGCTGCGCGAGACGCCGGTTCGTGTCCTCGAGCTTGCCGGCGAGGGTCTGCATCTCGCGCGTGAGATCGTCGAACTTCGTCCCGAGGTCGGCGTTGGATCTCAGGAGCGTGGAGGACTGCTTCGTGAGCGAATCGTTCAGCTTCGCGATCTCGTCCTTCGACGAGGACTGCTTCTGCAGGGCGTCGACCTGCTTCTCCACCTCCGAGATGTGGCGATGGAGCTGGTCGATATCGCTCCCACTCACGCAGCCCGTTGCGGCCGCGAGGAACCCCGCGGCCGCCAGCGCGCGCAGCGCCGAAACCGTCTTCACTTCGCCGTGACGACGAAGTGAGCGCGGCGGTTTTTCGCCCATGCCTCCTCGTCGTGCTGGGTCGTGAAGGGCCGCTCCTTGCCGTAAGACACCGTCTTGACGCGGCCGGCGTCGACGCCGAGGGAAACGAGATACTCCTTCGCGGCGTTGGCGCGCCGGTCGCCGAGCGCGAGGTTGTACTGGGCCGTCCCGCGCTCGTCGCAGTGTCCCTCGATGGTGAACGCGACGCTGGGATGGCTCTTGAGCCAGGTCGCATTCGCCGCGAGAACGTCTCGCGCATCGGCACGGAGATCGGCCTTGTCGTAATCGAAGAAAGCAGGCTTGAGATAGCTCGACACGCGATCGAGGGACATCGTCCGGATGTCCTCCTCCATCGAGCGCGGGGCAGGCGTCGGGGCTGGCGCAGGCGTCGGTTCGAGCCTGACGACGGTCGGCGTCGGAGTGGGCGCCGGCGGAGGCGGAGGCTCGGGCTTGGGTTTCGGCGAGCAGGCCAGAGCAAGGGCGACGGCGGCCGCGAGGAGGGTTCCGGTTTTCACGAGGTTCTTCATCGAGCCTGTCCTTCCGTTGAATGGGTTGAAGTGGATGTCCGGGCGCGCGACGGAATCGCGACCCGGCGGGACGTCCCTATTCTAGCGTCTTGATCCAGGCGGGGGAGAAATTGTTCCCCGCGGAGGTCACGATGCGCATGTTGGAGCCGTCGGCGTTCGCGACGGCGATCTGCGTCGAGCTGCCGCGCGTGACCTCCCACGCGACCTTCGACCCGTCCGGCGACCACGTCGGGTTTTCATTCGCGCCCGGACCCTCCGAGATCTGGAGGGTGCGGCCCGACTGCAGGTCCATGACGCAGATCTGGAAGTCGCCCTCGTTCCGGCACGCGAACGCGATGCGGCCGCCGTCCGGGGAAAAGGACGCCTCGTCGTTCCAGTTGCCCGCGAGCGAGACGCGCCGGACGTTCGCGCCTTCGAGATCCATCATGTAGATCTGCGGGGAGCCCTGGCGGTTGGACGTGAAGGCGAGCTCACGCCCGTTTGGCGACCAGCGCGGGGTCGAGTCGATCGCGACGTTTTCCGTGAGGCGCTTGAGCCCGGAGCCGTCCGCCTGGACGGTGAAGATTTCCGGGTTGCCCCTCACGCTCCCGCAGAAGGCAATCGTCCTGCCGTCCGGCGAGAACGACGGCGACGCGTTGAGCTGTGTCGTGAGCGGGACGCGCATCTTGGCGGTGCCGTCTCGGCCGACGAGGAAGACGCCCGGCGAGTCTTTTTCGTACGACTGGTAGGCGATCCTCCGGCCGTCCGGCGACCAGTCCGGCGCGAGCGAAAGCGTGTGCGAGTAGGTGAGACGGTGCTGGCTCTCGCCGTCGAAGTCCATCGTGTAGATCTCTTTCACGCGCGGCTCGTCGCGGTCGGAGACGAAGGCGATCTTCGTGAGGAAGGGACCGGGTTTGCCCGTGAACTGGCGCGTGAGGTCGTTCGCGAGCGTGTGCGCGATCCGGCGGGCGGCGCGGGCCTCTCCCGTGTACTTCTTGCTCAGGATCGGCTGGAGGGTGCCGAGGTCCCAGAGTTGCGCTTCGACGGCGACACAGGGAGGCGTCTGGCAGTTCTGCACGGCCTGCTCCGGGGTGAGATGCGTGTCGAGGAGGTATTGCGCCGAGGAGGCCTTCCACTGGTCGCCCGCCTCGCGCGTCTGCGGCGGGCGCAGGCCTTTCGGGTAGAGCGTCGGGTCCGACACGAGGAAGATGCGCGAACCCGAGAGGTCCTCGTTGAGCGTCGTGAAGAACGGGTCCACGGCCCCCTGCTGGAGCTCCGGCTTGAGCGGCGCGATCGTGACGGGGATCGCGAGTGGTATCCGCGCTCCCTTCGCCCCGAGGATGTCGACGACGACCTGGCTCGGGAGGCTCGAGACCGGCGGCGCGACCGGGCCGGTGCCGGGTGTCGGGGCGTACGTCGCCGGCTGCGCTTTCGCGCGTGCGGCGGCGGCGACGAAGAGGACGGCGAGGGTGCGGAGCGGTCGCGGACGATTCACGGAGCCTCCCATGCGGTCGGTTCTCAGCGGAAACGCAGGTGCACGCCGAGCTGCTCGTTGCGGTAGTCGATCGGCAGCGGCGGGAGCGGATTGGCGGCGAAGACGGCGCGGACGGCGGCGCGGTCGTAATAGCCGACGCCGGACGAGGACTCGATTTTCACGTCGGCGACCTGACCCGAGCGCTCGATCCGGAACGAGACCGTGCACAGCGTCCCGTCCGGGACGTCGGGCCGGAACCAGTTCGCACCGATGAGCGAGACGAGCTGCTGCACGTAGTACGAGAACGGGAAGTCGGCATCGAACGCCGCGACGTCCGCGCCGAAGCTCAGCGTCGCGCCCGCCGCCCCAGCCGTCCCGCTCGGGAATCCCTGGGCGGACGGGAGGTCGACCGCGGGCGGCGCCTCCCGGGCGGGGGCCGCCGCCTTCGAACTCGGAGGCGTGGGCTTCGCCTTCGCGCTCTTGATGGCCGGCATCGCGCGCGCGGACGGCTGGACCTTTTCCTCCTGCCGCTTCTCGATCACGGGCCGCGCCTTCGCGGTCTCCGGCGCCGGCTCGGCCGCGGGGGCCGGGGC
>JBAUSZ010000366.1:0-6266 GCA_049581965.1 Thermoanaerobaculia bacterium | reverse complement strand
GGAAACGGCCGCAAGGAGGGGCCCCGTCGCGAGGGCGAAAAGACCGATGCCCGCCTCGAGCGCCGCGTAGAGGCGCAGCGGGGAGCGCGAGCGGTCCGCAAGGGCACCGAAGGCGCGGCTTCCGAGGCCGAGGCCGCTCATGAAGACCGCGAGGACGAGCCCGACGGCCTCGGCGTTCGCGCCGAACAGGAGCGCGAGATGGCGCGACCAGAGCACCTCGTACGCGAGCCCGGCGGCGCCGGACACGAAAAAGCACGCGGCGAGGAGGGCAGTCATAGAATGGAGCTCAGAGGAGGACGATTATGAAGGCACATCTGGCTCTCGCTGCGGCGCTTGCGCTCCCCCTCGGCCTCGCGGCCATGCCGACCGCGGTCGAGTACCTGCCGGCCGGCGCGGTCACGCTGAAGCAATCCGTGAAGCTCGGGGACGGCTCGGTTCTCCCAGCTGGACCGTACGACGTCCAGATCCACTACAAGGGATTCGGGAACCTGGCCGAGTTTCACTTCTTCCAGGGCGGCGTCTTCAAGGGCAAGACGAACGCCGAGGCGCGGGGCTTCCCGTCGCAGGCGCCGGCGACCGTCAACGGGGGCGGCACCGCATCACTGAAGATGGGCATCAAGGGCGAGTCCACGGAGAAGGATCACAAAGACTGGTCCGCCTACAAGGAACAGACCGGCTACAAGGAGCAGATCGCCCACAAGGATGAGACCGCGATGAAGGAGGTCCTCCTCAAGGACCAGACCGGTTACAAGGAGCAGAAGACCGCCTTGAAGTACGAGGGAAAAGAGGTCCCGGCGTCCGCCGGCGCCTCCCAGGCCTTCTCCTGGGGCGGGCGTGGCTTCGACAAGGGGCTGCAGGGCAGCATCGTTCCTGTCGGCCGGGGCATGGTGAAGCTATTGTTCGACTCGAAGAACAGCGCCGCCGGGTTCAGCGCGATCCTGCCGTACGTCGAGAAGAAGAAGTAGCGCCGCGCTATTTCGCCTGCCTCGCCTTCATCATGTCCTCGATCTGCTTGCGCTGTTCGGGGGTGAGGTTCTCCATCGCCTTCTTCATCTGCTCCTGTGCCTCGGGCGACGCCATCACGCCCATCGCGCCCATCATCCCTTCCTGCTTCTTGTAGCCGGCGGGGATCTCGAAGAGCGAGGCCGAGACGGACTTCTTTTCGATTTTCGTGAGCTCCATCGTCATGACCGGCGTCGGGTTGCCAGTCTCCCGCGTGACCGACTTGACGACGAAGCCTTCCGCGCCCGCGTCGCGCAGCGCCTTCAGGATGCCCTCGTCGCTCTGGTTGCCGCGGCGCATGAGGCCCCGCATGGACTCGTAGCTGAGGCCCGAGATGTCCTTCGACGTCCACCACTCCATCTCGCTCTTCGCGTCCCCCCCGTGCATGACGAGGATGTGCTCGCAGGCGTAGCCGTTGACCGTTTCTCTCCCGAGTTTCTTGACGGTCCACGCTCCCCTGTTCCTGCCGCGCGACTTCTCGATCTCCTCGCGCGTCTTGCTGCTGTCGATCTCGGTGTAGCTCTTCTGGGCGTCGTTGATGAGGTAGACGAGATCGGGATTTGCGGCCTTCACGAGAGTCGTCATCTTCATCGGCATCTTGGCGCTCTGAACGTCGAGCTCGGAACGCACGCCGGCCCTCGAGAGGTAGGCCTTCCCCGTTCCGGCTCCCTCCCGCATCGTCATCTTCATCGTGATCTCGCCCTCGAACTGGGCGAAGGCGGGCACGGCCGCGAGGGCGGCGCCCGCGAGCATCGCAAGCACGGTCTTCTTCATGCGTTCTCCTTCTGTGTTGGGACCCGGCAGGGCCCCGGGGAAGTCTAGCGCAGCGCGGCGCTCTCAGCTCGCGCGCAGCGCGGCGACCTGACGGTCCTCGAACGAGACGACGACGAGCGTCTGGTCATCCTCGGGCGGCCGGTTGCGGGTGAAGTTCTTCACGGACTCGAGGAGCGCCTGTTTGAGGACGTCCCCGCCCTTCGCGCCCCGCGAGAGGATGACGCCCGCGAACCGCTCGAAGCCGAACGGCTCACCCTCGTCGTTGAGCGCCTCGATGAGGCCGTCGCTGTACAGGACCAGCCGGTCGCCCGACTCGAAGCGGGCCTCGAACTCGCGGAAGGGCTCGCGTCGCCTGACGCCCAACGGAAAGCCCCAGGACGACAGCAATTCGAGCTTCCTTTCGCGCGCCCGGAAGACGTACGGGTCGAGGTGGCCGGCGGACGCGAAGCGCAGCGTCGACGTCGAGGGTTCGAGGACGCCGTAGAAAAACGTCATGAGCATGCGCTTTGGCGCCGTCTTCATGACGATGTCGTTCAGAGTCTCGAGCACGCGCACGGGCGACGCGTCGTGCTTCACCTGCACGAGGAGGGCCGCTTTCGTCATCGCCATCACGATTCCGCTCGTGAGGCCGTGTCCGGCGACGTCCCCGAACGCGAGGCCGAGCCGCCCGCGGTCGAGTGGAAGGAAGTCGAAGTAGTCGCCGCCGATCTCCGTCGCCGCGCGGTAATGCGAGGCCACGGAGGCGCCGCCAACGTCCGGATGCGTCGAGGGCAGGAGAGCCGCCTGGATGCGGTTGGCCGCGTCGATCTCGGCCTTGATCCGTTCACGCTCGACGATGCGTTTCACGTGCGGCGCGAGGTCTTCGTAGGAGTACGCGATCGTCCGGCGCGTCGCGAGGCCGGCGGCCGCGACGAGGGCGATCCCCGCCAGCGGCAGCGCGAGGGCGAGGAGCGGGCCCGACCGCGCCGGAGAGGAGGCTGAGAGCACGAGAGGAAGCAGCGCGACGAGCAGGCCTCCGCCGAAGGCCGCCGTCGCCGCGGCGAGGAGGTCGGACCAAGCGAAGACGAGAAGGACGACCGCGATCCCGCCGAAGCCCAAGGCAAGCGTGCGCCCGAACGGGCCGATGGGCGGGGACAGGATGCCCATGAGAACGCCGAAGGCGCCCGTCAGGATCACGCCGGCCGCGAGGAGACGCCTCCGATGGAAAGCGGCGAGAAGGAAGAGCAGGCCGACGCACGAGAAAAGAAGGGAGTCGAGCGCCGTGTCCAGGATCACTCCGACGGGTCCGGCCACGGCATTGAGCGCCTCGTTCGTGCCGGAGCCGAGCTGCGCGAAGACCCAGCCGCGCCCGAGCTCGAGCGCAGGCACGAGGAGCGCCGCTGCCGCGACCGCCGGCGCGGCGAGAAGGCCCGAGAGGAGCGACCCGCCCACCGTGGCGTTCAGCGGATCGCGGCGCAGCACCGCGTCGAACGACGCAAGCCGCTCGCCCCAGCGCTCGCGCGCGATGCTCTCGCCGACGGACCACGCGAGGAAGACGAGAACCGCGAGCGGAATGTCGTAGAAGAGGACCTTGAAGCCGGCGACGGCGACCGTCGTCGTCCGCTCGTCGGCACTCCCGAGGCCCGTGTTGGTCGCCGACCACGGGGCGATGAGCGCCGTCGCCGCGAGGCCGAGCACGATCGCGGCAGCGAAGAGGACCGCTCCCGTCCCGACGCCCACTTCGCCCGCGTGGTACTTCTTCAGGAAGACCGCGAGAAGGACGAAGAGGAGGGCAAAGATCTCCCCGAAGCGGAGGAACGTGCCCGCGAGGTTCGTGTCGTACGCGAAGCGGCGGCCGTCCCGGTACTCCTCCTCGAGCTCGTAGCCCGCGGGCCGATCGCCGATGAATGCGACCGTCAGGTAGCAGACGACGTCGCCCGTCGGAAACGACGACGGCACCTTGTAGCGGAAGACGTGGTCCGTGCGGGACCTCTGCACGTTCGGCCGCACGTCCTCGTAGACCGGACCGGGCGCTCCGGGAAACACCCTCGAGGCCGCGAACGCGTCGGCCCGGGGCCTGAGGTCTTCCGCCTTCGGCGCGGCCCCGGTCTCCTCGAGGCGGGCCTGCCGCCGGACGGCCAGGACCTCGCCCGTCCGCGAGACGATGACGTACCCGTACGGCGGGTACTTGTCGACGCCGTTGCGCCAGTAGTTCACGCGAAATCCGACGAGGCGCGGCCCGACGACGGGATCGGCGTCCGCCTTTCGTCTCAGGTCCGGCTTGTCGCGCAGCTCCTTGTCGAGCAGGGGCGAGTCCTCGAGCGTCGTCACGACGAAGGCCTTTTCGACCTCGATCCCCCACTTGCGGGCCTCGGCGTCGGCGATCTCCCTCACCCGGCCGCGCGTCACGGTGAGGCCCCTCGGCTGTGGAGCGTCGTAGAGGGGAAGGAGCACGGCGAGGAGGGCGACCCCGGCGACACCTGCGGCGGCGAAGGCACTTTTCCGCATGAGCCGACGCATCATAACGATGGAACGAACGCCGGAGCCGAAGGTTTCGTCTCGCCGCGACTATTCGTCGATCGGAACGTCCTCAAAGGGGGCGACGCCCGGATGAAAACCGAGATCTTCCTGGCGTCGGCGGGGACGGCGATGGAACTTCGCCCACGTCCCGAGGGTCTTGCCCGGCTCGAGGACGACTCCGATATCCTTGCGCGCGCATGGAATCCATCGTCGTCACCGGCGGGGCCGGCTTCATCGGGTCGAATTTCGTGCGGCTCGCCCTGAGGGAAACGACGGGCCGCGTCGTCGTCGTCGACAGGCTGACGTACTCGGGGCACCGCGCGAGCCTCGCGGATTGCGAGAGGGACTCGCGTTTCGCCTTCGTGGAAGCCGACATCGCGGACGCCGCGGCGATGAAAGCCGTCCTCGAGACCCACCGCCCGCGCGCCGTCCTGAACTTCGCGGCCGAGACGCACGTCGACCGCTCGATCGACGGCCCGGCCGCCTTCATTCACACGAACGTCGCGGGGACTTTCACCCTGCTCGAGGCCGCCCGGCAGCATGCCGCGTCTCTTCCCGCCGGCGAGCGCGAGCGCTTCCGGTTCCTGCACGTCTCGACGGACGAGGTCTACGGGACGCTCGGAAAGACCGGCCTCTTCTCCGAGGAGACCCCCTACGCCCCGAACTCGCCCTACGCGGCCTCGAAGGCGGCGGCCGACCACCTCGTCCGCGCGTGGCGCGAGACGTACGGCCTCCCGACGCTCCTCACGAACTGCTCGAACAACTACGGCCCCTACCAGTTCCCCGAGAAGCTCATCCCGCTCATGATCCTCAACGCGCTCGAGGGCAAGCCTCTCCCGATCTACGGCGACGGCGGAAACGTCCGGGACTGGCTCCACGTCGAGGACCACTGCCGCGGCCTTCTCCTCGTCCTCGAGAAAGGCGCGCCGGGCGGCAAGTACAACATCGGCGGGGGAAACGAGAGAACGAACCTGCAGATCGTCGACGCGCTCTGCGCAGCGTTGGAGAAGACGGTTCCGTTCGAAGAGAACCGGAAGATTTCTTCGAAGGGCAAGAAGGCCTACGTCGATCTCAAGACGTTCGTTCCGGACCGGCCGGGACACGATCGGAGATACGCCATCGACGCGTCCAAGATCCGCCGCGAACTGGGTTGGAGCCCCTCTTATTCGTTCGAAGAAGGTCTTCTTCGGACCGTGCGGTGGTACGTGGACCACCAGGATTGGTGCGCCACCGTGCAGAAGGGCCAGGACGCGCGCGCGCGCCTCGGTCTCGCTTCATCCACCTCGCCCGCGGCCGGAGTCCCCGCGTGAAGGGCATCATCCTCGCCGGCGGTTCGGGCACGCGCCTCTATCCCCTCACCCTCGGCCTCTCCAAGCAGCTCTGCCCCGTCTACGACAAGCCGATGGTCTACTACCCGCTCTCGACGCTCATGCTCGCGGGGCTGCGCGACATCCTCGTGATCACGACGCCCGACGACCAGGCCGGCTTCGTGCGCCTCCTCGGCGACGGCGCCCAGTTCGGGATCCGGATCTCGTACGCGGCCCAGCCGCGGCCCGAGGGCCTCGCGCAGGCGTTCCTGATCGGGAAGAACTTCGTCGGGCAGGACGGCGTCGCCCTTGCCCTCGGCGACAACCTCTTTTACGGCCACGGCCTCCCCGAGATGCTCCAGCGTGCGGCGGGCCGCGCTTCCGGCGCGACTGTGTTCGCCTACCGAGTCCTCGACCCGCAGCGCTACGGGGTCGTCGAATTCGACGCGCGGGGCCGCGCGATCGGCCTCGAGGAGAAGCCCGCCGCACCGCGATCGAACTACGCGGTCACGGGTCTCTACTTCTACGACAACCGCGTTCTCGACGTCGCGGCGAACCTGAGGCCCTCCTCTCGCGACGAGCTCGAGATCACCGACGTGAACCGCGCCTACCTGGCGACCGGCGACCTCCACGTCGAGATCCTCGGACGCGGGATGGCCTGGCTCGACACGGGCACCCACGAGG
>JBAUSZ010000365.1:0-8562 GCA_049581965.1 Thermoanaerobaculia bacterium | reverse complement strand
CCGCGAGCGTGCCTACGACCGACACGGCGCCCTCCGTGCCGGGCGGAACGCGCCGGAAGTCCGGCAGGAGGACGGTCGGCGACACGAAGGCCTGCCCGATCTCCGTTCCGACGGTGTCCATGAGCGCGGTCGCGAGCGCCGCGGCGGCGGCGAGCCGAAGCGCCCCGCCTTGCGGCCCCAGGCCGGAAACGAGGGCGCAGAACGCGGGAACGGAGACGTTCGCGAGAACGTTGGCGGCGCCGCGCCGTCCCCCTCTCTCCTCGGCCTTCCCCATCGCCTCCTTCAGACGCCTGCGGAAGCGCGTCGCGAGCGTGCCGCCGAGGAAAAACGTCCAGAGGAGGACGTAGAGACCGGCCCCGCCGAGGCCGAGGACCAGCGTTCCGAGGAGCGCACCCGCCAGAGCGCCGGAGGGACGCACGATGCCGAGGAGGCCCGCGAGGCCGGCGACGGCGGCATTGATCACGAGCGCCGCGGCGAAGCCGCGCAGGCCGGCCGGCTCGAGCGCGTCGGAGAAGCCCGCGCGGCACGGGAGGAGGAGCGCGAGCAACACCGCCGCGACGAGGGGCGGCAGGACGTTGTCGTCCAGCTCGCAGGGAAGACTCTCGACGGCGGCGCCGGCGAACGCGGCGGCGAAGAGGCAGCCCAGTTCCCAGGGCGAGGGAGTCCGCGAGGCAACGAATCCGTAGAGACAGGAAGCGCCGAGAAATCCGAAGGCGACGAAGCCAAGAAAGCCCGCGAGAGACTTGCGCGTGTTCCAGGGGAGGCGCGCACCGCCCACGGTCGAACCGACGATCGAGGCGAAACCGTCTCCGAAGGCCAGGAACCCCCAGCCGGCAGCGGCGACCTGGAGGTTTCTTCGAAAGGTGAGGATCAGCAGGAGCACGGTGGCCGCATAGAGCGCGATCCCGACGGAAAAGCGCGAATCCCGTTCTTCCTTTCTGAGCAAAGACGGGGCGACCCGCGGCAGCAAGAAGACATTGATCGCGAGGGCGCCGCAGGCGGCCCACGCGGCCTGCCACCAGGGCAGCGCCCGGAGCAGGAGCGCGAAGCCCGACATGCCGACGTGGACGGCCTTGCGAAGGGCTTCCCCGCGCGGCAGCGGCGTCATCCGAACGGGCCCGGCCCGGCCGCCGCGCGCCTCTCCTCGAGATAGGCGGCAAGAGCGTCACGCCAGGGCCGTGGGGAATTCCTCGTGAGGCGCTCGTAGAGCGTCGTGTCGAGGACGCACCTCTGCGGCCGGCGCGCCGGGCGCGGGAACGCCTCCGTCGCAACGGGCTTGACCAAGACGCCCGAACGCCCGGACAGCCGCAGGGTCTCGGCGGCGAGCTCGAACCACGTCGCATCGCCGCCATTGGCGAAGTGGACGATGCCCGTCACGCGGCGCTCGACGAGAAGCCGGATCCCGGCGGCGAGGTCGACCGCGTACGTCGGGCGACCCACCTGGTCGTCCACGACGGAGAGCTCCTTGCCGCCCGCCTCGACGCGCTTGAGGATCGTATCGACGAAGTTGACTCCGCCCGCCCCGAAGACCCACGACGTGCGCACGACGAGCACTTCGTCGCCCTCCTCGAAGGCGCGGCGCTCGCCGGCGAGCTTGCCCCGCCCGTAGGCGTTCAGAGGGTCGGCGGGGTCGTCCTCGCGGTAGGGGCGGATTCCCCTGCCGCTGAACACGTAGTCGGTCGAGACGTGAACGAGGGTCGCGCCGATCTCGCTGCAACGGGCCGCGAGGAGGCCGACGGCAACGTGGTTCACGCGGGCGTGGTTGGGGTCCGTCTCGGCCGCGTCGACGCGCGTGTCGGCGGCCGCGTTCAGGACGAGTCGGACGCCCGGCTGCAGGGCCGCGTGGACGGCGGGCACGTCCGTGATGTCCAGGGCTGCGCGCGTGAAGCGTTCGGCCGCCGGGAACTCGCGCCCGAGGGCGCGGCCCAGCATGCCGCCGGCTCCGAGGATCACCGTCTGCACGGAGGACGCAGTGTACCGGAACGGCCGCGCGCGGAGGCGTTACTTGCGAAGCGGAACCGCGTAGGGATCGTTCGAACCGGCCTTCACGTTGCCGTCGATGACGTACGCGACGCCGACGACCGAGCACCCAGCCGTGACGTTGCGCACGACGACCGAGGCGTTCCGGACGTCCCCGGGGATCCCGAACGTGTCCCTGAGGCGGTTCTTCTGCATCGCCGTGGACGGAGGCACCGTGAACGATCGCGCTGCCCCGAGAACGGCGCCGGACCCGTCGCGCACCTCGGCCTGAAGCGTGCACGCGACGGCGGCCGTATTCGCGAAGAGCAGGTTCGTCCGCATCCCCGCGTCCTCGCGCACGCCGACGAAGCGGCCCGTCTCCCCGGTCGCGAGCGCCTCCGGCGCCGCGAGACCGGGCGAGACCTCCACGCCCGCCGAGTACTGTCCGATCGTTCCGACGCCCTCGGCGAGCGCCCAGGTCCGCGCGCCGACGGCGAGCCGGCGGTTCGACTGCAGAACGAGCGCGCCCCAGTCGTCCGCGTAGCCGAGGAGACCGATGACGTCCGCGTAGAGACGGGTGCCGTTGGCGAGAACGATCTGAGGGGCCGGTTGCGGCTGGCGGGCGGGCACCGTCTGTTCGCCGTCGTTCCCGTGTGTGAGGTACTGGGCGAGAAACTGCCCGTCCGCGTTCTCGAGGTTCGTGACGTAGAGATCGCTCACGAACCCGCCCGAGTGAACGAGGGACGGGACGAGGTACGTGTAGGCGTAGGCAACCGGAACGCGGGCGACGCCGAGCTTCAGCGTACCGCCGGCGGGCATGTCGATTTCCCCGGTGTAACCGTCCGGCGCGCCAATGGCGCCGACCGCGATCGTGTAGGTCGTGCCGGCCGCGAGGTTGAGCGTGACCGACGACTGAAGGGAACCGGGCGCGTCGTCGGGAAAAAAGCCGCTCTTTCCGCAGACGCCGGAGACCGGCGCGAGCGCCGCGCAGCCGCCGGTGTAGACGCCGAGGATCGTGTCGTAGTCCGACGGCGAGGACCCGAGGGTGTCGATCCGGTAGGTGTCGGTGGCGGCGGGCGTGAACGAGAACCAGACGACCTTCGACGGCTGCACTTGCCCGCCGGAGGGGAGCACGAGTTTTCCGTAGCAGGGAAATGTCGGGACGGCGGGATCCAGGGCCATCGACCGCGTGTCGATCCCGGGCCCCGAGTAAGGAAGAGAGGCCGGGTCGATCACGAACGGGACCGCGCAGGAGATCGGCGCCGACAGAGCCGATCCGACGCCCTGGCCCGCCAGCGGCAGGGCTCCCAGGGCGAGGGTCGTCGCGCCTGCGAGCACCGGAAGAACCCGTGAACGGAGGATCGGAATTCGCCTGTGCATTTTTTTGGACGCCGGGAAAACGCTCTCCATTTGGAAGTGTCCCCTGCAGAACGGATCTCTCGTCAGGGCAGGCTCCCGGTGAAGTCGAGAAAGCTGCCGACATTCCGGAGGGTCAAGGCCACACGATAGTCCCTCGAGGGAGTCCCTCCGGTGCGCAAGTCGCGGTATTCGGCCAGGACCCTGAAGCAGGAGGCCTGGAGAGTCAGCAACGAGCGGGACTCGAGCATCCTGCCCTTCGTGAGGTCGTAATTCGCCTCGACGTCGAAGCGCAGGCGCTTTCGGAGGATCGGCGTTCCCGCCGAGACCCGGAGCTGGGCGGAGGCTCCGGGGTCGCCGGCGGCCGGGATCACCACCGGGTGGCTGTCGAAGAGCGAGAGCGAGAGCGCCCGGTCCCCGCCGGAGAGCACGGCGGTCACGCTTGCCGACGTCACCTGCCCGAAGTGCGCGTCCCACGTGACGCGCCCGTCGAAGTTGAGCCCCTGTGCCGCATTCACGCGCAGGACGAAGTCCGTCGGTGACGAGCGCTGCACGACGGGCCCGGGGCCGTAGGCCGTCCCCTCGCCCGGGAGGCGGAAGTAGTAGTACCGCGCGATCTCGAACGAAGCGATCTCGCGCGAGCCGCCCGTCTCCCCCTTCGCGAGGAGGTGCTGGAGGAGCGAGTAACGGAGCGCGTTCGTCGCCGTGAGCGAGTCGATCTCGTCGAAGAGAGGGGTCGCGCCGAAGTTGTCCCGGCCCGCGAGGTAGCTCCACTGGGCGCGCGGCTCGAGGACGTGCTTCCACTTCGAAAAGGGGCCGACCTTCCAGTCGAAAAGGCGCGAGAACGCCGGCCCGGTGAGCTGGAGATCGGACACGAGCGCCTCGCGCGTGTATCGATCGGGCAGGAGT
Source organism: Thermoanaerobaculia bacterium (assembly GCA_049581965.1). Lineage (GTDB taxonomy): Bacteria > Acidobacteriota > Thermoanaerobaculia > UBA5066 > UBA5066 > Fen-183. The sequence goes on along the minus strand of JBAUSZ010000365.1, from coordinate 4,338 downwards.
GTCGTGCCGTCCGCGGAGAGGGACCTGCCGTACGTCGTGATGCGTCCGCCCCCCGACGCATTGAGAGAGAGCCACGGCGCGAGGGAGAGCGGCGCGCTGATCTGCGGGAAGAGGTCGAAGCGGTCGTACGTGCCGGTCGGCTGGTTTGGCCCCCGATCCGTGTGGAGGATCCCGCCCTGCGCGGCGACCTCGACAAAGACGGCCTGCCCGAAGAGCGGGGTCGGCCTCAGGCGCGCCTCGAGGGACGGCAGGCGCTCGCTCACGACCGAGCTGCCGTCCCCGAACCCGATGGCCTCCTCGCGCGAGAGCCGGAGGTTGACGGCCCACGGGTCCGGGCCCCAAGTCAGGAAGCCCTCGCTCTTGAGCGAGCGCGTCGAGCCGAGTGCGAAGTTCCGGTTGAAATCCTGGAAGAAGTTCGGGTCCGAAAAGTTCAGCCACGTCACGACGCCGCGCACCTTCGGCGCGACGTCGTCTGACACGAGCTTGCCCTGCGTCTCCCAGCGCCAGTGACCGACGGTCGGGTCCCAGATCGTGTAGTAGGTTCCCTCGAGCTTCGTGCCGAGGGACGGCTGCCCTCTCAGCTCGGCGCCCAGGCCGGTGTACTTCTGCGTGTAGAAGTCGCCCGAGAACGTCGCGTCCCAGGAGCGGCCGATCGCCCAATAGTACGAGAGGCCGAAGTAGCCGCCGCGGTTCGAGTTGTACCCGAGGCCCGGGACGAGAAAGCCCGAGGCGCGCTCGCGCAGCGCGGGCCAGAGAATGTACGGCGACCAGAGGAGCGGGATGCCTCCGAGGGTGAAGGTCGCGTTCTTCAGGCGCGCGTAGTCCTCGAGAGTGACGCGCCCGCTCCGAACGGAGAACTTCCAGGCGGGGTCGGCCCCGTCGCACGCCGTGACGGTCCCTTCCGTGAGCGTGAAGCTCTTCGGGCCGACCTTAGCCAGCGTGGCGCCGGTCAGGTGCAGGCCGCCCTCGAGGTCCACGCGCCCGTCGAGCAGGACGCCCACCTTGTCGTTCAGGTCGAGGTCCAGCCGCACCCCGGCCATCCGCGAGAGGCCCTGCACGAGCGAGACGTCGCCCTCGGCGACGATCGTCCGCCTCTTGAGGCTCCCGGAGACCCGGCGGGCCCTGAGGGCGATGTCCTGGTACTCGACGGTCACGAACTTTCCCGGCGGCGCCTCCGCCGTGAAAAGGTCCTCCTCGACGACCGTCTGCTTGCCCTGCTGGCCCCCGGCCTCGCCCGCGTCGATCCGGATCGTGATCGCGCCGCCCTTCTCCGGAAGCTTGAACTTCGCCTCGAACCCGCCCTTTTCGCGGAACCGCGCGGCGAAGGGGTCGGTGTCGAAGGAGGACTGGGAGAAGGAAAGGTTTGCTCCCGAGCAGACCGCAAGGACGGCGCAAAGAGGCAGAAGGCGAAACAGATTGTGGCGGTGGCTTTTCTTGGAAGGGTGAATAGGCGGCGCGGCGCACCGCGGCGCCACCGTGGCGATGAGCCGCCGTCGCGCGCCGAGGACCCCATTCACCTTCGAAGAGATTTGCAGGCCGCGTCCCGTGCCGATTCGCCACACGACACGCACGGGTGCAATCGGCGCGCCCGTCAGACCTTCATCTCGGGCACGCCGCCCGGGACGTCCAGCGACGGCTCGGTCGCGGCGCGGATCTCGTCCACGGACACGCCCGGGGCGCGCTCGACGAGCCTCAGGCCGCCGCCCGGCTTGACATCGAGGACGGCGAGGTCCGTCACGATGCGATGCACGCAGGCACGCCCCGTCAGGGGCAGGGTGCAGCGGTTCAGGATCTTCCACTCGCCGTTCTTGGCGACGTGCTCCATCGTGACGACGATGCGCCGGGCGGCCGCGACGAGATCCATCGCGCCGCCCATTCCCTTCACGAGACGGCCCGGGATCATCCAGTTCGCGATGGAGCCTTCGGCATCCACCTGCATCGCGCCCAGAATGCAGAGATCGATGTGCCCGCCGCGGATCATCGCGAAGGAATCGGCCGACGAGAAGAACGACGCGCCCGGGATGACGGTGACCGTCTCCTTGCCCGCGTTGATGAGGTCGGGGTCCAGCTCTGCTTCCGTCGGATACGGCCCCATCCCGAGGATTCCGTTCTCGGACTGGAGGACGACCTCCATCCCCGTCGGGATGAAGTTGGAGACGAGCGTCGGCATCCCGATGCCGAGGTTCACGTACATCCCGTCACGCAGCTCCTGCGCGGCGCGTCGGACGATCCCGTCGCGGTCGAGCTTCGGCACGGGCTAGGTCCTCACCGTGCGCCGCTCGACGCGCTTGACGCGCGGGGCGACGACGACGCGATGCACGAAGACACCGGGTGTGTCGACCGCGTCGGCGTCGAGCTCTCCCGGCTCGACGAGTTGCTCGACCTCGGCGATCGTGATTTTCCCTGCGGTGGCGGCCATCGGATTGAAGTTGCGCGCCGTCTTGCGGTAGACGAGGTTCCCGAGGCGGTCCGCCTTCCACGCGGCGACGAGCGCAAAGTCGCCCGTGATCGCGCGCTCGAGGAGGTATTCCTTGCCGCCGAAGACCTTCGTTTCCTTGCCTTTGGCGACGATCGTCCCGACACCCGTCGGCGTGTAGAAGCCCGCGATCCCGGCGCCACCCGCGCGCATGCGCTCGGCGAGGGTGCCCTGCGGGCAGAACTCGAGCTCGAGCTCGCCGGCGAGGTACTGACGCTCGAACTCGGCATTCTCGCCGACGTAGGACGACAGCATCTTCTTGATCTTCTTCTTGCCAAGGAGGAGGCCCAGGCCCCAGTCGTCGACGCCGCAGTTGTTCGAGACGCAGGTGAGGTCTTTCACGTCCGAGGCGGCGAGCGCGAGGATGAGGTTCTCGGGGATCCCGCAGAGGCCGAAGCCGCCCACGACGAGCGTCGCGCCCGACGGCACGTCGGCGACGGCCTTTGCCGCCGCCTCCGCCGGACTCGCCGCGCGCACGACCTTGTCGATCATGGTGGGATTATCTCGTCACAGGGCTTCGACGACCATCGCGGTCGCCTCGCCGCCCCCGATGCAGATGGACGCGAGCCCGTACTTCTTCTTTCGTGCCTTCAGGGCGTGGATCAGCGTCGTGACGATCCGGGCACCCGAGGCCCCGATCGGGTGGCCGAGGGCCACGGCTCCGCCGTTGACGTTCACCTTGTTCGGGTCCAGGTCGAGGTCCTTCAGGAAGGCCATCGCGACGACCGCGAAGGCCTCGTTCACCTCGAAGAGGTCGATCGACGCGAGAGAAACCCCCGCCTTCTCGGCGACCTTCCTGGCCGCCGTGATCGGCGCCGTCGTGAACCACTCGGGCTCCTGCGCGAAGGAAGCCTGCGCCACGATCCGCCCGATCGGCTTGGCCGACGCCGCGGCCTTCTCGCCCGCGAGGACGAGGGCACAGGCACCATCGTTGATCTTCGAGGCGTTCGCCGCGGTGACCGTTCCCTCCTTCTGGAAGGCCGGCTTGAGCGAGCCCATCTTCTCGAGCTTCTCGAGCGCCGTCGCGAAGGGCTCCTCGTCGCGGTCGACGACCGTCGCACCTTTCTTGCCCTCGATCGTCACGGGTACGAACTCGGCGTTGAAATCACCGGATTCGTTCGCGCGGCGCGCGCGCTGGTAGCTCTCGAGCGCGAAGGCGTCCTGAGCCTCCCGCGTAAAGGCGTACTTCTCGGCGCACATCTCGGCGCAGTTGCCCATGTGGATGTTCTTGTACGGATCCCAGAGCCCGTCCGAGATCATCGAGTCGAGGAGCTGGCCGTGGCCCATCCGGAGCCCGAGCCGCCCCTTGGGCAGGAGATAGGGCGCGTTCGACATGGACTCCATGCCGCCCGCGACGGCGATCTCGAACTCGCTCGTGCGCAGGGCGTTCGCGGCGTCCATGATCGCCCGCATGCCCGAACCGCAGACCTTGTGGAGCGTGATCGTGCCCGTGCTCTTCGGGAGGCCGGCGCCGAGCGAGGCCTGCCGCGCGGGCGCCTGCCCCTGGCCGGCCTGCAGGACGTTGCCCATCCAGACGTGCTCGACGCGGGCCGCGGGGACCTCCGCGCGCTCGACGGCGGACTTGATCACGGCGGCGCCCAGCGCGTGGGCGGAAAGCGTGGAGAGCGAGCCGAGAAACGAGCCGATCGGCGTGCGTGCGGCCGAGAGGATGAAGACGTCTTGATTCATCGTTCTGAACTCCGAGGCGGCGGGCGCCGCCGAAGAAACGGGATTGTATCCGGAGTGGACTTCGCCGAGGCGCCCTCCTACGATGAGACTCGTGCGCGTCCTCGCGGTCGACTTCGGCGAGAAGCGGATCGGCCTCGCCGTGTCGGACGCGTCGGGCCGCGTCGTCGTTCCCG
>JBAUSZ010000364.1:0-3430 GCA_049581965.1 Thermoanaerobaculia bacterium | reverse complement strand
CTCCGGCCGTGAGGCGCTCGATGACGGCGGCCGTCGGCGCGCGGCGGAGCGCCTTCACGAGCCCGAGCTTCTCGCCCGCCCAGAGGAGGTAGAAGCTCGCGTCCAGCTGCCACCAGCGGAAGCCCTGCGCGGCCGAGCTCGGGTAGAAGTGGTGGTTGTTGTGCCAGCCCTCGCCCATCGTCACGAGGGCGAAGATCATGCTGTTGCGGCTCGTGTCCGCCGTCGGGAAGACGCGCCGCCCGAAGACGTGCATGACGGAGTTGATCGTGAACGTGCCGTGCCAGAGGAAGACGGTCGCCACGAAGTAGCCCCACACGAGGCCCGTCCAGCCGAAGAGCGCCCACGAGAGGATCCCGTAGAGCATCGTGGCCGCGTACTGGTTCCGGTCCAGCCAGACGAGCTCCGGAAACTTCGCGAGGTCGGGGATGCGCGAGAAATCGGTCTCGTCGTACTTGCCCGAGAGGATCCAGCCGATGTGACTCCACCAGAAGCCGTCCTGCAGGGGGCTGTGGATGTCCTCGGGCGTGTCGGAGTACTTGTGGTGGTGCCGGTGGTTCGACGCCCACCACAGGACCCCCTTCTGCGCGGCCGTCTGGCCGAGGAGTGCGAGGAGGAACTGGGGGACGCGCGCGAGGCGGTAGGAGCGGTGCGAAAAGTAGCGATGGAAGCCCGCCGTGATGGCGAACATCCGCACGTAGTACGACGCGAGGGCGAAAAGGACGCCCTTCCACGAGACGCCGACGAGGGCGACGCCGGCGATGGCCGCGACGTGCACAAGGGCGAAGCCGAACGCCGCGATCGGGCGGACGCGGTGGCGGGAAGGCGCGGCGGTTTCGGGGAGGGCGGTATCGGGCATCGGAAGTCCTCGACGAGCGGGGTGGGTCCGGACCGTGCGGCCGGGCGAATCCCCATCCTAAGCCTTAGGCGCCCGCCGGTACAGCGGGAAAGGTGTGGTCACCTCACGGGAGCCGTTGGCGTCGCGGCCGGAGCGGGCGGAGCACCCGGTTTCGGGGCCGGCCTGTTCGCCTCGACGAAGATCGCGAGGTCCACCTCGTCCGAGAGCATCTCCTTCTGGTCGACGATCGCGTTCCACTTCACGCCGAAGTCCTTGCGGCTGAGCCTGCCGGTCACGTCGAAGCCGGCCTTCAGGCCGCCCCGTCCGTCTCCCGTGAACCCGTTCGACGTCACGGCGAGCGTGACGGGCTTCGTGACGCCGCGAATCGTGAGGTCGCCCTCCACCTCGTACGTGTCCGGGCCTTTCGCGGAGATCTTCGCGGACCTGAACGTGATCTCGGGGAACTTCGCCGTGTCGAGGAAATCGGGCGAGTTGAGGTGCCGGTCCCGGTTCGGGACACCCGTGTCGATGCTCGCCGCGTCGATCTTCAGCTCGACCGAGCTCTCCGGAGGGTTCGCGCGGTCGAGGATGAGCGCGCCTTCGAACCGCGTGAACCGGCCGCCCACCCGCGAGACGAAATGGCGGACCTTGAACCCGATCTCGGTGTGGTTCTTGTCGAGTGCGTAGGTCTCCTTCTCGGCCCGCGCGGAGGCGGAGGCGGCGGCGAGGGCGAGGGCGAGCGCCATCGGGGCGAGGGGCCGGCGTCGGAACATGGGGAAGGGCCTCCTTTTTTCGATAGAGTGGGGCGCGGCGCCTTCGGACGATCGCGAGTCTAGATCGCTCGGGAGAGGAACCTCTATGGCCGAAACCGTCCCCCAGAACTTCAAGAACCACCGCCGCTTCGACCCCTGGTACCACTTCTTCGCGGCGACTGTTCTCGTCGTCGCCTTTTTCGTGGCTCTCTGGCGCGCGATCAAGGCGCCGTCCGCCTGGGCGATCTGGGAGATCGTCGTGGCGGCGGCCCTCGTCGTCGTCGCGTGGAAGGCCCGCGCGTTCGCGCTGAAGGCGCAGGACCGGGTCATCCGGCTCGAGGAGCGCCAGCGCCTCGGCGCCCTGCTGTCCGAGCCGCTGCGGAGCCGGATCGGCGCGCTCACCGAAGACCAGCTCATCGGCCTGCGGTTCGCGTCGGACGCCGAGGTGGCCGGCCTCGTCCAGGCCGCTCTCGACGAGAGCCTCAGCGGCGAGGCGATCAAGAAGCGGATCAAGGACTGGCGGGCGGACTTCTTCCGGGTGTGACTCGCTCGAGGCAGCGTACCCGTCCTCCTTCGCGCGTGAACTCGCTTCGCTCAGACAGCACGCGCGTGCGTCGGAGGGCACCCTGCCTCTCGCTCGTCTAGCCGATCCGGGGCCCCGCCGTCTTCAGGAAGTCCTGGCGGGCCTCTTCGATCGCCTCGCGGGCGGCCAGGCTGAGGCGGTCCGCGTCGTCGCTCGTCATTCCTTCCGTCGGAATCGGCGGCAGGAACCGCACGCGCACGACGCCGGGGCGCACGATCCAGCGTTTCGCGTCGAGGACCGTCCACATCGGCGACGTCGCGAACGGGACGACGGGCACCTGCGCGGCGATCGCGAGGTGGAACGCGCCCTTCTTGAACGGGAGCATCTCGGGCTTCGCGTTGCGGTGACCCTCGGGGAGGACCCAGACGCTCAGCTTCTCGGTCCGTATGCGCTCGGCCGCGGCCGCGAGCGACTCGCGCGCCGCGATCGCGTTCGAGCGGTCGATCAGGATGTTGTTCGTGGCCTTCCAGAGCCAGCCGAAGACCGGGATCTTGAGGATCTCCTTCTTGCCCACCGCGACGCTTCGGTACGGGAAGAACGTCGCCCATGTCGCGATGTCGAGGTTCGACTGGTGGTTTCCGACGACGACGGCCGGCTGTGTCGCGTGCAGGATCGAGATGTTCTCGACCACGACCCTCCAGAAGAGGAAGCGCGTCATCACGAAGCCGAAGCTCCGGATCCAGAGCATCGCGGCCTTCTCGCCGTTGCGTGAGAACGCGTAGTAGAGCAGGGCGAGAGCCGCGAAACCCACGAAGGCGAGGCCGCCCACGGCGCAGGCGAGGAGGAACCAGGCGCGATAGCCCAGGCCGCGGGACACCCCGCCGAAGCCGCCGGCCGGAGAGGGCATGTCGCATTATCCGACGCGTGACCGGGGCCGTGGGCATCGCGATCCTCGGGGGCGGGGCAGCCGGCCTCCTCGCGGCGATCCGAGCCGCGGAGGCCGGCGCGAAGGGCGTCGTCGTCCTCGAGGCGGCCTCACAGGCGGGCCGCAAGATCCTCGTCTCGGGCGGCGGGCGCTGCAACGTCCTCCCGATGCAGGAGGCACGCGAGCGCTTCGTCTCGGCCGCGCCCGCGCGCGTCGTGGGCCGGTTCCTCGCGCGCGTCCCGCTCGAGACGCAGCGCGCGTTCTTCGCGGAGCTCCTCGGCGCGCCGCTCCGCGAGGAGCCCGAGACCGGGAAACTGTTTCCACCGTCCAACCGCGCGAGGGACGTGCGCGACGCGCTCGTCGCGCGCGCCGTGGCGGCCGGCGCGGCCGTTCGG
>JBAUSZ010000363.1:0-31305 GCA_049581965.1 Thermoanaerobaculia bacterium | reverse complement strand
CTCGAGGGCCGCGGCGTGGCCTCGCGGGGCTTCGACGCCGCCGCCGAATACGCCGCGGCCCAGCTCGCGCTCGCCGGCGTTCCGCCGCTGCCGGGCCAGACCACCTTTCAGGCCGTGCCGCTGCGGGAGATCACGAAAGGGACGGGCGCCGTCGAGATCGAGTGGCGGCGCGGGGACGGCGTCGACCGCCGCACGTTCATTTCGGGAACGGACTGCCTGATCCCGCAGATCCCGGCGCGGAGCCTCACGGGGCCCGTCGTCTTCGCGGGCTACGGGATCCGCGAGACGGCGCCGGAGCGCGACGACTACCGCGGCCTCGACGTGAAGGGGAAGATCGTCGTCCTCCTCGGTGGAGCTCCCGAGGGCGCCGCCTGGCGCATGCCCAGGCTCGTGGAGCGCTGGGCCGCCGAGAAGGCCGACGAGCGGTACACGGCCAAGCGGGAGCTCGCTCGGCGCCTCGGAGCGCTCGCCGTCCTCGCGGTCGAGGGCGACGACTGGGCAACGAAAATTCTCCCGAAGAACAAGCCCGAGGAGAAGACCTTCTGGCGGCTCGAGGACGACGGCCTCGACGACGAGGGGCTGCTCCTCGCCCGTGTCTCGCCTGCCGTCGGCGCCGCGCTGCTGGCGGGAGGCGCCAGCGCGGCGTCGGGCGGCGTTCCCCGCGCCCTGCCGGGAGTGACCGTCACGCTCCGCACGAGCGGGCACGAGAGGGCGCTCGTGAGCCGGAGCGTCGTCGGATCCCTCGCCGGCTCCGATCCGAAGCTCGCGAGCGAGGCCGTCGTCCTCGGAGCGCATCTCGACCACCTCGGCGTCGTGGACGGCGTGATCCATCCGGGCGCCGACGACAACGCCTCCGGCGTCGCGGCGCTCCTCGAGATCGCACGGGTCTTCGCCGCCTCCGGCGAGCGGCCGAAGCGCTCGCTCGTTTTCGTTTTCTGGACGGGAGAGGAGGAGGGAAAGTTCGGCTCGGGCCACTGGGTCCGCCATCCGCTCTGGCCCCTCGCGAAGACGGTGGTCTACCTGAACCTCGACATGATCGGGCACGCGTGGACGCTCGAGGAGATCCAGAAGCTCGTGGCCGACTCGGGGCTGAAAGACGGCGAGAGGTTTCTGGACGGCCTGAAGCCCGGGGACTTCGTCGAGCCCGGCGTCGCCGACTCCTCGCCCGGCCTCGGGCCCGTCCTCGCGCGGGCGGCGCGCGGGACCGGCCTCAGCCTGCACCTGGACTGGACCCCGGGCGTCTACGGCGGGAGCGACTATCGCGATTTCGCGCGCGCCCACGTCCCATTCCTGCGCTTCTTCGGAAACTTCTTCAAGGGCTACCACGAGCCTCTCGACACGCCCGACGGGGTCGACCCGGTCCAGGTTCAGAAGATGGCCCGGCTGGCCCTCGCGACGGCCTGGCTCCTCGCGGATCGCTGAGGCACCTGAATCAGTTGATTTCGCTGGCCTGGCAGGACCACAATGAATGCAAATACGCGAGGGCCTCGCTGGATTTCTTTCGAAGAGGGAGGCTGCATGAGACGTGCGATCCTTGTTGGCGTTCTGCTCATCTCCACCGCGGCAGGACGGCTGATCGCCGGGCAAGACTCGGGCAACGTCTACGGCCACGTGGCCGACGAGACGGGCGCGGGTCTCCCGGGCGCTACGGCGACCCTGACCGGCCCGACCATCCGACCGCTGATCACGACGACCGACGCGCGCGGGGACTTCCGCTTCCTGGGCCTCGCGCCCGCGAGCTACACGGCGACGCTCGAGCTGCCCGGTTTCACCAAGGTCGTCCAGCAAAGAGTCGTCGTCACTCTAGGCAAGAACACCGAGTTCACGGTGACGATGAAGGTTTCTCCGATGCAGGAGACCATGACCGTCTCGGCCGCGACCCCTCTGATCGATACGCGCAAGACCGAGACGGGCGCGACCTTCGCTCAGGAGGAGCTGCAGCAGGTCCCGACGGCGCGCGACGTGTGGGTCGTCATGCAGCAGGTCCCCGGCGTGCAGGTCAACCGCGTCAACGTCGGAGGCAACCAGAGCGGTTCCCAGGCGGACTTCGTGGGGAAGGGCTCGTATCAGAGCACCTACATCTACGACGGCGTGAACGTCACCGACAACGGCTCGAACGGCACGTCCGCGCAGTACTTCGATTTCGACGCGTTCCAGGAGGTCCAGATCGCCACGGGAGGCTCGGACCTCTCGCTCAATACGGGCGGCGTCACGATCAACATGATCACGAAGCGCGGCACGAACCAGTGGAAGGGCTCCGGCCGTTCCTTCTACGCGCCGAGCCAGTTCCAGTCCGACAACACCCCGGACGAGATCAAGGCGATCCCCAATTTCCAGACCAACAAGACCCGCTTCATACGCGAAAACGGCGCCGAGTTCGGCGGGCCGCTCCTGAAGGACCGGGCCTGGCTCTGGGTGGGGGCGTCACGCCAGGACATCAACCTCGATCAGACGGGTCAGACCGACTTTCAGGGCAATCCCCTGGTCTCCCTCACGACGCTCGAAAACTGGAACGCGAAGCTGAACCTGCAGCTGACGGGCAACAACTCGGCCGAGTTCCTCTACAACCGCAACGAGAAACTCGTGAACGGCCGTGGCGCCTCGACGACGCGGCCTCAGGAGACGGCCTGGAATCAGTCCGGTCCGACGACCGTCCTGAAACTGCAGGATTCTCACGTCTTCTCGCCGAACCTCATCGCGACCGCGTTCTTCGGCTACGTCGACGAACCGTACCGTCTGATTCCAGTGGGGGGCCTGGACAAGCAGGTCTACTTCGACAACGGCGGGTCGGTGGCCCACAACAGCTACCGGTACTCCATCATCAACAGCCCGCAGCACCACGCCAACGTCCAGGCGTCGACGTTCTTCAACACGGGTTCGATCGGCCACGAGCTGAAGTTCGGGTTCCAGTACCGCCACTCCGTCACGCAGTCCGAGTCGGCCTGGCCCGGCGACCAGATCTTCGGCTCCGATACCGCCTCGATCACGAGCCCTCACTGCGGCAAGAACGCGGACTCGTGCTACGCCGCACTGACGCGCGGGGCGGCAACCAGCTTCAAGATGAACTACACCGAAGGGTGGGTCGGCGACACGCTCACGGCGGACCGGCTGACCGTCAACGCCGGCCTTCGGTTCGACTATCAGCAGGGGGCGAACCTTCCCTCCAAGGTTGGCGCAAATCCCGACTTCCCAACGCTTCTGCCCGCGGTCAATTATGCCGGGGACACGGGTTATCCGATCACCTATCGTAACTACAATCCCCGGGTCGGCGTGACCTACTCGCTCGACTCGAAGAGAAAGACCCTCGTGCGGGCGTCTTACTCCCGCTTCGTCGACCAGTTGCGCAACGTCGTCTACCACATCAACGGGCTGCCGGTCATCAGCGGCGTCTACTACTACTGGAACGACGCGAACAACGACAAGATCGTACAGCCCAGCGAGGTGGACCTCGAGAGTGGATCCCAGGGCTTCTACCACATCGATCCGAGCTACGCGCCGGGGACGCCCAACAAGATCGCGCCAAACTACAAGGCTCCGACGACCGACGAGTTGATCATCGGCTTCGACCACGAGCTGATGACCGATTTCGCCGTGTCCGCCGCCTACACCTACCGCTACATCACGAACATCCAGAGAAGCCCGCTCGTCGGCGTGACGGCCAGTGATTACGTCGCCGGCGGGTTCGCCTCGGGAACTGCCGTCGGCACCAACGGCTTCAGGTTGAACTTCTCGGAGCCGTTCTACAAACTGTCGACCCCGTCGGCGCCCCCCGGCAACATCTACGAGAACCAGCCCGGCGCCTACCAGAGATACAACGGCGTCGAGGTGCAGCTGATCAAACGGCTGTCCAACAACTGGATGATGCGCGCGAGCTTCGGCTACAACGACTGGCGCCAGTACCTCTCGGCTGAATCGATCGTGAACCGCAACAACCTGCTCGGAGGCACCAACGACAGCGGCGGACTCGCCGTCGCGAGCGACAGCTCGAACCCGGGCTACGACGCCAAGTGGCAATTCAACCTGACCGGTCTTTATCAGCTGCCGCTCGGCCTCAACGTCGGCGCCAACTTCCTCGCCCGTCAGGGTTATTCCATCCCCTACTACGTGCGGGTGCGGGCCCGGGACGCCTTCGGCAGCTCCAACCGTTACAGCATCCAGATCGGCCGTGTCGACGACTATCGCCTCGATAACGTCTACGAGCTCGACATGCGGCTCGAGAAGGCCTTCCCGATCGGGCCTGTCCAGGTCACGGGATCGGTCGACGTGTTCAATGTCACCAACAGCAGCGCCGTGACCTATCGGGACAACCGCGTCGGCGACTTCGATGCCCGGGGCTCCGTCTTCACGCCGAATCCGACCTTCAACCAGCCGACACAGGTGCAGAGCCCGCGGATCGTGCGGATCGGCGCGCGGATCGCCTTCTAGCTCCCGAACGCCTGGATCACGAGGCCCGCACGGGAATTCCGCGCGGGCCTTTTTGTCCTACTCTCCTTCGGTATGAAGCGCGCTCTCGCCCTCGCGGCCTTCGCCGCGGGAGTCCTCTCGGGCTGCCGGCGTACTGAGGCGCAGGCGGCGGCCCGCCCGGTCCGCGACGTCGTCCTCGTGACGATCGACACGTGCCGCGCGGACGCCGTCGGGTTCGGCGGAAACACGCGAGGCACGACTCCGCACCTGGACGCCGTCGCGGCCGACGGGCTCGTCTTCTCGTCCGCGCACGCGCAGAACGTCCTCACGCTCCCGTCGCACGTCAACATCCTGACGGGGCTCTATCCCTTCCAGCACGGCGTGAGGGACAACACCGGATTCCGCCTCGAGGATCGATTCGCGACGGCCGCGACGATGCTGCGCGAAATGGGATACGCGACCGGCGCCTTCGTGGCGGCCTTTCCGCTGGACTCGCGCTACGGCCTCACCCGCGGGTTCGACGTGTACGACATGGTCTACCGCCAGTCGGAGGACTCGACCGATTTCCGCATCCAGCAGAGCCCGGGACCGGCCGTCGTTTCGGCGGCGCTCGACTGGTACCGCAAACAGTCAGGCCGGCCCCGATTCCTGTGGGTCCACGTCTACGACCCGCATGCTCCGTACGATCCGCCCACCGGATTCCGTAAGCGATTCGCGGATGATCTCTACCTCGGCGACGTCGCGTTCACGGACACGGCGCTCGCGCCGCTGCTCGACGCGGTTCGCGCCGCCGACGCGCCGCCCACGCTCCTCGTCGTGACGGCCGACCACGGCGAATCGCGCGGCGAGCACGGCGAGGAGACCCACGGCCTCTTCGCGTACGAGGCGACGCTCCACGTGCCGCTCCTCCTCTGGTCGCGGGACCTTCCCCGGAGAGGTCGGGACGCGGCGCTCGCTCGCCACATCGACATCCTCCCGACGATTCTGGACGCGGTCGGCGACCGGACGGACCGAAGGCTCCCGGGGGCTTCGCTCCTGTCGGACCGGAAGGATGCCTCCTCGAGGGCCTCTTACTTCGAGTCCCTCTCGGCGAGCTTCACTCGCGGCTGGGCGCCGCTGCGCGGAATCCTGCAGGAAGGGCAAAAATACATCGATCTTCCGGTTCCCGAGCACTACGACCTGACGCAGGACCCGGCCGAATCGCACAATCTGGCCGCCCAACGCCTCGCGCCGTTGCGGAAGCTGCGCGCCGAGCTGCTGCGATTTCCGACGGGGCCTGTCGAGCCCGGGCGCACCGACCCGGATCAGGCCGCGCGGCTCCGTAGCCTTGGCTACCTCTCCGGCTCGGCTGCCACCAAGTCCTCATACGGGCCGGCGGACGATCCCAAGAATCTGATCGCCGTCGACCGGCAGATCCACAAGGCCGTGGATCTCTACGAGCGCGGAGACCGGCCGGGCGCGCTCAGGGTCACGCGCGAGCTGGTCGCCCGAAATCCCCGGATGCAGCTGGGGTATCAGCACCTGGCATTCCTCCTGGAGGAGAAGGGAGACACGGCCGGGGCGATCAAGGTCCTCGAACGGGCTGCGGCCAACGGGGTCGTCAGCGAGGCGCTCGACCGGCGCCACGGTCTCCTGCTGGCCGAAGAGGGCAAGCCCAAGGACGCAGTCGCGATCCTCGGCCGTTACGCCCAGAGCCGGGACGGCGAGACCCTGAACGCCCTCGGCATCGCGCTGGCCGACGCCGGGCGGATCGACGAGGCGCTGGAGGTTTTCCGGCGGGTCCTGGCGGCGGATCCCCGCAACGTTCAGGCCTGGCAGAACATCGGGATCACACTCCTGAAGGCCGATCGTCCGGGCAGCGTCGGGCAGGCGCGGGAGAACCTGGAGAAGTCGATCGCGCTCGGCGTCAGGAACCCGAAGGCCTGGAATGCCCTCGGCGTGGCGTGGATGCGCTCGGACGCGCCGGCCCGCGCCCTGGACGCCTGGACCCGTTGCGTCGAGTACGGGCCCGAGGAATACGACGCGCTCTACAACATCGGGCTCGTCGCGCTCCGGATCGGCGAGAAGGGGCGCGCGAAGCAGGCCTTCGAGAAGTTCCTGACGTCGGCGCCGCCGGCGCGCTACGCGCGCGAGCTCGCGGAGGTCCGGAGGCTACTCAAGGGAGTTTCCTGAACGCTCCCGCTACTTGGGGGGCGCGGTCCCGAGGGTCGCTTCGCCGGAAGCGGGGTCGTACGTGCTCCCGGCCGGGAGCACCAGCAGGGAGACGCCCGCGGCCCCGAGGGCCCGCGCGCCGACGGGTGTGATGCGCGCGTGCCGCGCGTCGAAGATCATCGCGGCGCTCTCGCCCAGCACCCGCCATCGGCCGTCGGGGCCGACTTCGAGGGCGGTCGATTCATCGATCCCGACACACACCAGCTCCGGGTGCTCGAGGACGACGCTCAGGAGACGGTTGGACCGGCGGCGGCGGATGAAATGCTGGTCGACGATGGCGCCGGGCAGAAACCCGAAGCCTGGAACCGTCTCGACGTTGTCGCGCGCAACCGTCATGTAAGCGGCGAGAGGATCCTTCGGGTCCTTCGGCGGCCGCAAGCCTCCCACGTGTTTTTCCTCGCCCGTCAGCATCGGAGTCGTCATCACCGCCGCGCCGGCCGACGTTCCTCCGAGGACAGCTCCGGCCGCCAGGAGCTTGTGCATCGCGGCTTCCACGCGCGTGCCGCCGAGAGCCGCGGTCAGCTTGGCCTGGTCGCCTCCGCCGAACCAAATGCCGGTGACGCCGTCGAGCCGTTTCACGGCCTCTTCGGTGTCCGCCTGCGCGTGGTCGAGCACGATACGTTCGGCCCGCGCGCCGAGCTTCTCGAGGTCGGCCGTCATCTCGATTCCCGCGTCAGAATCGCCCGAGGCCATCGGGAAAACGACGATGCGGGCCTTGCCGGGCCCGCCGGCGAGCTCGACGAACCGCTTCGAAATCTCGGGCGGAATCGGGCCGCCGCCCACGATGAGAAGGTGGCCCCCGATGGTCCGGGCCGGGGCCGGAGGCAGAGTGGCGCAGGCGAGGATCGCCGCGAGCGTCGAAGCGCAAGCCAGCGAGATGAGGGTGCGGATTCTCATCGAGTGCTCCTCACGGCTTTCCGGTCCTGGGCGGCAGATCATTCCAGTTCAGGATCGCGTTCCACACGAGGCGGAAGGTCGCGCGTTGCTGGGAGCGGTGGATGGGATCGAAGTCGAAGGCAACGATACGACCCTTGCCCGTCGGGATGTCGAGGATCGCGGGCTTGCCCGCAAGGTCTTTCTCGCCCTTGATGCCACCGCTGACGACGAGGGGCGGCTCGTCGGGCTTCTGGTCCTTCGGCGGGGGGGCGCCCCGCGCGTTCGCCCTGTCCTTTTCCCTTTCCTTCTCCCGCTCCTCGTCTTCGGCGAAGGCCGGGTCCTTGTCGGGCTTCGTCCCGTAGAAGAGAACGATGCGCTCGCGATCGCTCCGGCGGACTCCGTAGACGGGCATCTTCTCGCGGAGGATCGTGACGATCTCCTTGTACCCGTAGGCGAGCGGATGATCGATTCGCTTGAATCGCGCGCGGAGATGGCTTCCCGGCGTTTCGAGGTCTTTCACCCTCGGATGGCGAATGTCGCGCGCGATGCCGCCGTCGAGCGGCAGCACCGACGCGCCGCCGAGCGTCACGAGGAGCCCGCCCCCCCGCACGAACGCCTCCAGGTTTCCGACGCCCTTCCAGGTGAGGCCTCCCGTGATGTCGGGCGACGAGGTCGGGGAGCCCTGGGACGGGAAATCGGACGTCTTCGTGTAGGGAAGAGGCGAGAACTTCGGATCGATTCCACCGGCGATCCGCGGGAGGTCGTCGTGGGTGTTCGGATAGAGAAGGACGTCGAATCGCGAGAGCAGATTCCCGGCCTTGACGTCTTCGTCCATGACGAGCGTGTACGGAATCTTCTCCTCGTCGAAGATCATCCGCACCCATCCGGCCGACTGCGTGTCGGACCAGGTCTGAAGGACGCCGAGGCGCGGCAGATCCAGCGTGTGGCGCCTCACGTCCGGCACCGACGGAACCGAGACGAAATCGAGACCGAGCTCCGCCGCGGCGCCGTCCAGGGCGGCCGCCAGCCCTGCCTCTCCGGTGACGATCCACGAGCCGGCGGGGAAGCCCGTGCCCCCCGAGGAGAACGCGGCCTCGGCGGCGTCCACGCGGTATTTCGCGAGGCGGATGCGAGCCGCGAGGAGAGCCTCCTGCCCCGTGTCCTTCAGGAGGAAGACCGGGCCCCGGCCCGAGACCCGGCCCGGGAATGCGACGTCGCGCGTGACGGGTTCGCCCGCGACCGCCTTGACGGCCGGGTCCTCGATCGCCTTCGCCTCGACGCCCAGGCTCGCGGGCAGCTCCCAGCTCACGTCGTCGTAGGGCGTCCACTCCGCCTTCTCGGGGAACTTCTGCGGCAGGAGGAGATCCATCGCGAAGCCCCGGTAGGGCTGCGCCAGCTTGACGACGAACGTGCCGGCCGGGAACGTGCCTTCCTTGACCGTGAATGGCGCCGTTGCGCGAGCCACCTCGACTCCGTGCGCCCGCAGGAGATTCACGAGAACGGCGAGCCGCGCCTTGTCGTCCTGCGCCTCGGGCAGCACCACGGCATACGGCGGCTCGGCGCCGCCCTTTTCGACCGCGTTCCGTCCGCGCCGCCAGAAATTGCGGAGCAGATCGGGGCTGTTCCGCGCGGTGTACTGGAGAGCCGCGAGGACGCCCGTCTCCATGTAGTTCGTGTTGTTGCGCAGCGACCAGCGGAACGGCTTTTTCGGCGCGGGCAGCGAGCGGTACCACTCGGTCTCGGTGACGGGCTTGCCGGCGTACTTGTTGCGGTCGGGTTCCAGCCACCGCTCGACCGTCTCGGCGGTCGCGTTCCCGAACGTCTCGTACCCGCGGCCGATCGCGTTGTGGTTCGTCGCAACGGAGTCAGCGTAGAACTGCGACCAGCCCTCCGTGAAGCCCCAGGTCCAGACCCCCGGCATGCCGAATGCGGTCAGCGCCGTCACTTCGTTCATCGCGAATGCCTGGATCTCGACCGCCGTGATGGGATCCACGTTCGCGTTGTACGGGCCCGTTCCCGTCCAGATCGTCAGCAGCGGAATCGACTCGTGCAGGTCGTGGACGACGGCGGGATGCCACACGAGGAATGCGTCCTGCGTGGCGCGCGTCAGCGCCAGCTTCCTCTGAATGCCGTCGCGGTTGTTGTCGTGGAAGACGTAGGCGCCCCAGTAAGGTGGCGAGTGGGGCGGCAGCGCGTCGAAGTCCGTGCGGCCCTTGAGAACTCGATAGAACCAGTCCACCTCGCGGTCGCGCCCGTCGGGCTCGGCGACAGGGTTGATGAGGACGACGACGTTCTCGCGGATCTCACGAACGTTCGGGGCGTCCGACACGGCGAGCCGGTACGCGAGCTCCATGAGCATTTCGGGACTGCCCGTCTCGGACGCGTGCAGGCCGCCGTGCAGCATGTAAAAAGGCGGGCTCGCGCCCACGATCCGCTCCATTTCCGCCTCGCTCGTCTTCCGGGGGTCTGCGAGGGCCGCCATGTCGGCCCTCAGCGCGCCGAGGCGGGCGAGGTTCTTCTCGTCGCCGACGATCGCGAGGATGATCTCGCGGCCTTCTTCCGTCGTCCCGATCGTCTCCACCTTCACGCGCGGAGTCGCCGCGGCCAGGGCACGAAAGTAGGCGTAGATCTTCTTCGTGCGGGTGAGTTCGCCGGGAGCGCCGGCGATGTGACCGAGGAATTTGGTCGGCGTGGGGATCGTGGGCGAGTCCGGAACATCCGCGACCCACGGCGAGAGAAACTGTGGCTCAGTCGTGGCGGCCGCGATGGCGTCGCGCGCACCGGGCTCGGACACGTCGGCCGCTTCCACGGCCGCGGCGAGGAGCAGACCGAGAACGAAAGCGCTCTTCATGGGCGTGAGACTAGTCGATCGCGCCAGGCTCGAGCTGCCTTCTTGTCGCCCACGATCTCGCAGACACGAACCGCTGCCTCCAGGGAGTTCCGCCCGGGTACTTGCACCGTCATCCGGGACAAGAGGTCCCTGAAGTCTGCGTATCGTCCGGCGCTCGCATAGAGCAGCGCTAGGCGCGACCAGGCGTCGAGATTCTCGGGGAAATTCTTGATCTCGGCGGCAAACGCTTCCTCGGCTGCCTTCTCTTCGCCCATTCGCGACAGCACGTCGCCCCGCGTCGCCTCGAGATTCATCATCGGGTGCGTGCTCTGGCGGAGTGCATCGGCGCGCCGGAGCGCGACCAGCGCCGCCTCGAGGTTTCCCGCTTTCGTCTCGATCTCGGCCAGGAGCACCAGCGGTCCCTGGTCGCGGCCTCTCGCGGCGATCGCCTCGAGCGCCTCTTCCCGTGCGCGCGCCAAGTCTCCCGCCGAGAGATCGATCCTCGCGAACAGCGGCGCGACGTCTGTCGCGCCCGCGGCGACGGCCGCATGGGCGAGAGAGCGAGCCTTCGCGAGATCGCCGTTCTCCAGCGAGAGATCGGACAAACCGGCGAGGATCTGCGGCGTCCCCGGCTGCAGCCGGTCCGCGCGCTCCAGGGCCTCCAGCGCTTCGCGCGGACGACCGGATCGCCGCAGCGCGCGCGTGAGCAGCTCCCACGCTTCGAGCATGCGCGGGTTCTCGTTCGTCAGCCTGCGGAGCAGCGCGACGGCGTCGTCCTCCCGATGAAGCGCGATCAGGTGCGACGCCTCCCTGATCCGGCCGACCATCCGGATCCCGTCCTTCGGATCGGGGAGATCCCTCGAGGTCGCGTCGGGAGAGCGCGAGGCTAGGTAGCCGAGCGAGGCGAGCTTCTTGATGGTCTCCGCGTCCGCCGCCCCGGGCGGCTGGAGAGGGCGCTCCGTCGCGAGGAGCTGTGCCCTCATCGAACGGAAGGCCGGCGGCAGCCCGGCGGAGAGGTCCGTCTTCTCGCCGGGGTCCCGGGTCCAGTCGTAGAGCTCCGGCCGAGGGGCCTCGATGTACTGGTACTGCCCGTCCGTCAACGAGGCGAGATCGCTCCAGCCGAAGTGGAGGCGCGGGTAGAGCGTCTCGGCATAGAGACGCCGGCCGGATCCGGGCTGCGCTCCGCCCGCGAGAAGCGGCTCGCCCGCCACGGTGAAGGGGACCTTCTCTCCGAGGAGCGCGGCGACCGTCGGAAAGACGTCGACGAGCCCGGCGAGGGAGCCGATCCGCTCGCCCGCTCTCGAGCCACCAGGCAGCTTGACGAACAGCGGGACACGAAGCTCCTCGCGGTAGAGGAAGTTCCCGTGCTCGTCCTCGCCGTGGTCACCGAGCCCTTCGCCGTGGTCGGAGAGAAAGACGACGATCGCCTTGTCGTAGAGCCGCTTCGACTTCAGGAAGCTCATGAAGCGACCGACGATCGCGTCGGCGGCCGCGATCTCTCCGTCGTAGGGTCTCGTCGCATACCGGCTCTTGAACGGCTCCGGAGGATCGTAAGGAGAGTGCGGCTCGTAGAGATGGAGGAACGCGAAGAGAGGCTTCTCCGGCGGCTGCTCGCCCATCCATCGCTCCAGCAGCTCCTCCGTGACCGCTCCGCTCCGCTGGACCTGCCCGAGGGCCTCTCCCGGGGCGCGCATCTCGACGTCGTCCCGGTAGCTGGCGAAGCCCTCGGCGACTCCGGTCGCATGATCGAGGACGAAGGCGGAGACGGCGCCCCCGGTCGCATAGCCGCGCTGCCGGAGGAAGCTCGCGAGCGTGGCCGTCTTCGGCGAGAGCCGGTAGCCGACGTTGTCCCTCACCCCGTGCTGGTAGGGAAGCAGGCCGGTGAAGAGAGACGCGTGTGCCGGCAGCGTCAAGGGAACCGGGGACAGGGCGTTGTCGAAGACGACGGAGTCCTTCTGCAGCGCGTCCAGGCTAGGCGTTTCAACTTCACGGTACCCGTATGCGGGCAGGTGATCGGCGCGCAGGGTGTCGACCGACACGAGGATCACGGGGGCGCGGGGGAATACGGTTCGCGGCCTCGCGCAGCCGCTCGAAAACGAGAGCGCGAGCAGGAGCGAAGGCAGTCCCCGCGCGAGGACTCGGCCGGAGGGTCTCATTTGATCGTGTCGAGGATCGCCTTCACCGTGCCGGCTTCCTTGCCCGAGGGATCGAGCTCCAGATACTTCAGAAAGTCCGCCTTTGCCTCGGCGGCCCGTTTTCCCTGGACCCGCGTCAGCCCCCGGTAGTAGTAGGAGTCGGCGACGTCCGCCTTCTTCGCGATCGCTTTCGAGAAGCTGACCTCCGCCATCGCCATGTTGCCCTTGTTGAACATGAGGATGCCCATGTTGAGGTACATGGAGTCCGTGATCTTGTCTTCCGGGACGCTGGCGAGCGCTTCTTTGGCGGCGTCGAGGTGTCCTCTCTCGAGCTCGATCCCCGCGATCGTGAGCCGCGCGTTGAGGTTCTCCGGCTCCTTCTGGAGGACCTGTCGCGCGTAGTCGAGGGCCTCGTCCGGCTTGTTGTCCGCTTCGAATGCGAGCGCGATCCGCATCAGGAGCGCGGTGTTGTCGGGCAGGTCCGGGAGGGCCGCCAGATAGCGCTCGCGCGCCGACGCATAGTCCTTCTTTTCCAGCGCCGCGTTTCCCGCCTCGATCGCGGCCGCGGCGTCCTTCGAGACTCTCCTGCCGCCGACGAGTATCTCCTCGTGAACCTGAGCCGCTTGGCGGACCTCCGGCTCGAGCCGGATGTCGACGTTGGGGTTCCGCGACACCTCGCTCAGGCTGACGCTGATCTTCTTCGTCTGGTAGCCAGGCGCCGCGAAGTCTGCCTCCCAGCGGCCGCCAACGAGACCAAGGACCGCCCAGTGCCCCTTCTTGTCGGTCTTGAGGTCCGGTCCACCATGGTCGCTCTGACCCCAGCGAAGGGAGACTCTCGCCCCTTCGATGGGATCGCCCCCCGCGCTCCTGACCGACCCCTCGACGCGCGCGGTTCCCCCGCGCCACTCCTGCGCGCCCACGACCGACGCAACGAGGAAAGCTCCCGCGAGCGTGGCCGTCACCATCTCCCGGAATCTCAACTCCGACCTCGCCGCCGTCGTCCGTTCACGGCCGTGGAGTATACGGGGGCATTCGGGCCGTTTTGGTCCATCGCCTCTCGCGGCGCTACGGTTTCAGGAACCGGGCGAACCAGGACGCGTAGCGCTCGAGGCGGTCCCGCTGGTAGGAGAGAGGCCCGAGCTCGTGATGCTGGTCCGGGTAGACGACGAGGCGTGTTTCCACGCCCAGGCTGCGCAGCGCCTGGTACATCTGCTCGGTGCCGGCGAGAGGGACGTTGAAGTCCCGGGTCCCTCCCATGAAGAGCGTCGGGGTCCGGATCCGGTCGGCGTGGAAGAACGGGTCCGAAAGCCGGACCCAGAGGTCCCAGGATTTCCAGGGCGGTCCCAACTCGGATTCGTATTGCAGGATGTACTCGTCGGTCCCGTACATGGACAGCTGCAGGGAGGCAGACGCGCCGCTCACCGCGGCCTTGAAGCGGGAATCCCGGGCGATGACGTAGTTGGTGAGGATGCCTCCGTAACTCCAACCGCCGATGCCGAGGCGGTCCGGATCCGCGACGCCCATGCGCACGGCCTGGTCCACGGCACCGAGCAGGTCCTGAACCTCCTTGTTTCCCCAGTCCGCGAAGATCGCCTTCTGGAATGCGGACCCCCGGCCCGAGCTCCCCCGGTAGTTGACGGAAAGGACCACGAAGCCGCGGGAAGCCAGGTAATGCTGCTCGAAGCGGAAACTGTGCTCGTCCTGCATGTTGGGACCGCCGTGGATCCACAGGATCGTGGGATGCCGCTTGCCGGTCGGAAAGTCCGGGGGCTTCGCGAGAAGACCGTGGACCTCCGTGCCGTCCGCGCTCCGGCTCGAGAAATCCTCCACGTTCCCTAGACGAACCTCCCGCAGCCACTCGTTGTGGGCCGACAGCGGGCGCAGGACGCCCCCCTCGAGGGCCGCCGCCTCCGGCGGATCGCTGGCCGTGCCCACGAGGACGGCGAACGAGCCGTCCTTCCGAGGCGCGAGGTCATCCACGACCCGGCGCCCGCTCGTGAGTTTTTCGACAGGCCCGCCGGCTAGGGAGACCCTGCCGACGTACTTGTCGCGGTCATCCCGGACGAGGAACGCGAGACCGGTGCTGTCCCTGCTCCAAACCAGCGGACCAAATACCCTCCGGTCCAGAGAGGCCGTGAGGACACGCACCGGGCCTCCGATAGACGGCACCACGGCTGCCTTGTTCTGGTTGTAGGCGGTGTATTTCGTCTCGTCGCCCCGTAGGAAGGCGATCCATTTTCCATCGGGGCTCCAGGAGGGCTTGCCCGCGTCGGGACCATCGTGGGAGGTGAGCTGCGCGAGATTCGCCCCGGGTTTCGCCTCCGTGACGTAGATGGTCGACTGGTCGTTTCGGTCCGGGTCTGGTGTCCGGTTACTCACGAAGGCGATCCGGGATCCATCGGGGGACCAGGCAGGAGCCTCCTCCGAGAAGCGGCCCGAGGTGAGGGACTCGAGCTTGCCCGTGGGCACGTCCAGGAGTCGGAGATGGCTCCGGCGTGCTCCCAGGTAGCCCCTGCCATCCTCCTTGAAGTGGTAGCGGTCGATGACGATCGGGGGCGGGGTCTTCCGTTTCCATCCCTCCTTCAGTTCCGGGTCCGCGTCGGGATCGGGATCCATGACCTCCAGGACCAGTCTCCTGCTGTCGGGGGACCAGGCCATGTCCGATACGCCGCCCGGGATGCTGGTGAGCCGCCGGGCTTCCCCTCCGGCGCGATCGAGCAGCCACACCTGGGGTCCCTTCTTGATTTCCTTTTCGTTGCCGCGTGCCGAGAGAAAGGCCAGATACGTGCCGGCGGGGTCCCAACGGGGCTTGCTCGCGCTTTCGGGTCCCCACGTGAGACGAATCCTCCGCACCCCGTCCCAGCTCGCCATCCAGAGATCCTGCTGCTGGCGGTCCTCCTCCGGGTCGAGGCCCGCCACCGTGTACGCTACCCACTCGCCCTCCGGCGAAACCTGGACGTCCCCGAGCGTGCGCAGCCTCGCCAGGTCCGCCGCGGCGAGGAGCCGGGTCGGGGTCTCTGCCCGGACGATGCGAGGAAAAACAAGGAACGCGACCAAGAGCCAGCGCGGAATGGGTCGGGCGGCCGGGGACTGTCTCTCGAAAGGCATGATCGGCACTCCTTCGGTTTGCTCGAAGAATAGCGTCCCCATAAGGGACCCGGCCGTGGGTTACACTCGTCGGGACCTACGCATCCGGTGCCCGTGCCGGGCCCGGGACACACTCAACGTTCCGTCCACCATCAGGACGGACCTGCCACAGGAGACCGTGAGATGAGATTTCGCTTCGCCCTTGCAGCCGTTGCCCTGACCGGTGGCCTCATCGCCGCGCCCCCCGCGACCGCCCAGCAGTCCAAGATGTCCGCCGCCGACGAGGTCATCGCGGTAACGAAGGCCCAGTGGGCGGCCGATAACGCGAAGAACGTCGCCGAGGGGATGAAGAACACCGCGGACGACTACACCGAATTCAACAGCGACTTCTCGACGCGTCTCGAGGGGAAAGCCCTCGCGACCCGCCTCTCGGAAGCGAACTCGAAGGCCGCCGGCGTCGCGCTCGTGTCCGAGATGGCGAACCCGAAGGTCCAGGTGTACGGCGACGTCGCGATCCTCTCGTACAACTATGTCGGCCTCACGCAGGACAAGGACGGCAAGATCGAGCCGAGCCGCGCGAAGTCCACGCGTGTCTACGTCAAGCAGGGCGGGCGCTGGATGCTCGTCCACGCGAACTTCGGAGCCGATCCGCTGTCCAAGTGACCTCGCCGGGCGGGCGCCCCGCAATGGCGCCCGCCCTTCCTCCTCGTCGAATCCGATCCGGTTCAGAGAGAATGCCGTCGCCGCAGGGGGGGAACCGATGGACGATTACTACAAGGCGGAGCACCTCGCCCACTTCGCGTCGATCGCGGAGGGAAACAAGGAGCTCGCCGAGAAATTCTTCGCCTGGTACGGGGCGGTCTTCGCGGACGGGGCACTCTCGACGCGCGAGAAGGCGCTCATCGCGCTCGGCGTCGCCCACGCCGTCCAGTGTCCGTACTGCATCGACGCCTACAGCCAGGAGAGCCTGAAGAACGGGGCCGACCTCGAGCAGATGACCGAGGCCGTTCACGTCGCCGCCGCGATCCGCGGGGGGGCGTCCCTCGTACACGGGATGCAGATGCTCGAGCACGCGAAGAAAGCCTCGATGTGACGGGCCGTTCGGAGAGGCACTGATGGCGGATACGGCCCCCGGCTCCGGCGCGTCCCTGCCGGCGCCGCTGTCCCTGCCGGCGGCGGGCCCGCGGGCGACGCGCTCCCTGCGCGCGCGGGGTCTTCCCCTCGCGTCGCCCGAGCTCCAGATCGCTGCCGTCGACGCGGTCGACCTGTCCGCCTCTCCGCACGGGGGCGACTTCAAGCGGGCGCTCTCGGCGAGCGGCTGGGAGGAGCTGCGGCCCGGGCCGATCGAGATCTTCCAGATCAATCTCGGGAAGCTGTGCAACATGACGTGCCGGCACTGCCACGTCGACGCGGGGCCGGACCGGACGGAGGAGGCGATGGACCGGGCGACGGCGGAGGAATGTCTCCGGACCCTCGACCGGACGGGCGCGCACACGGTCGACCTGACGGGCGGCGCGCCGGAGCTGAACCCCAATTTCCGCTTCCTCGTCGACGAGGCCGCACGTCGCGGCAAGCACGTCATCGACCGCTGCAACCTGACGATCCTCCTCGTCCCGGGTCTCCGCGACCTCCCGGCGTGGCTGGGCGAGCGCGGCGTCGAGGTCGTCTGCTCGCTGCCGCACTGGCGCAAGAGAAGCACGGACGCCCAGCGGGGCGACGGGACGTTCGAGAAGTCGCTGGAGGCGCTCCGCCTCCTGAACGCGGCCGGCTACGGCGCCGGGGACCCGCGGCGGGTGTTGACGTTGATGTCGAACCCGGTCGGCGCCTTCCTCCCCGCGAATCAGCCGGCGATGGAGCGCGAGTGGAAAGAGGGGCTCCGGCGCGAGCACGGCGTCGCGTTCGACCGGTTGATCACCCTCAACAACATGCCGATCTCGCGGTACCTCGAGTGGCTCGAGTCGAGCGGAAACCTCGAGAGTTACCTCCAGCTCCTCGTGGCGTCGTTCAATCCCGGAACCCTCTCGGGCCTGATGTGCCGCAACACGCTTTCGATCGGCTGGGACGGGCGCGTCTACGACTGCGACTTCAACCAGATGCTCGACCTTCCGGCCGTTCCGGCGTCGGGCGGGGCGTTCCACGTCCGCGACCTCGACGTCGAGGCACTTTCCACGCGGTCGATCGTGACGCGCCGGCACTGTTTTGGCTGCACGGCGGGAGCCGGAAGCTCCTGCGGCGGCGCCCTCGAATGAAACCCTGACGAAGGATCAGAGGATCAGGAGAGGATGACCACGAGCGAGAGGGCGAGGATCCCGAGGGCGGGCAGGGATCGCACCATCGGGTCCTTCACCTTGACGTGCATCGCAACGGCGCCCGCCATCAGGAAGGCCGTTCCGATCGCGGCGGGCTTCGTGAGGGAAGGAAGCCAGATTCCGGCGAGCAGGACGACCGCGAAGGAGATCTTGAGAAACCCGACCACGCGCATGGACCATCCGGGTAGACCGTAGACCGCGAACTCCTCCTTCATGCTCCGGGCGTCTCCGCCACGCCACCCCGTCGGCCTCCCCGCACGCAGAAGCCAGACGTTCAACAATCCGAGCGCAATGACGATCTGGCTCACGAGCGCGACCGATTTCATGCAGGACTCCGGGTGGGTATCGGCGGGCGTCCGGCGGAGAGTCCGCCGTCCACGGGGAGAACGGCTCCGGTGACGTTGGCTGCATCGTCCGACGCGAGATAGAGGACGGCTCCGGCGACGTCGCGCGCTTCGCTGATCCGCCCCGTCGCGTGCATGGCCGCCGAGGCCTTGAGGCTGGCTTCGTTCTCCGTCAGGAAGGCCGCCATCGGAGTGCGCACGAGCCCGGGGGCGACGACATTGATCCGGATCCCGACCCGTGCCACGTCCATCGCCGCGGCGCGCGCCAGTCCCACGACGCCGGCCTTTGCCGCCGCGATCGCCGCGTGGTTGGGCAGGCCCGTCTGCCCCGCAGCGGACCCGAAGAGAACGATCGAACCCGAGCGCGCGGTCCGCATCGGCCCGAGGGCCGCCCGGATCCCGAGAAAGGCCGACGTGAGGTTCCTCGAGATCTCGAGACCGAACTCGGCTTCGCTTGTCGAGAACACCGACTTCATCAGGATCGAGCCCACGGCATGAACCCACACGTCCAGGCGCCCGAATCTCTCCGTCGCAGCGGCCGCCGCGCGGTCGAGATCGGCCGCATTCGTGGCGTCACCGGTCAGCGTCACGACCCGCGAGGGCGGGGCCGCCGAAAGGAGGTCGGACTCGGCTGTCGCCAGCCGACCGGGATCTCGCGCAAAGAGAAGGACGGATCCGCCTTCGAGCACGAAACCGCGCGCGACCTCGATTCCGATGCCGCCGCTTCCGCCGGCGACGACGGCAGCCTTCCCCTCAAATCTCGCCACGATGCTTCTACGACCGTGCCGCCCCCGGCGGACGTTGGCCCCCGCCGCTCAGATCCGGGTTCGGGAGGCCGACGTACGGCGGGGGTGAGCCAAGGGCCGGCCTCGCGAGTTCTCGTCGTCGGAGCCGGCATCGCCGGGCTCACCGTTGCCCGGGCCCTCCAGGCCGACGGAGTTCCGGTGGTCGTGATCGACAAGGGACGCGGAGTCGGCGGCCGGATCGCCACGCGCCGGCTCGCGGACGGCGAGGCCTACGACCACGGAGCGCTGCGTTTCTCCTCCGAAGAGGGACCGGTCGGGTCGCTCGTTTCGAGCTGGGAAGCGGACGGGATCGTCGCGCGAGTTCCGGGCGCGGACTCTCTCTGGCGCATCGCGGGACCCGCGACGCGGCTTCCGAAGAAACTTGCCGAAGGGCTGGACGTGCGAACGTCCGTTCGCGTCGTCTCCCTCCGGCACCTGGAAAATGATCTTCAGGTCGGCCTCGAGGATGGGCGAACCCTCACCTTCGCCGGGGCGGTCGTGACCTGCCCCGTGCCGCAGGCGCTGGCTCTGCTCGACGGAAGCGGGCTGACCTCCGAGGTCCCGGAACCGCTCCTGGAAGAACTCCACCGCGTGCGCTACGAGCCTGGCCTCGTTCTCCTCCTGCGGATCGACCGGCGCCTGGACGGCTTTTCCAGGGATGCGCTCGTGACGGTGCGCGGCGGCGGAGCCAGTTCGCGAATTCTGGAGAACGCCGGGCCGGCCGAGCCTGGGCCGTCACGCCTCTCGGTCTACGCGCGCGGGGCCTTCGCCCGCGATGCGTTCGGCTGGCCGGACTCCGAGATTGCCGCCGCGCTCCTCGACGGGGCACGGCGCGAGATCCCGTCACTTCGCGGGGCGACCATCGTCGAGAGCGCTCTGAAGAGGTGGCGTTACGCGCGCGCGGAGTCGCCCGTGACCGACCTTGCTCCCGGCCTGGGTCGCCCCGGCACGCCGGTCGTCCTCTGCGGGGATGCGTTCGGTCCGCATACGCCGCGGACCCAGGAGGGCGGCGCTTACGGTGTCGCGCGTTCTCTCCGGTCCTCTTTCGCGGCGGCGGCGCGGGTGAGCAGCGAACTCTTCCGCTGAGTCAGGCGACCGCGGCCCGAAGGACGGTCCTGCCGGTCGCGGCCTCGACGAGCGCCACAGTCGACATCTTCTCGGCTCCTCTGGGCAGGGGCACGACCGGCAGCTCGCCGTCGCCGGTGAAGTCCGCCGTGAAGCCGGGGCCGGAGAAGGTGCGGCGTCCCGCGGTGAAGCGCAGGCGGTAGCGAACTCCCGGCGCGAGGTACCAGCAGAAGAAAGCGGCACGCCTCTCGCGGCGGTCGAGGAAGAAGCGTCCGAGAGGCGAGGGCGTGGCGTGGCCGCGTTTTCGCCCCGGCGGAGCGAGGATTGCCGAGGGAACGAGGTCTGCGGGGCGCGAGACGAGGTGGAAAGCCGCCTCGCGCTCCGCGCGGAATTCCGCGAGGCGTGCGTCGAGACGGAACTTGAGGCGTGCGGGCGCCCGCATCGCGGGCACGGCGAGCGCGAGAGCTCCCACGACGTCGGCGAAGGCCGCGAAGACGTCCTCAGTCAAGGGTCTTCCTCAGCTTGATGAGCCCCTGCCGGATCCGCGTCTTGATCGTGCCCAGCGGTTGGCCGAGCTGCTGGGCGATCTCGACGTGTGTAAGGCCCTTGAAGAACGCGAGCTCGATCGCCTCGCGCTGGACGGCCGAAAGCGTCGTGATCGCCGCGCGCACGGTGTCCCGTGTCTGCCGGAAGGAGGCGACGACGTCGGGAGCGGCCTCCTCGTCGAGCGGGTCGAGGTTCACGGCGGGGTCGTCGAACGAGATCGTCCGGTCCTCGCGCCGGTGGCGCGCGCGGAGGCGGTCGATGGCGCGTGAGCGGGCGACCGTGAAGATCCACGCGGGTGGAGCGCCCCGCGACGGGTCATAGCGATCCGCCTGCCGCCAGATCTGCCAGAAGACGTCCAGGGCGACGTCCTCGGCCTCTTCCGGGTTCTGGAGGATCTTCCAGACGAGGGAGTAGACCGGAGAGGAGTAGCGCTCGTAGAGGGCGTCGAGCGCGCTGGAATCGCCCCGTTTGATGCGCTCGACGAGTTCGAGGTCGAGCGCGGACGCCACCTCGTTGGTCCGGGGCGCGGAGGCGGCGTGCTCGCTCATGGCGCCCAGGGAGATTAGCAGGAGGGCTCGCGGACTCGGCGGTGCAGGCCTCCGTGCCGCTGGTGTGAGCGGGAGTTCCTGGTGGTTCGACCCTCGCGCCCTTGGCGGGGTCTTCCCAGAAAGCCGTCATCCTCCCCCAAATCCGGAGCCCAAGACTCCCCGTAGAAGGGTCGCGGCCTGACACGGTCGCCAGAAAAAGGAGAATCCTCATGAAGACCGCCTTCAAACCGCTCGTCGCCGCCGGAATCGTTCTCGCGCTGGCCGTGCCCGCGCAGGCCGGCATGGAAAAGAAGGACATCGTCGACACCGCCGTGGCCGCGGGGTCATTCACGACGCTCGCCAAAGCGCTGGACGCCGCCGGCCTGATCGAGACGCTGAAGGGCCCCGGCCCCTTCACCGTCTTCGCGCCGACGGACGCCGCGTTCGCGAAGCTGCCCGCGGGCACCCTCGAGAAGCTCCTCGCCGACAAGGAACAGCTGACGAAGGTCCTGACCTACCATGTCGTCGCCGGCTCGGTGCAGGCCGCGGACGTCATGAAGCTGAAGTCCGCGAAGACGGTCGAAGGCGCCGACGTGATGATCACGGTCAAGGGGAAGAGCGTGATGGTGAATCAGGCGCGCGTCGTCAAGACGAACATCGAGGCCTCGAACGGCGTCATCCACGTCATCGACGAGGTCATCCTCCCCCCGTCGAAGATGTAGCGCATTCAGGACGAACGATGGACGGGCCGGTGCGGGGAGCATCGGCCCTTTTCTTTGCTGGCTCCGGAGGAGAGGCGCGTGGCGATCCTTCCGAACGAGGCATCCGTCCCGTTCTGCGAGCCGTAAGAAGGACGACAGGAGGAACCTGTGACGAACCCTTACGTGGATTCCGAGACGAAGACCTGGCCGGATCTGGCGGTCGGTCTCTTCGAGAAACTGACGGGCCGCGGCGCCGAGATCGCCTACGACTTCGAGAATCTGCAGGTGCACGTCCCGAGCCGGACCGGGAAGGACGCGGAGCACGCGCAGTGGACCCTGAACGGGCGCGTCGTCATCCGGACGCGCGAGGACCGGACACCGAAGCCGTGAATCCCGGGCCCGGGCTTCTCGTCGACGGCTCGATCTCGCTCGCCGGTCCCCCCGGGGAGTTTCGGCTTCTCGGCTCGGGCACGCGGCTCGTCCTCGATGCGACCGGCGTCCGTCTGGCGCCCGTGATGTTGATGGGAATCCGCTCCCGCGAGCGGGGGTGGCTGCGTGCCCTCACGCGCGCGCTCGAAGCGCACCGCCTCCGCGTCGACGTCGAGAGAGGCGGTCGGAGGCTGTTCTCGATGGGTTTCGGCTGCCGCGCAGGGATCCTCTCGCGGATACTCGGTGGGGCCGCCGTCGCACGCCGCGCGCGCGTCTGACTCCGGTCAGGGCGCCGCGTCCAGCCCCCGCGCGACGCCGGGCGAATGAGGCTCGCCGCTCTCCTCCGGCCCGAAGACGAGCGGGGGCAGCTCCCACTCGATGAGATACCCGAACTCCTTGCGAAAGTCCGACAGCGACATGCCCGCGGTAGCCGCGAACTTCGCGAGCTCGTGGGGATCCTCGAAGTCGTCGCGACGGAGGCGCAGCATGTACCGCCGCGCGATCGCGTAGCGCGTCGAATGGATGTCCACCATCCGGACCTTCGCCCGGCCCGTCGAGGGGTTGATCAGGTCCGCGAAGGGAATCGGCACGAAGTGCCCCCCCTGCATCGAGATCATCACGGAGTGTCCGCCCGAGAGGAGGCACTTGGCCGCGCAGTAGCCGAGATCGCGCGTGTATTCGAGGTCGAACGGGATCGGGTCGGCGCAGCGCAGTTCATAGCCGATGTTCTTGGCGACGACCGTCGTCTTGATCCCGAACTCCTTCAGCCGCTGCTGGACCGCGGCCTTCAGGATCTCGCCGATGTTCACCTCCGCGATGCGGACGTTCCCGTGCGAGTCGCGTTCGACGTCCTGGAGGCCCTGCAGCTCCGAAGGGTCGAGGCCCTCGACGAGCCCTTCGGCGACCACGGCGACGCCGTCGCGCCGTCCGTAAGACAGGCGCTTGAGGATGGCCCCGACGAGCGTGTCCACGATCGCCTTGAAGCGGATCTGGTGGCCGAGGAACTCCTCGGGGATCAGCGTGAGCGAAGCGCCGGCGGCCTTCCCGATACCGAGGGCGAGGTGGCCGGTCTTCCTCCCCATGGTGACGATGAGGTACCAGCGGGACGTCGTGCGCGCGTCCACCATCAGGTTCTTGACGATCTCGACGCCGTAGTGGCGGGCGGTCTGGTAGCCGAAGGTGTCCACGTGGGCGGGCAGGCCGAGATCGTTGTCGATCGTCTTGGGGACGTGGACGACGTGGATGCGCCCCTCGGCCTTCTCGACCAGCTTCATGGCCGAGTAGGCCGTGTCGTCGCCGCCGATCGTGATCAGGCGCGAGACGTTGAGGCGCAGGAGCGAGATCACCGTGTTCTCGAGATGCTGGGGGTCCAGGGTGGGGTTCGCCCGCGAGATGCCGATGTAGGACCCGCCGCGGAAGTGGATGCGGCTGACCTCCTCGATCGTGAGGGGGGCGACGTGCTCGATGTCCCCCTTCATGATCCACTCGAAACCGTCGCGAATGCCGGTCACCTCCACGCCCTCGAGGACGGCGCGAATCGTCGCCGAGCTGATGACGCTGTTGATTCCGGGGGCCGGCCCGCCTCCCACGAGGATCGCGAGGTTCTTCTGCTGACTCATGCTCCGGCCTTTCCGCGAGAGAGGGGAGCCCCCTCCGGGGCCAACGATAGCGCGACCCGTCGCGGGACGGCCTCGGGCGCGTCCGCGCGGGCGCCGCGCCGAGAACCTCAGGCGGCCGTGATCACGTTCCGGAGCACGCCGATCCCGGCGATCTCCGTTTCCATGACGTCGCCGGGCTTCAGGTACTCCGGCGGCTTGCGTGCGTGACCGATGCCGGGCGGCGTTCCGGTCGCGAGGATGTCGCCCGGCTCGAGCGTGAGCCCCAGCGACAGCTCCGCGATGATCCTCGGCACCTTGAAGTGCATCTGGCGGGTCGAGGCGTCCTGTTTGACGACGCCGTTCACGCGGGTGACGAGACGGAGGTCCTCGTGGGCGAAGCCGCTTGCGGTGACGATCCAGGGGCCGAGCGGCGCGTGCCCGTCGAGGCTCTTCCCCTTGAACCACTGCCCGCCGTGTCTTTTCTGCTGAACGTCGCGGGCCGTCGTGTCGTTGATCACGCAGAAGCCGAAGACGTACTCCATCGCCTTCTCTTCCGGAATGTTCTTTCCCCGCTTTCCCAAAATGACCGCCAGCTCTCCTTCCCAGTCGATCAGGGTCGAGACCGCGGGGTCGTAGGGAATCGGGTCGTACGGGCCGTTCACCGCGTGAGAGCCCTTCGTGAAGAAGACCGGGTGCTCGGGGATCGTCTGATTGGAATCGCGGAGCGACTTTCCCTCCTCGAAGTGCTCGACGTAGTTCCAGCCGACGGCGTAGACGTTCCGCGCCGGGACGGGGATCGGGGCCGCCAGCTTGACCTCATCGAGAGCCATCCCGCCCTCGCCCGCCTTCACGACGAGGGCGCGGACCTGGGAGAGCCCGGTCTGGCCCGAGGCGATGAGCGAGATCATTTCCGCGGGATCGAATGCGAGCTTCGCTTTCTGCTTCTTCGCGGCGGCCGAGAGGTCGACGATCCGGCTCGAATTCGTCAGGGCCCCGACCCGGAGCCCGCCACCGCTCTTCGGAGAAAAGCTCGCCAGCCGGAGAGGGGCCGCACCCGGCCTCACCGGCATCTCTTCCGCGCGCTTCCTCATCTCCGCTCGGCAAGAGTATGACGCAACGAGGCGCGTCGAGATCCGAGGTCGCCCTCGACAGATCGCCGCGCCGGACCTACCTTGCGCTGCTTCTCGGCAGCGTGACGCAGACGTGGGCGGCGCGCGAGGCCCGGCAGATCAACGACATCTTCGGAGCGGCGGGGGCGGGAGCGTCGTGACGACCGACGCGGTCCTGACGGTCGTCTCCGACATTCCGGTTTACGCGTACGTCACGGTGATCGACAACCAGACGGGAGACTCCGTCATCCAGTGACGGCGGCCAGGGCGGCCTTCACCCGACCCGCCGTGAACGGCATCTCGAAGAGCCGGGCACCCGTGGCGTCGAAGATGGCGTTCGCCACGGCCGCGCCCACCGGGACGATCGCGGGCTCACCGCCTCCCTGAGGGGTCAGCTCGTCGTTCTTGACGAGGAAGGTCTCGAGCTCGGGCATCCCGGAGAACCGCGGGATCTCGTACGTGTCGAAGTTCCTCGTACGGATGCGTCCCCCGTCGAAGCGGACCTCCTCGGAGAGCGTGTAGCCGAGGCCCATCATGACGCAGCCTTCCATCTGCATCCTTGCCCCGTCGGGATTGATGACGACGCCCATGTCCTGCGCGCAGACGATGCGCACGACCGCCACGCGCCCGGAAGCGGCATCGACCTTCACCTCGGCCATCAGGGCGACGTAGGTCCCGGCGTCGATCCCGCACGCGATCCCAACCCCCCGCCGCGTGGGCGCGACGCCCTTCTTCCACCCGAATCGCGCGGCCGCCTCCTCGAGGACGCGGCGCATCCGCTTGTCCGAGGTGTTGTTCAGGCGGAACGCGAGCGGGTCGACCCCGGCCTTCGCGGCCATCGTGTCGACCTGCGACTCGCGGGCGAAGACGTTGATGTTCGCTCCCGGCGCGCGCCAGGGGCCCGTCGCGAAGAGGTGCATCTTCGGCGTGCCGCCTCCCCAACGTCCGTACGACCGGATCAGGTTGTTGGGCACGTCGTAGAACTGCTCGGCGCTGCGCGTTCCGGCCGCGTAGACCTGGTAGTCCCAGAGGGAGATCCGGCCCGCGCCGTCTAGCCCCGACCGGATCTTCACGACCGCGGCCGGCCGGAACGTGTCGAGGAAGAACTCCTCCTCGCGGCTCCAGCACACCTGGACCGGCTTGCCCGTCGCCTTCGCGAGCGCCGCCGCCTCGATCGCCTGCCCACCGGCGCTCTTGCCACCGAAGCCGCCGCCCACGAAGGGTGTGATGACGCGGACCTTCTCCTTTGGGAGGCCGACGGCCTGCGCGATCGCCTCCTGGTTCGGGAACGGCGTCTGCGTCGAGGACCAGACCGTCATCGTCCCGTCCTCGAGCCGGGCGAGGGCCGTGTGCGTCTCCATCGGCGCGTGCGCGCCGTACCCGTTCACGTACTGCCCCTCGAAGAGCGTGACGGATCTCTTCTCTCCCTCGGCGAGGTCGCCCTTCTTCTCCCTCTCGTCCCCGGAGCCCGCGACCGAGAGGAGATGGGCGAAGACGGTCTTGTCGTCGAAGGCCGGCTTCGGGACGTCCCAGTCGGCCTTCACGAGCGCGAGCGCCTTCTCGGCGCTTTCGGGATCCGGGGCGAGCGTGGCGACGATCCCGCCCTCGTTCACGACGACGACCCCCGGCAGGCGCGAGGCGGCGGACGTGTCGACGCTCTTCAGCGCGGCGCCGTGGGCAGGAGGGCGGAGAACCTTCGCGTAGAGCATTCCCGGCAGGCGGACGTCGCCGGCGTACAGGGCCTTGCCCGTCACCTTCGCGCGCGCGTCGCGGCGCTTTTCCGGCCTCCCCATCACGCGGAACTCGGAGACGGACTTCGTGACCGCCTTGCCGTCCAGCGTGCGGACGATCTTTTGCCCGTTCGCGAGCGCGCCGAAGGTGACGCTCTTCGCCCGGTCGGAAGCGAGGAAGACGACGCCGCTTTCCACGCGAAGAGCGTCCCGTGGCGTCCCGAGCCGCTCGGAGGCGAGCGCGACGAGGACGGCCTTCGCCTCGGCCGCCGCCGCCCTGAGCGCCGGACCGAAAAAGCGGGTGGACATCGACCCGTACGTTCCCCGATCGAACGGACAGAGGGCCGTGTCCCCCATGACCATGTCGATCGAGTCGAGCGACACGGCGAGCTCGTCGGCCGCCATTTGCGCGAGAGACGTCACGACGCCCTGCCCCATCTCGATCTTCCCGGAGTAGACCGTGACGCGGCCGTCGGCGGCGATCCGCAGGTAGGCGTTGAAGTCGGACGGGTAGCCCAGCGTGCGGGCTTCCTGCCCCATGAGATCCGACAGGTCCGCGTTGAAGAGGACGATGATCCCGCCGCCGAGAAGCCGGACGAAGTCCCGGCGGCTGAGGGCACGTCGCGCGGGGGGACGCGGCGGAGCGGCGAGGGTCGGCCAGCCGTCTCTCACGACGCACCTCCCGCGGACGCTTGCTCGATCGCACGCACGATCCGGTGGTGGGCCGCGCAGCGGCAGAGGTTGTCGTCCATCCCCGCGACGATCTGGCTCCGCGTGGGCTTCGGGTTCTTCAGGAGGAGCGCGTAGGCGTTCATGATCATGCCGGGCGTGCAGAAGCCGCACTGCAGGCCGCCCGTGTCGGCGAACGCCTCCTGGAGCGGGTGAAGCTTTCCGTCCCTCTCGAGCCCCTCGATCGTCGTGACGTCCTTGCCGCGGACGGCCTTCACGGGCAGGAGGCAGGACCGCACCGCCTCCTTGCCGACGACGACGGTACAGGCGCCGCAGAGGCTCGCCCCGCACCCGTACTTCGTTCCCGTGAGAGAGAGGTCCGTGCGCAGCACCCAGAGAAGCGACCGGTCGCCGTCGACGTCCAGCTTGACCGGCTTGCCGTTGAGACGGAACGCGATGGAATCTCTCATCGGTTTCCTCGGCCCGTTAGTATTTCAGTTTGACGAGCGTTGCGCCTTCCTTTTCCTTCGGCACGATAACGAAAAGGTCTCCGTACTCCGGCGGGGCGATCGTGACGTTTTCCGAACAGCCGAGTGCCTTCACGAGATCCGGAATCGTCGTCGTGTGGCCGACGACGAGAACGACGTCGTTGGGGTGTTCCTTGCGGAGCTGGGCGATGAATGGTCTCGCATCGCGTGGCGGATCACGAGGACGGCCTTCTGGGCGGCCGCGGTTCCGGGCATGAGAAAAACCGCGAAGAGGAAGTGAAGAAGCTCGGATGACATCCGCACGGAACGCCTCCTTGCGCTCATCGCTTTCGCTCTCCGCGCCCGCTGCGTCGGCCGAATGAAGGCCGGGTCGCCGCCGACTTTCCGGACGTCTACTTCTTGGCCTCCGCGGGCTTGAGGTCGAACTTGGCGTTTGCCACGACGAAGATGACGCATTCGCTCGCGGGGTCGCACTTCGTCACGTGCTTCACCGTGTGGGGCTGGTACTGGTACGAGCCGGCCGGAAGCTTTCTCTCCGGGCCGCCCTCCGTCCCCGCGATGATGGTTCCCGAGATGACTGCCATGCGCACGTCCGCCGAGTGCGTATGGAGCGGGGCGCTCCAGCCCGCCTTGAATTTGTGGAAAGCGGCATGAGGTCCCTTGGCCGGATCGCCCGAGACGACCGCCATCGAGATGTTGGCGTCCAGCGGGTTCACGACCCACTTGAGCTCGTCGGGGGTCACCATCACGAGCGTGGCGGGCTTGGCGGTGGGCTTCGCCTTCGTGGCGCCAGCCTTCGCCTCCTCGGCAAGGGCGGCGGGAGCAAAGAGGACGACGGCCAGGGCGATCAGAGCGGCTTTCAGAATTCCCTTCATCACGTGCCTCCTCTTGAGACCGCAGATCATATGCGCTCTTCCGAGGATCCAAGAAACGCTTCCTGGGGCCGCGGGGCATAGGATGGCTGCTGGAGGAGCTCCGCCATGCGCATCCTCATTGCTCTCGCCGCTTCCACGCTCCTGCTGTCCGGCAACCCGGCAGCCGGTCAGCTCGAAGACTTCACCAAGCGCCTGGGCCTCGGAGACAAGACGCAGCTCAGCGACGAAAAGGTCGGCTCCGGGCTCAAGGAGGCGCTGAAGGTCGGCGCGTCAAACGCCGTGGGCCTGACCGGAAAGACCGACGGGTACTTCAAGAACGAGGCCATCAAGATCCTCATGCCCGAGAAGCTCTCCACTGTGGAAAAGGGCCTGCGCGGGGTCGGGTACGGCCCCCAGGTCGATGAGCTCGTCCTCGGCATGAACCGGGCCGCAGAGAAAGCCGCGCCGGCCGCCAAGGACATTATCTGGGGCGCGGTCGCCGAGATGAGCTTCGACGACGCCCAGAAGATCCTCGGGGGAGGCGACACCGCGGCCACGGACTACTTCAAGGGAAAGACGACCGGAAAGCTCACGGAGACGTTCCGGCCCGTCGTCGAGAAGTCGATGCAGGAGGTCGGTGTCGCGCGCCAGTACGACGCGCTGGTCGGCCGCGCGCAGTCCCTGCCGTTCGTGAAGGTCCCGTCCTTCGACCTCAACCAGTACGTCGTCGGCAAGGCCCTCGACGGCCTCTTTCTGATGGTGGCCGAAGAGGAGCGCAAGATCCGCAAGGACCCCGCCGCCCGCGTCACGGGACTCCTGAAGGAAGTTTTCGCGAAGTGAGCGGCGCGCGGGGCGCGGCGGACCCACAAGGCGGGAAGGACGCCGGCCCGATCGCGGTCATCGGCGCCGGGGCGATGGGAGGCGGCATCGCCCAGGTCGCGGCGACTTCCGGATTCAGGGTGAATCTCTCCGACGTCTCGGCCGCCGTTCTCGAGAAGGCGGTCCTCACGATCGGAAAGAGTCTCGCGCGCCTCGTGAAGGCCGGGGCACTCACCGATGCGCAGGCCGCCGGCGCGCTGTCGCGGATCTCGACCACGACCGACCCGGCCGAGGCCGCGAGCGGAGCCGAGGCGGTCATCGAGGCGGTTCCGGAGGATCTCGCCCTCAAGAAGGAGATCTTCCGCGTGCTCGACGCGGCGGCGCCCGCGGAGGCGCTGCTCCTTTCCAACACGTCCGAGCTCTCGATCGCGGAGATCGCCTCGGCGACGAACCGGAGGGACCGCATCGCGGGGATGCACTGGTTCAACCCCCCGCCCCTGATGAAGCTGATCGAGATCGTCCGGGCGGAGGAGACTTCGGACGAGACGGTCGCGGCCGTCCAGGAGCTCTCCCGCCGGATGGGCAAGGAGACCGTCGTGTGCCGCGACGCCCGCGGGTTCATCACGTCGCGGGCGCTCGCGGCCCACGTCCTCGAGTGCTTCCGGATCGCCGAGGAGGGGATTGCGGCGCCGAAGGACATCGACACGGCGATCCGCCTCGGCCTGAACTACCCGATGGGCCCGTTCGAGCTCGCGGACTACGTCGGGCTCGACGTCCTCGCCGCCGCCGCGCGCGGGCTGGCCGAGGCGCATGGCCCGCGCTTTTCGCCGCCGCGCATTCTCCTCGAGCGCGTCGAGAAGGGCCATCTCGGCCGCAAGACCGGCAAGGGCTTCTACGACCATGGATGAGACGGTTCTCGTTTCGTACGCACGCACGGCCTTCGGGAAGTTCGGCGGCGCGCTGCGCGACGTCCCCGGGATCGACCTCGCCGCCACCGCGATTGGTGGCGCCCTCGCGCGAGCGGGCCTCGACCCGGGCCAGGTGGAAGAGGTCTTCGGCGGCTGTTGCGCGCACGCCGAGGCCGGGGTCATCGCGCCCGTCATCGCGCGACGGGCGCTGCTGAAGGCGGGCCTGCCTCCGACGGTCCCCTCTCTGACGCTCGACCGGGCGTGCTGCTCGTCGATTGCGGCCCTCCAGCAGGCCGACCGCGCGATCCGCGCGGGCGACATCCGCGTGGCGGTCGTGTTCGGTGTCGAGAATCTTTCCCGGGTTCCTCTCGTCGCCTCGCCGCGCGTGAGATGGGGAACGCGCGTAGGCCCCGTGACGCTCGAGGACGCGCTCTACCGGATGGAGTACGCCGAGGCCGCGCCGGTGTCCGTGGACGCCGGCGAGGTCGCCGTGGGGCTCGGCATCGGCCGCGAGGAGCAGGACGCCTGGGCGCTGCGGTCGCAACGGATGTACGCCCGGGCCCTCGCGGAGAGGATCCCCGCCGAGGAGATCGTTCCCCTGACGCTTCCGGACGGAAAGGTCTTCGAGGTCGACGAGCTCCCGCGGCCCGGGACAACGCTCGAAGCGCTTGGGAAGCTCCCGACGATCTACGGCTCGCCGACCGTGACGGCGGGAAACTCCCCGGGCCTCGACGCGGGTGCGGCAGCGCTCGTCGTGATGTCCATGGCGGAGGCACGCCGCCGGGAAGCGCGTCCTCTCGCCCGGCTCCTCTCGTACGCCGCCACGGCGCTCGCGCCGCGGCGGATGGCAGAGGCACCCGCGGCGGCGGGCGAGCTCGCGC
>JBAUSZ010000362.1:0-3895 GCA_049581965.1 Thermoanaerobaculia bacterium | reverse complement strand
GTCTCGAGGCGCGCGCGCGGCCCGGCGGCGGCGCGTCGAGGCCTCTCGAGGGCAGCGGCGAGGACGGCGACGACGTGCAGGGCGCTCCAGAGCGCGAGGACGGCGAGCCCGTGACCGCCTCGTCGCTGAACGAGAAAGATCACCGGGCCTCCCGCGAGAAAACACGCCGCCGCGATTGGAGCGATGCGACGAACGCGAGTCGATTCGTTCGAGTCCAGCTCGATCAACCTCGCGGCTCCGTTTCCGGTGCGAACGGGGGGCGTCCCGACGTCCTGACTGATTCTCGCGGCCTTCCCGGGCGAGGATAGCGCCGGGCGTGCCACAAACCGGCGAGAATAGAGGTTCCATGCAGATCCACACCCTCGACCTCGAGTTCTTCCGGAACGAGACGATCGCGGCCTACCTCGTCGAGTCGGACGGCCATCGAGCACTCGTCGAGACCGGCCCGGAGTCCACGTGGCCTCACCTCGTCGCGGCACTCGCGAGGCATGGTGTCGGGCCCTCCGACGTGGGCGACGTCTTCCTGACGCACGTTCACCTCGACCACGCGGGCGCGGCATGGCGCCTCGCGCGGGCCGGCGCAAACGTCTGGGTCCACCCCCGCGGCGCACCGCACATGGCCGACCCCTCGAAGCTCCTCGCCTCCGCAAAGCGGATCTACAAGGACCAGATGGACACCCTCTGGGGGACGCTCGAGCCGATTCCGGCCGACAACTTGAAGGTCACCGCGGACGGCGAAACCATCCGGGTCGGAAGGACGGCCCTGCGCGTGCTCGAGACGCCGGGGCACGCGATCCACCACAACGCCTACCTCCTGGAAGGGCTCGTCTTCACGGGCGACGTCGGCGGCGTCGCGATCGGGAACGGCCCGAACCTCCCGCCGACGCCCCCGCCGGACATCGACCTCCCGACCTGGGCACGCTCGATCGAGCGCATCAAGGCCGCTCGCCCGGACGGCTTCTACCCGACGCACTTCGGCCTCCACGGCGACGTCGCGCGCCGGCTGGACGAGATGATGGAGGAGCTGCACGCGTGGGCGGCGTTCATCCGCGCCCTTCTGGGCGCGGGCAGGGACGAGCCCGCCATCGTGCCCCAGTTCGAGGCGTGGCTGACTCAGAGGCTCGTCGCCAGGGGCGTGGGCGCCGAGAGTCTCGAGGCCTACCGGACCGCGCTCCCCTTCGCGATGAACGTGACCGGGCTCGTGCGGTACTGGAAGACGGTCGGCGCGGCCGCGTAATCGTCACCCTCGCCCTCGCTCGCTCGCTCGGGGGCGGAGATTGCTCCCTAGATTCCCGCCTGCGGCTTGACGTCGATGCTCGGCCTCGGCTCGTAGCGAAGCAAGAACTCACTCACGCCGTCCTGAACGGAGGTCCGGAGCGCCGCGTGGAGCTGGATCTGCTCGAGAGTCTGCGCGAGGACCCTCGGCCCGCCCGCGTACTTCGGCGCCCGGTCCCGGAAAAACGCCTCGACGTCCGACCGCCGCCCGGCGTCGCTGAAGCCCGAGACGAGAGCCGGGAAACGCGCCGGCGACTCGCGTGGGAGGCGCGCCACGAGTTTGTCGAAATTCGCCTTGAGAAATGCCCACGCCTCCGCCCGTGTCTCGCGGCTCGAGGCCGCCTCGCGGAGGATCGTGACGGCCTCGCGCGCGTCGAAGTCGTTCGAGAGCGAGACGGCAAGCGCGAGGGGCACGGCAGACGGGTCCCGGAAAAGGCCGAGCGCGCCCAGGAGGCGCACCCGCTCGCGCCGTTCCGTCGCCTTCCTCGCCTCGGAAAGAAAAGCCTGGAAGAGCTCGACGTCGCCGTGCCTCGCGGCGACGTCGAGGACGTCGGAGACCAGCAGCGGATCGATCGCGCGGCGGTCCTTGAGCCACGTCTTCGCGAGCCGCAACGCGTCGGAGACGAGCGCCGGCTCGTCGCCTTCGTTCGCGACGAATGCGACGAGGGACGCGCGCAGGAGCTGCGTGTCCTCGTCCTCGCCCGGCCTGGTCTTCCAGCCCAGCGAGCGCGCCCGCGCACCGAAGACGTCGCTCACGAACCGGCGATACCGCGGCCGCATCTCGTCGGCCACGAGGAAGTCCCGGGGCAGGGCCGCGATGCGCTGGACCGCCTCGACCACGGGCCTTCCGGTGTCGTTCGCGAAGGCGGGGACGAGGGAGAGCGCGGTGGCCATCGGGACATCGCCGCTCCGGGCGAGGGCGGCCACGTCGGACAGGGTCGCGACGCGCTCTCCGGCCGTCAGGTGCCTGCCGCCGTCGGCAAGGACCTTGCCGAGGAGGCTGCCCTTGTAGAGAACCCGGTAGTAGCCGTTCCCGGCGTTCGCGAGGATGCGCGCGGGACAGGTCCCCGGCAGCGCGAGCTCGCCCCCGGGCTCCGTCAGGAGCGTGCAGACGGCCGCGTCGCCCGGGTCCCCCGCTCGGGCGCAGACCGGCACCTGCCACGTCTCGAGCCTCGAGCCGGTCGAGCCGGTCGGCAGGAATCGCTTTTGGGACAAGTGAAGGTTCGGCCGGCCGCCGGCGCAGACGAGCTCGGCCGTCACGAGCGGGACGCCGGGCTGGTCGAGGAAGGAGCGGAAAGCGGCGACGACGGCCGGATTCTTCGTCGCCTCCGCGATCGAGGCCACGAAATCGTCGGACGTCGCGTTCCCCCAGGCGTGAGACCTCAGATAGCCGCGAATTCCCTGCCGAAAGCCGTTCTCGCCGACCCAGCCTTCGAACATGGCGATGACGGCGGCCCCCTTCTGGTAGGTGATCCCGTCGAATGCGTTCGCGATGTCGTCGTTCCCCGTGATCGGCTGCCGGATCCGCCGCGCCGTCACGAGCGAGTCCTCCTCCATCGCGCCGGCGCGGGCCCCCGCGCGCTGGACGGCCCAGCTCCATTCCGGTTTCCAGCGGTCCACGATCTTCGACGCCATCCAGGTCGCGAAGGCCTCGTTCAGCCAGATGTCGTCCCACCAGGCCGTGGTGACGTAGTCGCCGAACCACTGGTGCGCAGTCTCGTGCGCGCAGACGCTCGCGTACGCGCGACGAAAGCGGATCGTCTCGTCGGCGGGCTTTGCGAGAAGCAGACTCGACGCATATGTCACGAGGCCGGCGTTCTCCATGGCCCCGAAGCCAACCGTCTGCGGGATCACGAGGTGGTCGAGCTTTTCGTAGGGGTACGGGATGTCGAAATACTCCTCGAGCATTTCGAGGATCGGCCCCGTGGATTCCGCCGCCCACCGCGCCTCGGCGCTCCGGCCCTTCGGCACGATCATCCTCACCGGAGTTCGGTTGCGACCGGCGGTGCCGGCATTCACGACGTCGAACGGCCCGACACCGAACGCGACGAGATAGCTCGGCAGCGGCTTCGTGGGCGCGAAGGCGAATCTCCGCCCGCCGTCCGCCTCGTCGGACTCGGAGACGACCGGGGTGTTCGCCACGGCGATCGCGCCCTTGGGCGCGTGGATCGTGAGCTGCCAGGGTGTCTTGAACGAAGGCTCGTCGAAGCACGGGAAGGCGCGGCGCGCGTAAATCGCCTCGAACTGGCTGAAGGCGTACCAATCGCCTCCTTCCCTCTGGCGGAAGATGCCCTCGGTGTCCTTCGACTCGACCCGTCCCGAGTACTCGAGGGTCAGCGACCACGGACCGGGAGAGAGATTCTTTTGAAAGGTGAGACGAACGTAGTCGCTGCCCGCCGCCGCCGCGGCTCCGGGTATCGCCCCGCCCCCTCCCGCCGGACGGGCCGAGGCCGTCTTCACATCGAGCTCCTTCGCGTTCAACCAGAGCGTGCCTGTCTCCATCTTCGAAGCAATCTCGACTTCGATCCTTCCCCGGAAGGTCTCCTTCGCCGGATCGAGCCACAGCTCCGCCGCGTAGCGCGTCGGCGCGACGCCCGCGGGCAGGCGCAGCGCCGGGGGC
>JBAUSZ010000361.1:0-1549 GCA_049581965.1 Thermoanaerobaculia bacterium | reverse complement strand
GCCAATCCCCTCTTCACCTTCCAAGAAGTTCCTTCTTTCCTTCCTTCTTCTCCTCTCGGCGCGTTCTCGGCCCACCCTTGCCGACGCGAAGGACGTCAAGCTCGGGACGATCAGGCTCCCGCCCGGCTTTTCGATCTCGCTCTACGCGGAGGTGCCGGGCGCGCGCTCGATGACGATGGGCCCCGGCGGCACGCTTTTCGTCGGGACGCGCGAGGGCTCCGTGTACGCGGTCGTCGACGCGGGCGACGGGACGAGGGCGAAGAGGGTCGTCACGCTCGCGAAGGACCTCAACGAGCCGAACGGCGTCGCCGTGCACGACGGCGCGCTCTTCGTCGCCGAGGTCTCGCGCATCCTCCGCTTCGACCGGATCGAGTCCCGCCTCGACATTCCGCCGGGACCGGTCGTCGTGACGGACGCACTCCCGAAGGACGGCCACCACGGCTGGAAGTTCATCGCCTTCGGGCCCGACGGCTGGCTCTACGTGCCCGTCGGCGCGCCCTGCAACATCTGCAAGCGCAGCGACCCCTACGCCTCGATCACGCGGATGAGACCCGACGGCACGGGGTTCGCGGTCTTCGCGCGCGGCGTGAGGAACACGGTCGGGTTCGACTGGGACCCGGCGACGAAGGAGCTCTGGTTCACGGACAACGGGCGCGACGGGATGGGCGACGACACGCCGCCGGACGAGTTGAACCATGCGCCCGCCGCCGGGATGCACTTCGGTTACCCGTGGTGCCACGGCGGCGACGTGAAGGACCCCGAGTTCGGCAAGGAGCGGCCGTGCCGCGATTTCGAAAAGCCCGCGTTCCGGTTCCAGGCGCACGTCGCGACTCTCGGGATGCGGTTTTACACGGGTACGACGTTTCCGCCGGCGTACCGCGGCCGCGTCTTCGTCGCCGAGCACGGTTCGTGGAACCGGTCGAAGAAGGTCGGTTACCGCGTCGTGACCGTCCTCATGAAGGACGGGAAGGCCACGGGCGAGGAAGTCTTCGCGGAGGGCTGGCTCGAAGGGCAGAAGGCGTGGGGGCGCCCGGTGGACGTCCTCGTGCGGCCGGACGGCTCCCTCCTCGTTTCGGACGACAAGGCGGGCGTCATCTACCGGATTGCTTACGGCCCGTGAGGGGGGCGCGCGTTATGATTCGAGGAGCCCGCGGGGAGAAGGAGACTTCGATGAGACCGGCTCGCCCGGCGCGGAGAGTTTCCGCATGAGTCCCTCGGCCCTGTTCGAGGTCTCCGGGGTCACGGGGCTCGCGCTCCTCGGCTTCGCGGCGCTCCTCCTCGCCATTCTCGTCGTCTCCTTCCGGTCC
Organism: Thermoanaerobaculia bacterium; assembly: GCA_049581965.1. Lineage (GTDB taxonomy): Bacteria > Acidobacteriota > Thermoanaerobaculia > UBA5066 > UBA5066 > Fen-183. The sequence goes on along the minus strand of JBAUSZ010000361.1, from coordinate 242 downwards.
CGGGCCACCGTGTTCTGCCAGTACCTCAAGGCGATGGCGGGGATCGAGCTCAAGCCGCGCGACGTGCGCAAGGTGTTCAAGGCCCAGGGTCAGGACGGCGTGCGCGAGCTCTTCCTCGACCTCATCATCAAGGAAGACCTCCGCCAGACCGGCCCCCTGCAGATTCCCACCGACATCCGCGGGAACCAGGCCGGAACTCCGAAGGCGCAGGCCTGACGGAGCGGGCGGCACGAACCCTGCTC
>JBAUSZ010000360.1:0-5782 GCA_049581965.1 Thermoanaerobaculia bacterium | reverse complement strand
CTCCAGGAGCGCATCGCGCGTCGCGCGCGCCTCGGCCAGATCGAGGGCGGCGGCCTCGTCCGCGTCGTGCGGCGCGAAGGCCGCGCGCGCCTCGGCGTCCTCGGGGGAAACGCCCCTTTCCGAAAGGAGCGCCGCGGTCTCGGCGCGCGACGTGCCCGGCAGGCTCCGCAGGGCGACGCGCGAGAGGATCGTCGCGGGCAGGAGTCGCGGCCGCGTCGCCGTCAGGAAGAAGCGTGTCCGGCTGGGCGGCTCCTCGAGGATCTTGAGGAGGGCGCTGAAGGCCGCGGGCTCCGCACGGTCGATGTCGAGGAAGAGGATCGCCCGAAGCGGCGCCTCGTACGGGAGACGCGTCGAGTCCGCCGCGACGGCTCGAACGAGCGCCGTCGGGATGGTCGTCTCCTTCGTGTCGCCCTCCTCGAAATGGGGGGCGTTCACGCGGCGGCTGCGTTTCGGCGCGGCGACCATCAGGTCGGGATGCTCTTTCCGGAAGACCCGTCGGGCGCAGGACGACTCGGGATCGAATCCGCTGCCGCAGATCACGGCGGCGGCCTCCTCGAGGGCGGCGGCCTCGAGGACGCTCGAGCCCGGCCCCGCGAGGAGGACGACGGGCGCGGCCGTCACACGCGCCTCCGACCCGGGAAGAAGAGAGACCTGAGATTTTCTTCGAGTGAAAGAAAGACTTCGTCGGCCGAGGGCGAAGCCTCGATGACGACGAACCGCTTCGGCTCCATTCGGGCGCGCCGGCGGTAGGCCTTGCGCACTCTTTCGTGGAAATCTTCGTCTTCGTCTTCGAACCTGTCGTACGACGCCCCGCGCCGCTTCGCGACTCGGGCGAGCGCCGTCTCGACTGGCAGGTCGAACAGGTACGTCCGGTCCGGGTCGCGCCGGCACCACGCACGATGGAGGGCATCCACCGCCGCTTCTCCGAGACCCCGCCCCGCTCCCTGGTAGGCGCGCGAGGCGTCCGTGTAGCGGTCGCACAGGACGTGCGTTCCCGCCGCGAGCGCGGGCTCGATCATCGTTGCGAGGTGGTGGCGCCGGTCGGCCATCATGAGGAGGAGCTCGGCCCCCGCGTCGATGTGGCCTTTCGAGTGGAGGAGTGCGTTCCTGAGGAGCCGGCCCAGCTCGGTGCCTCCCGGGTTGCGGGTCTCGAGGACGGGGAGGCCCCTCGTCCTGAGCCACGCGGCGGCCCGCGCGATCTGCGTGCTCTTTCCCGAGCCCTCGATGCCCTCGAAGGTGAGGAAAAGGCCGCGCGAAGGGCCCGGTCGCCTGCGGGTCACGGCGCGGATTCTCACACGCGGCGGCCGCCGTGCCGCCCCCGGAACGTCGTTGGCATGCGGTTCGTATACTGGGTCCGAGAATGTCCGCTTCGTCGCCGGCTCTGAGGAACGCGCCGGGCGCCGTCGAGGCACCCAGCGCCTCCCGGCGGCACGCGCCACTCGTCGTCCTCGGCGTCTTCGGCGCCCTCCTCGCGGTCCTCTCGGTCGTGGACATGTTCCTGCCGAAGGCCTACGACGGCGTCGTGCCCGATCCGTACTCGGTAGGCGGAATCCTCGTGCGCGACCTCGTGCCGGGAGGCGCGGCCGAAAAGGCGGGCCTGAGAGCCGGAGACGTCATTCTCGGAATCGGCCACCGGATGCTCAACAAGGCGGCGGACGCGCCGCCCGAGCTGCTCCGCCACCGCGTCGGCGAGAAGGTCGACTACCTCGTGCGGCGCGGGGGCGAGGTCTTCGAGACGAAGGTCTCCCTCACGCCCTTCCGGCTCGGTTCGGCGACGTATTACTACTTCGTCTTTCTCGGCCTCCTCTTCTTCGCGCTCGGCGTTTTCGTCGTGTCTCGCCGGCCCGACGACTCGGCCGTGCAGGTCTTCTACGTCCTCTGCATCCTCTTCATGGAGTTTTTCGTCTGCCGGCTGCGCCCGTCGAGCTACTACTGGATCGACTACGTCGTCCAGGTCGCAGGCACCCTCGCGCTCTTCCTCCTGCCGGCCGTGTTCCTCCACTTTTTCCTGCTCTTCCCCGAGAAAAAAACCTTCCGGTTCGCCGACCGCCGTGCCGGCGAACCGCCGGCGCCTCCTCTCGTTGCCTCGCTCCAGCGCTTCCTGAACGGGTCGCCGCTCCTCCTCGCGGTCCTCTATTCGCTCCCGCCGGTTCTCTACGTTCTCCAGATGGCAGGCTACGAGCACGGCGGCACGCACCGCCTCATTTACGGCGCGCCGACGCTCAACTGGATCCTGCTCGCGGATTACCTGATTCTCGGGCTCCTCGCCCTCGCCCACACCTGGTGGACGAGCGCGGACCGCGCCGCGCGCCGGCCGATCCTCGTCCTCCTCCTCGGGACCGTCGCGGGAATCGTCCCGTTCGTCGTCTTCGCCGTTTTCTTTCCGTCGCTTTTCCGAGAGGACCGCTTCCTCCTCTGGGGCGTCGTTCCGATGGCGCTCATCCCGCTCACGTTCGCGTACGCGATCGTTCGGTTCCGCCTGTTCGACGTGCAGGTCATCGTGCGCAAGTCGCTCGTCTACGCGATCCTGACCTTCGTCGTGACGGGCCTCTACGCGCTCGCGGTGGTGCTGAGCAACGCCTTCATGACGGACTTCTCCGAGGGATTCTCCGAAGGGTGGTCGGGGGTCCTCCGAAGACGAGGAGGAACCTCGTCGCCAGCCGTGGGCATCGCGTTCGGCCTCCTCGTCGTCTTCCTCTTCGATCCTCTTCGCCGACGCATGCAGAAGGTCGTCGACCGCGTCTTCTTCCGCGACCGCGCGGACTTCCAGACGGCCCTCCTCGAGATGAGCCGCTCGGTCGTCTCGCAGCTCGAGCGCCCCAAGCTCCGCGAGCTCTTGACGGCGCGCACGGGAGACCTCCTGCGCCTCGAGCGCCTCGAGCTGCTCCTCCCGCGGCCCGAGGACGGGGCCTTCACGGAGCCCACGGCCGCGGCCGCCGGCGTCCAGGCGCTTCCAATGAGCTCCGTCCTCCTGCAGCGTCTCCTCGAGCGCGGCGCGCCCGTCCGCCTCGCGGAGGCGGACGACGGCGGCCTCGACCTCGCGTCGCGCCGGTTCGTCGAGGCGCAGCGAGCCAGGGGAATCGGCGTCGTGCTCCCGCTCGCGACGCACGGGAAGCTCCTCGGGCTCCTCGCGGTCGGGAAGAAGCGGTCCGAGGAGGAGCTCTCCCGTGAGGACCTCGACCACCTCCTCACGATCGCGAACCAGGGCGCCCTCGGCCTCGAGGCCGCGGGCCTCCACGAGGAGCTCACGCGCCGTGCCGAGGTCGAGCGCGACCTGGACATCGCACGGGAGATCCAGACGAGCCTTTTTCCGCGCGAGCTTCCGCGCGTGCCGGGAGTCGAGTTCTTCGGCGTGAGCCGACCCGCCCGTGTCGTGGGTGGCGATTTCTACGATTTCCTGGACGTGGACAGCCGCGCCGACGGGCGCCTCGCCCTCGTGCTCGGAGACGTCTCGGGGAAGTCGATCCCCGCGTCGCTCCTCATGGTCGCGGCCAAGGAGATCGTCCACGCCCGCGCGATGGCCGATTCCGACCCGGCTTCCGTGTTCAAGGACTCGAATCGCCGGCTCTACGACATCAAGCGGCGCATGTTCGTGTCGCTCTCGTACTTTCTTCTCGACCCGAAGGCGCTCTCCATGTCCTACGCCATGGCCGGGCAGCCGACGCCTCTTCTCGTGCGAGCCGGCTCGGGGTCGGCGGCGGAGATCCCGGTGCCGGCCTCGCGGCTGCCCCTCGGTGCCTTCCGCGACACGTCCTACGACGCCGCCTCGCTCTTCCTCTCGCGGGGCGACCTTCTCCTCTTCTACACGGACGGCCTGAGCGAGGCCATGTCGACCGAGATGACGCCCTACGGGGACGATCGCCTCAAGGCGTCTCTCGTGCGCCACGCCCGGCGGCCGCTCGCGGACCTCGCCGAGGAGCTCCTCGAGGACGTGAGGCAGTACACGCACGGGGCCGAGCAATACGACGACATCACGTTCGTTCTCATGCGCGTCGGCTGAAACCCCGGCGCCGCCGGCGCGTATCATGAAGAAAGGGCCTCCCGGAGGCCCTGGAGGAACCTTGGCTCGCGTCCGCGTCGTTCCGCTGGTTCTGGCCCTCGCCGGCCTCGTGGCCGCGGGTTCCGCGGCGGCTTTCCTCATCCGCCAGAACCGGGACGTCACGACGACGTCCGAGGAGGCCCGGCGCCTCTACCACGAGGGCGTCGAGAACGACCTCAAGATGTACGAGCGCGAGGCGATGTCCTCCTACGCCGGGGCCCTCCGCTTCGACCCGCACTTCGTCATGGCGACGCTTCGGCTCGCCGACAAGATGCGCGCCCGCGATCCCGAGCGCGCCAAGTCGCTCCTCGCCTCGGCCGCGCGCGAGCGCGACACGCTCACGGCCCGCGAGCAGCTGAGGCTGGCCATCTACGAGGAGCGCTGGGGCAAGCGGGATCTCAAGAAGCTCGAGGCCCTGTTCGACGAGTACGTCCGGCGATTCCCGGACGACCCCGAGGGCTACCAGATGCGGGCAGGCTTCCTCGCGACCGTGGGACGGACCCCCGAGGCGATCGCCGAGTACGAGCGCCTCATCAAGGTGAATCCGAACTACGCGATCGCCTACAACACGCTCGGGTACTACTGGGCCAGCAAGGGCGAGACCGCGAAGGCCGAGGACTACCTCAAACGCTACCGCTTCCTCGCGTCCGACCAGGCGAACCCGTACGACTCGCTGGGCGAGCTCTACGCGTTCACGGGCCGTTACGACGAGGCCGAGGAATCCCTCCGCAAGGCGATCGCGATCAAGGACGACTTCTTCGCCGCCTGGGGCCACCTCGGGACGGTCGAGGCCGGGCGAGGCCACCCGCTCAAGGCGGCCGAGTACTTCGGGAAGGCGGCCGAAAAGACGACGAACCTCATCGGCCAGTACGATTTTCGTTTCCTGGCGACGATGTGCCTCGTGGACGCGGGCCGCACCGACGAGGCCGTCAAGACCGCCGCCGCGGCAACGGCCGAGATCGCGGCGATGCCACCGGGGCCCGAGGCCCGCAAGCTGAAGGCAGTGGACGACATCCGCCGCGCGGCTCTGCTCGGGAGGATCGGACGCACGGCCGAGGCCCAGGCGGTTCTGGCGGCGGCGGACGTCTCGCAGCTCGTGGATCCGAAAGAGCCGGACAGTCAGACGATGCTCGATCGGCAGACGAAGCTCATCAAGGGCGTCATCGCGATGGGCGCGGGCCACGACGGCGAGGCGGTGCCCCTCCTGCGCGATGCCCTGGAGCATCCCGCGGACAAGGGCCTCGGCACGACCGACTACTATCCGCCCCAGTACTTCGCCCGGCTCGCGCTCGCGGGGAGCCTCGGGCGCCTCGGACGGGCCGACGAGGCGGCGGAAGTCCTCGCGCCCATCCTCCAGAAGAACCCTCGCTTCGCTCCCGCCGTCGAAATGCTCGCCCGAGTCCGGGGCGAGAAGCCGGCCGCGTCCTCTGCGGCGGCCTCCGCCCGCCGCTCACGGGGAGCCTCCTGAACCCGTGAGCGCCCCGCGCCCTCCCGCGCGCGACTTCGAGACCTTCGCCCTCAAGAAGAAGGTCCTCCGTCTCGAGACGCTCTACGACCTGGGCCGCTCGCTCACGTCCGCGTCCGACGAGAGAGCCCTCCTGGACGAGATCCTTGCCCGCGCCGTGCCCGTTCTCGACGCGGGCCGGGGTTTCGCGGCGGCGTTCGAGGATGCCGCCGGCGCCGGGACCGTGGCCTCCGTCGGGCTCGAGCCCGCGCCGACGCCTCTCGACGTCGCGTCCGACC
>JBAUSZ010000359.1:0-5263 GCA_049581965.1 Thermoanaerobaculia bacterium | reverse complement strand
AGGGAGCGAGCGGGCCCAGCATCTCCGTCGCGGCGGCGACGGACGCTTCGAGACCCGCACGCGCGGCCTCCCGGGCCTTCGCCGCGACATCGGGGTCTACGAGCGCCGTCGCCCACGTCGTCGCGTTCACGAGCGCCGCGTGGAGGCGCGCCGCGTCGGCCTTGCTCCCTGCGGGGACGTCGCGCATGAGCTGGTAGGCGGCGTGCTGCGCCGCCATCGCGGTGCGATAGAGCGGGTGCTCGCGGACGGACTCCCGCGGCGGAATCTTCGCCATGGAGGGATTCTAGAGAAAATACATCCTCAACAGATCCACGCCACCCCGATCGACAGCACGTCGACGCTCGACGCGTTCGGGACGACCTCGACCCTCTCGAACCGGGCGGGGTCGGGCGGGGCGAGCTTGGCCTCGAGCTCGGCGATTTCTGCCTTCAGGCCCTCGACCTTCGCCTCCGCCGTGCCTTCCATGCGTTTCTTGGCCAGGACCGAGCCCACTTTCCCGACGCGGAGCGTTTTCTTCTTTCCGAAGAGGCCGCCGAGCACGTCGAGCGCGGCGCTGCCGATCGTCGCGTACGTCTCCATCGACCTCCCCTGCTCGGCGGCCTCGGCCGCCGCGAGGTCGCGCTTCTTCTTCTCGAGCCTCTCGCGCAGGACGGCGGGCGGCTCGGCACCGCCCGTCGCGCGCTTCGCGAACTCGTCGGCCGACTCACCGGGACCCGAGAGCGCGCCCGTGACGGGATCGCGGAGGAGAGTCGTCGCGAGCTTGTCGGGGAGGCGCGAGCGCACGGCCTTCTCGGCGGCCTTCACGCCGGCGGGCCCCACCCACCCGGGAAGGTCCGGGTAGCGCAGCGCCCGGGCAAGCGGCTTCTCGAGGAGCTCTTCGGCCCTCGCATCGGTCGCCTCGCCTTCGAGGACGTCCGCCGCGCCCGGCGCCGAGAGCGGGAACAGCTTGACGCCCTGGACCTCCGGCGACGTGCCCCTGGTCGACTTGTAACGCACGGCGTATTTCACGTAGAGCGCGGCCGACGCGAGATCGGCCCCGCGTTTCTCGACCCAGCGCGCGGGCCACTCGGGGGGCAGCGCCGGAGGCACAGCCCCGGGCGCGACCTCGGCCCTCTTCGCGGGCACGGGCGCGGCGCCGCGGAGCCTCACGAAGTCGGACTTCGTCATTGGGCCGCGCAGGTAGCTCATCGCCCAGCGCGTCTCGACGAGCGCGGGCTCCTTGCGGTGAATGTCGTGGAGGAGGAAGACGCGCTTTCTCGTCCTGTCGAGGAGCTTCGATGCGTCCTTCCCGCCGGCCTCGACGAGGCCCTCGGAGAGGCGGCCGCGGTCGCGCTCGGTCTGCAGCGTCCCGACCCACCAGCAGCCGCAGTTCGCGAGGCCGCGGTAGTCGAGGTCGACGGGATTCTGCGAAGCGAGGACGACCCCGACGCCGAACGCGCGCGCCTGCTTGAGAAGCGTGAGGAGCGGCTTTTTCGTAGGCGGCTCGGCCGACGGCGGGAAGAACCCGAAGATCTCGTCCACGTAGACGAGGGCGCGCAGCGCGGGGCTGCCCGGGAGCGTGCGCATCCAGGCCTTGACGCGCGCGAGGAGCGTCGCGACGACGAAGAGGCGCTCGGCGTCGCCGAGGTGCGCGATCGAGACGATCGAGAGGCGCGCCCCGCCGCCCGGAGCATCCGCAGGGCCCGCCGGTCCGGCCGACAACATCTTCCCGACGTCGAGCGGATCGCCCTGTCGGAACGCGGCCGTCGCCGGCGACGCGAGGAGGCCGTTCAGCGAGAGGACGAGCTCCTGGCGGTCCTTCGCGGGATAGAAGGCGTCGACGGACAGTGCGCCGACCTTCGCGAAGGGAGGCGCGGAGGCCGCCTCGAGGAGTGCCTCGAGCGTGGCGGTCCTTCCGCCCTGCCAGAGCGCGTCCACGCAGGCTGCGAGGAAGACGAAGTCGCGGGACTTCACGGGGTCGGCGTCGCGCCCGGCGAGACCGAGGAGGCCGCCCACCCACGACCCGAGAAGGTCGCGGGCGTCCTCCTCGTCGGCGCCCGCGGGCGGCGGAGCGCACGATCCGAAGAGGTCCACGGGGACGCCCGCCGCCGAGCCGGGCGTGTAGATCACGGCCTCGCGGCTCGCGAGGAGCGCCCGCACGTCGGCCGGGCCGAGGCCCCAGCCCGCGAGGCCGTCCGTCCACTTTTTCGCCTCGGATTCCGGCGTCCCCGCGGACGGGTCCACGAACGGCGCGAATTCCTCCGGTGCGAGCGTTGGAAAGTCGAGGAGGAGGTTCCCGAGATCGCCCTTCGGGTCCACCGCGAGGACGGGAACGCCCCGCTGGAGCAGCTCCTCGATGAGGACGATGCCGAGCGCCGTCTTGCCGCTGCCCGTCATGCCCACGATGAGGCCGTGCGTCGTGAGGTCGGAGGCCTCGAGCCGGAAATCCTCGCCGCCCGTCTTGCCCGTCGCGGGGTCGACGGCGCGGCCGAGGAAGAGCCGGGGATCCTTCGCGGACATGCGCACGATCTTAGCGCCGGGGTATCGTCGCCCCATGGACACGCACGCGCACGAGCCGGCGATCCGCGTCTCGATGCTGCCCCGCGACACGAACGCGCACGGGACGATCTTCGGCGGCGTCCTCCTCGCCTACATCGACCAGGCGGGAGCGATCGCGACGCGCCCGCACTGCGACCTCGTCGTGACCGTCAAGATGAACGAGGTCGTCTTTCACGAGCCCGTCTACGTCGGCGACCTCGTGAGCTTCTATGCGCGGATCGTCCGGGTCGGGACGACGTCGATCACGGTGAAGGTGGAGGTGACGGCCGAGCGCTGGCGCCGCCCCGGCGAGGTCAAGAGAGTGACCGAAGCGGAGGTCGTCTACGTGAACGTCGGCGACGACCGCCGGCCCGCGCCGATCAGGGCAAAGGCCGCCGGCGAGCGCGCGTGACGCTCACTTCCTCCTGACGAAGCGCTCGCAGCCCGCGGGCGGGCCCATCGTGACCGGGCCCCTCGTGTTGTTCGTCTCGTCCGATTCGACGACGAGATTTTCCGGGTCGACCGCCGCGACGAACGGGTGGTTCTGCTTCACCATGAACTCCGGCTCCGCGGCGAAGAAGAGGACGTCGGCGGACACCGTCGCCGCCTTTCCCGCCGCGATCTGGGGAAGCAGCACGCTCGCGGACCACTCGGGGCGATCCTGCGCGGCGACCGTGAGGAGAGGCTTGCCGTCGAGGGACGCGGAGGAGGGCGAGAGACCGGTTCCCTGGTTCGAGACGGTCACGGCAAAGCTGTAGACGACCGTGCCCGGCTCGCACGTGGGCTTCGGGACGCTGCTCGCCGTGGGGCCCGTGAACCCGAAGGCCGTCACGACGAGGTCCGGCCTGCCGGGCGTGGGGACGGGTGTCGGGGCCGCGGTGGGACGGCGGGCCGGTTTCTTCTGCGCGCTCGCGGAAAACGCACCCGTCAGGAGCGGAGCGCACAGGGCGAAGGCGAGCGTCCGGCTCATTCGTTCTCGGGCCGAACGGCGCGCCGCCGTTCCTTCAAGATGGCCGTCACGCGCTTGGCCCTCAGGCGCTTCTCCTTCACACCGTGGGAGGGGCGCGTCGCGCGGCGCGTCCTCGGCGTGAGCTGCGCGCCTTCGAGGAGGTCACGCGCCCTGTCGCGCGCGTCCTCGAGATTCCGCAAGCGATCGCGGCTCCTCTGCGCCGTGATCCGCAGGATCCCGTCCGCGCCCAGCCGGCGCCCCGCGAGCGTCGCGAGGCGGCGCCGCGCGAGGTCGTCGAGCCCGTCCACGCGGGCGAGGTCGACCTCGAGAAGGATCTTCGAGGCCACCTTGTTCACGTTCTGCCCGCCCGGTCCCGACGAGCGGACGGCGTGCACCTCGATCGCGGCGGGCGGGACGAAGACGTGCGGCGGGGCGACGATCGGATCGGCCACGACCTGCAGAGGATAATCCCGTCGTGGCCCGGCGCGATCCCGTGCGGCTCGTCTACTCCACCGCCGTGGGCCGGGTCTGCGCGACGTGCGGCTGGCCCGAGAAGGAATGCACCTGTTCCTCGACGGTCGAAGAGAAGATTCCCAAGAAGGTCGTCGTCAAGCTGCGGCTCGAGACGAAAGGGCGGGGCGGCAAGTCCGTGACGGTTCTCGACGGGCTACCGAATAACTCGGACTTCCTGGAAGAATTGGCGAAGGACCTCAAGAAGTCCCTCGGTACGGGTGGCTCGGTCGTGGGCGCGACGATCGAGCTCCAGGGCGAGTGGCGCGAACGCCTCCGCATTCTGCTTCCTTCGAAGAATTTCTCCGTGAAAGGCTGACGTCGATCGCCACGCGCGTCTTCCTCGTGCGCCACGGCGCGACGGCGCTCTCGGCCGAGGACCGGTTCGCCGGCGAGACCGACGTCGACCTCTCGGACGAAGGCCGCGAGCAGCTGCACCACCTCGCCGCGCGCCTCGCCCGCGAGCCCCTGGCCGCGGTCGCCGCGAGCCCGATGAAGCGCACGCTCGAGAGCGCCCGCATCCTCGCGGCGCCGCACGGGATCGCGGTGCGGCCCGTCGAGGGCTTCCGCGAGATTTCCCACGGCCGCTGGGAGGCGCGGACGCGCAAAGAGGTCGAGGCGCTCTGGCCCGACGAGTACGCGTGCTGGGAAGAAGACCCCTACACGTTCGCGCCGAAGGGCGGCGAGACGGGTCTGGCCGTGACGGCCCGCGCGCTCCCCGCGCTCGTTTCGCTCGTGACGGAGAATGCGGGACGCTCGATCCTCGTCGTATCCCACAAGGCCACGATCCGGCTCCTCCTCTCCGCTCTCATCGGCTTCGACCCGCGCACGTACCGCGACCGCCTCGACCAGAGCCCGGCCTGCCTGAACGTCCTCGACTTCAAGGGTCCCTCGCAGGCGCGGCTCACGCTCTTCAACGACGTCTCGCACTACGTGCACGCGGGCGCCTCGGCGCCCTCGATCCCCGCGGGACGCCTCTCGAAGTGGTGGGACGAGCCGCCGATTTGATCAGGGCCGGGCGGCCGACTCGCCCGCCGTCCAGCCCGTGCCCCACGCCCACTGGAAGTTGAAACCTCCGATGGGCCCGAATGCGTCGAGAACCTCCCCCGCGAGCCACAGCCCCGGCACGATCCTGCTCTTCCCGCTGCCGGGGTCGACCTCGTCCAGCGCGACGCCGCCGCCGGTGACCTCGGCCGTCCGGTAGCCCTCTGTCCCGGTCGCGGGGATGGGGAACGCGGCGAGCGTCTCGGCGACCCGCCGCCGCGCGTCGCGGGAAAGCCGCGCGAG
>JBAUSZ010000358.1:0-8436 GCA_049581965.1 Thermoanaerobaculia bacterium | reverse complement strand
GTGTGGCGGTACGCGGACGCAAAGGTCGTCGAGACCGACTTCCGGCTCGCGGGGCCGGACGGCCAGCCGGGCTCCGTCCCGACGAGGACGTACGACCTCGCCCCGCACGCAGGCGGCGCGGATTTCGACGACACGGCGTGGGAGACCGTCGCGCCCGGGGAGCTCGACAAACGCCGGGGCGCCGGCCGGTTCTCCTTCGCGTGGTACCGCGTGCGCGTCACGCTGCCCGAGCGCGTGGACGCCTTCCCTGTCGCCGGCTCGACCGTCGTCTTCGAGACGTCGATCGACGATTACGCGGAAGTCTGGGTGGACGGTGAGCTGCCGCGCCGCGCCGGACAGGCCGGCGGGTCCGTCGTCGCGGGCTGGAACGGCGCGAACCGAGTCGTGATCGCGCGGAACGCGAAGCCCGGGCGCACCGTCTCGATCGCCGTCTTCGGGGCGAATGGGCCGCTCTCGAACCCGCCGACGAACTACATCTGGATGCGCTTCGCGCGTCTCCTCTTCTACGCCGGTGCGTCAGACGAGCCGTTCGCGGTCGTCCCCGAGGAGGTCAATGTCGAGGTCCTGCGGACGGACCCCGCGATGGACGCGATCGTCCCCCTCAACCCGAAGATCTTCCGTGTTGCGGATAACTTCCTCTTCACGGAGGGACCCGTCTGGGATTCGCGCACGAGCTCGCTCCTCTTCTCGGATCCGAACCGCAACCGTATCTACCGCTACACGCCCGAGACCTCGGCGGGCGCCGCCGGGCGCCTCGACGTCTTCCGCGAGAAGAGCGGCTACGCGGGCGCCGACATCGGCGAGTACGGCCAGCCCGGCTCGAACGGCCTCACCCTCGACCGCGAGGGCCGTCTCACGTTCGACCAGCACGGCAACCACGCCGTCGTGCGCCTCGAGAAGACGGGCGCGCTCACCGTTCTCGCGGACCGGTACGAGGGCAAGCGCCTCAACAGCCCGAACGATCTCGTCGTGCGTTCGAACGGCGACGTGTACTTCACGGACCCGCCGTTCGGTCTCCCGAAGTTCGCGGACGACCCGCGCAAGGAGCTGCCGTTCTCGGGCGTCTTCGGGATCCTCGGCGGAAAGCTCACCCTCCTCGTGAAGGACCTGTCCGGCCCGAACGGCATCGCGTTCTCGCCCGATGAGCGCTTCCTCTACGTCGGGAACTGGGACGAGAAGAAGAAGATCGTCGTGCGCTACCCCGTGAAGGCGGACGGCACGCTCGGCGCGGGCGCCCTCTTCTTCGACATGACGTCCGCGAAGGGCGAGGACGCGATCGACGGAATCAAGGTGGACGTGAAAGGCAACCTCTACGTCTCCGGCCCGGGCGGACTCTGGATCCTCTCGCCCGAGGGCCGGCACGTCGGGACGATCGTGGGCCCGAAGCACCCGCACAACATGGCGTGGGGAGACCCCGACGGCCGGACGCTCTACCTCTGCGCCCGGTCGTCGCTCTACCGGATCCGCTTGAACGTGCCGGGCGTGAGGCCGCGGTGACCTCGGGCCGGCCGGCGGCGCTGAGCCGCCGTTTCAGGATGCTCCTCGCGGCGCTGCCGTTTCCCGCCGGCGTCGGCGCGCTTCTCTTCGCGCGTCTTCTCGCCGCAGGCTCGGACGCCGTCTCGATCGTGCGCAACGACCCGCGTCTCGACGCGCTCATCCCGCCCGGGGCGACGATCGAAAGGATCGCTGACGGTTTCGCCTGGCTCGAGGGCCCGCTCTGGGATGCGCGCGCGAAGGGCCTCCTCTTCTCCGACATCCCAGCCAACGCGATCCATCTCTGGCGCCCGGGCGCGGGCACGACGCGTCTCCTTTCGCCCAGCGGCTACACCGGGAAGGAGCCGTTCACGGGTCGCGAGCCCGGCTCGAACGGCCTCGCGTTCGATGCCGTGGGTCGCCTCGTCTTCTGCGCGCACGGCGACCGCGCAATCGTGCGGATCGAGCCCGACGGCCGCCGGACGATCCTCGCGTCGCGCTTCGAGGCCCGCAGACTGAACTCCCCGAACGACCTCGTCTTCGCGCCAAACGGCGACCTTTACTTCACGGACCCTCCGTTCGGCCTCCCGCGCTCTTTCGAGGACCCCGGAAGGGAGCTGCCGTACAGCGGCGTCTACCGGTTCGCGCCGGACGGTCGGCTCACGCTCCTCACGAAAGCGCTGAACGCACCGAACGGCCTCGCGTTCTCTCCCGACCGCGGGACGCTCTATGTCTCGAACGCGGACGCGGCCCGCGCCGTGTGGATGGCGTTTCCCGTCCGCGCCGACGGGACGCTCGAGACGGGGCGGGTATTTTTCGACGCGACCTCCTGGACGCGGCCGGGCACGGGGAATCCGGACGGCCTCAAGGTGGACGCGCACGGGAATCTCTTCGCAGCCGGGCCGGGTGGCGTCCACGTCTTCGGGCCGGACGGCGCCCACCTCGGGACGCTCGCCTTCGCCGTTCCCGTATCGAACGTCGCATGGGGGGAAGACGGCCGAACGCTCTTTATCACGGCCTCCACGGCCGTCTGGCGAGTCCGCCTCGCCACGAAGGGCGCGGGGTTCTGACGAAACCGCCCGACCTCATGGGCATCCAAGTCGGCGAGGAACGCACGATGAAGAACACGGCACAGGTGACGCTCACGGGATGCGGGATCGGCCTTCGAAAGGAGCACTTCGACCGCGTTCTCGAAAAGAAGCCGGATGTTCCGTTCTTCGAGGTCATTTCCGAGAACTTCATGGTCGAGGGCGGCCGGCCCGCGTACGTTCTCGACCGCGTCCGGCGCGATTACCCGGTCGCGCTCCACGGCGTCTCGATGAACCTTGGGTCGGCCGACCCGCTCGACGCGGCCTACCTCTCCCGCCTCAAGGCACTCGTCGACCGTATTCAGCCGGCCGTCGTCTCGGACCATCTCTGCTGGACGGGCCTCGCGGGGTTGAACAGCCACGACCTCCTGCCCCTCCCGTTCACTGAGGAGGCAGTCCGCCACGTCGCCGGCAAGATCCGCCGCGCGCAGGACGTCCTGGGCCGGCAGCTCTTCGTCGAGAACGTTTCGTCTTACGTGTCGTATCGCACGTCCGAAATGAGCGAGGCCGGTTTCCTCGCCGCGGTCGTGGCGGAGGCGGACTGCCACCTCCTCCTGGACGTGAACAACCTCTGGGTCAACGCGAGAAATCACGGCTTCGATGCCGCCGAAGCGCTCCGCGCGATTCCCGTGGACCGCGTGAAGCAATTCCATCTCGCCGGCCATGAGGACCATGGCGACGTCGTGATCGACACGCACGACCGCCCCGTCCGCGACGAGGTCTGGGCTCTCTACCGCCAGGCCGTCCGACGCTTCGGCGCGCAGCCGACGCTCCTCGAGTGGGACGCGAACGTCCCCGAGTTCGACGTCCTCGTCGAAGAGACGCGGCTCGCCGAGGTCATCCAAAGGGCGTGGTCGGCGCCCGAGAGGATCGCGGCGTGAGCGCCGCGATCCTGCGCGCCCTGCAGCGCGACTTCCTGCAGGATCTCAACGGCCTCAACGAGCGCAAGACGACTGAGCGCGCCTTCGACTTCAACGCGCCGCCCGCCGGCGGCGTCGAGGACCGTTGGCATGTCTACGCGCACGGCTACGTCGCGCGCCTCGTCGAGGCGCTCGAGTCCGACTACGCCGCCGTGCGGCGCATCCTCGGGCCGGAACCCTTCGCCGCGCTCGCCGAACGGTACGTGCGCGCGTTCCCGCCGCGCACGTACGATCTCTCGCGCGCGGGCGACCTCCTCCCCGAGCACCTTTCCGTCGACCCGATCGCCGTCGCGTTTCCATTCCTTCCGGATCTCGCGCGCCTCGAGCGCGCCGTCGCCGAGGCGTTCGTCGTGCCCGACGCGGAGCCACTCACGTGGAAGGCGCTCCTCGAGGAGGCGCCGGAGGACGTCGCCGCGCTCCCGCTCGTCCTCGCTCCCGGCGTCGTGCTCCTGCCGTCGCGCTGGCCGATCGTCTCGCTCTGGCAGACGCGCGGCCAGGCAGACGAGGCCGTGGAGATCGAGCTCGAGAGGAACCCCGAGACCGCGCTCGTTTTCCGCCGCGGACACACCGTTGCGTGCGCCCGCCTGGATGAGAGAGAAGCCGCCTTCGTCGCCGCGCTCACCGGCGGCGCCGCTACCCTCACGATGCTCGAGGCGCGCCTCGCCTCCGCGGGCGGCGCCGCCGGAATCGGCTCTCTTCTCACGACGTTTCGCTCGCTCGTCGAGCGGGGACTCTTCGCCACCGCCATCCACCGGAACGCCGGCGCACCGGCCTCCACAATCTGAAAGGAGATTTCATGAACATCGGGAAAAAGTCGCTCCTCGTCGCCACTCTCGCGGGATTCCTCGCGGCACCCACGCTCGCCCGCGCCGAGGACGAGAAGGGATCCCAGAAGCCGGACGAGGGCGTTCCCTGCTGGGGCGTCAACAAGTGCAAGGGTGTCGGCGACTGTGGTGCGGGCGGCTGCCGGACGACCGGCTGCCACGGCTCCAACGCTTGCCGCCGCAAAGGCTTCCTTCGCCTCGAGAAGGAGACGTGCCTCAAGATCGAGGGCGGGCGCCTGACACAGGCCGCCGCGAAGAAGCCGGCCACCAAGAGCGAGGCGAAAAAGGGCTGACGGAATAAACAAGCGACCGTCTCGCATCCAATCGGCAGAACATGCCGACGATCGAGACGGTCGCCCCCCCTTCCGAGGAGCTTGCGCTCCTCACGCGGCTTCGCGCGGGGAACGACGACGCGTTCACCGATCTCGTCCGCGCCAACACGGGTCGCCTCCTTGCCGTCGCGCGTCGCATGCTTCGCCAGGACCAGGAGGCCCAGGACGCGGTGCAGGAGGCCTTCGTCTGCGCGTTCAAGGCGCTTGGCAGCTTCGAGGGTCAGTGCCGCCTCTCGACGTGGCTCCACCGCATCGCCGTGAACGCCTGCCTCATGCGCCTCCGCCGCAGGGAGCGCAAGCCCGAAGAGTCGATCGACGACCTTCTCCCCGCGTACGAGGCGGACGGCCACACCGTCGAGCAGTTCCGGCCGTGGGACGAGTCGGCGCTCGCGCGACTCGAAAGGGACGAGACGCGCGCCCTCGTCCGCTCCTGCATCGATCGTCTGCCCGAAACCTACCGGACGGCGCTCCTCCTGCGCGACATCGAGGAGATGGACTCGGACGACGCCGCCGCGCTTCTCGGCATCACCCCGAACGCCCTCAAGATCCGCGTGCATCGCGGTCGCCAGGCCCTGCGTACGCTCCTCGACCCCCACGTGAGGTCGACGGGCGAGAATCGGCCGCCCCGGGCCGCATCTGCGGCCAAACCCCTCGGCTGAAATCTCCGGCGCGCCGAACGGGCGGCCCCCTGCGGAATCCCGTCACTTCGGCGAGTAGCAGTCTAGGTCGTCCGCGAAGACGACGGGGCCTTCGTAGCTACGGGCAATGCCCGCCCGCGTCTCCTGTTCCCTCCCGAGTGTGCGAAGCATCCGGTGCGACAGCACGAGCTTCTCTACATGGGCCTTTTCGGCGATCCGACCGATAACCGACGGCGGCATGTGGAGCGCACGCTCCACACCCGACGCGCCCTCCGGAACCGCGTTATGCGCCACGAGGACGTCGGCGCGATCCGCCAGCACCTCCAGATTGCCGTCGTTTCCGTTTGTATCGCCGCTGAAGGCGAGGCGAGAGCCCCCGATCTCGACGCGCCAGGCGATGGCCGGGACGCCGCCGTGCGTGACCGGGGTTCCGACGACGGTCAGGCCATCGGCCGAGAGCACGCGCCGCAGCTCGTGGGGCTTCAGGGTGACGTTCCGCGGCTGTATCCGGTAGCTCCCGTCCTCGCCCGTGAGAAAGCCGCTCAGGTAACGGTAGGCGCCGCGCTTCGCGTCGAACAGGGCGCGGACGAACTCCACGGTGGAGGGGAAGGCGAGGTTCCCCGAAGGCCCGATCACCGGAAGGGGGCGACTGCGATCCTCGAAGAAAGAGGACTTCACGAGCGCAGCGAAATCCGCCGTGTGGTCCGCGTGCAGGTGCGTGAACAGGACGACATCGAGATCGGACACCCGCGCGCCGGCTTCTCCGAAGTGCAGAGCACTGCCTCCGCCGCTGTCGACCAGCACGCGGGCGACGCCGTCCTGCCAGACGAGGTAGCTGCTGGACGCGCGTCGCCCCCGGGTCTCGGGCCCGCCGGAGCCGAGCACCTGCAGTTCGATTCCCTTGCCGGTGCATGCGGCTGCGTCGGCCCGGCCCGGGCCGGGGCCCAGGGCTGCGGCGACGAGGACCGCGAGCGCAAGGTGGGACCTTGTCTGCGCCTTCGCCTTCGTCTCCATTCCCGCAGCCTACCGCCTTTCGCGCAAGACCGGCACGAAGCCCCGGGGGCGGAATGTTTCGGGCCCGGCCAGCATTCACATGCGTCCGCGAATAGGACACAAGAAGGAAACCTCATGAAGAAGAACAACCCGACGAATCCCTACCTCTCCGCCGCCATCGCCGGCATCCTCGCCGGGTCCGCGCTCCTCGCCTCTCCCGCGCGCGGCGACGACAAGCCCGACGCCTCGAAGAAGCCCGCCGCCGGCCAGAAGGACAAGTCCAGCTGCGGCGGCAAGGACGGCTGCGGCGGCAAGAAGACGAGCCCGTCGGACGCCGACAAGCATGCCTGCAAGGGCCAGAACGCGTGCAAGGGTCACGGCGGCTGCAAGAGCGGCGACAACGGCTGCGCCGGCAAGAACTCGTGCAAGGGCAAGGGCGGCTGCGCGTCGCCGAAGTCCGAGGCCACGCCTGCGCCGAAGGCCGCCTGAGTCAGGGTCTGCGCGTGACGGCCTGATGCAGGAGCTTCAGGCCGCCTTTGCCGTCAGTCGCTAAGATCACCCCGGGGCTCGTGCGGACGCGCGGCCCCGGAGGTTTTTCATGACGACTCCGGTTCGGGTCGGGATCAACGGATTCGGCCGCATCGGCCGTTGCCTCTTCAAGCATCTCCTCCAGCGCGGCGCGACGGTCGCGGGCATCAACGACCTCGCCGACCTCGGGGACCTCGCCTATCTCCTCAAGTACGACTCCGTCCACGGCTGGTGGGATCACCGCGTCTCGGTCACGGACCACGAGCTCGTGGTGGACGGCACGAAGATCCCGTTCTTCTCCTCGAAGGACCCCGCCGCGCTGCCCTGGGGCTCCTCCGGCGCCGACGTCGTCATGGAATGCTCGGGCGCGTTCCGCAAACGCGCCGACGCAGCCAAGCACCTCGCCGGCGGTGCGAAGAAGGTCGTGATCTCGGCGCCGGCCGACGACCCCGACGGCACGTTCGTCCTCGGCGTGAACGGCCACACGTACGACCCCGCGAAGCACCACGTCGTCTCGATGGCCTCGTGCACGACGAACTCGCTCGCGCCCGTCGCGAAGGTCCTGCACGAAACCTTCGGCGTCGAGCACCTCATGATCACGACCGTCCACGCCTACACGTCGAGCCAGTCCCTCATGGATGCTCCGACCCGCAAGCGCAGGAGAGGCCGCTCGGCGGCGCTCTCGATCGTCCCGACCTCGACCGGCGCCGCGAAGGCCACCGCGCTCGTCATCCCCGAACTGAAGGGGAAAATGGACGGGATGGCGCTCCGTGTGCCCGTGCCCGACGGCTCGATCACGGACATCGTCGCGACCCTCAAGAAGGACGTGACGCCCGAATCGATCAACGCCGCGCTCGAGGCGGCCGCCGCGAGCCCCGCGCTCAAAGGCATCCTCCGCGTCGCGGACGAGGCGCTCGTCTCGCGCGACATCCTCGGCGACTCGCACTCGGCGATCGTCGACAAGGAGAGCACGATGGTCCTCGACAAGCGCGTCGCCAAGATCCTCGTGTGGTACGACAACGAGTGGGGCTACGCGGCGCGGCTCGCCGACTTCGCCGCATTCCTCGCTGCGAAGGGATACTGATCGGGTCCTCCGCGCCCGAGTGCTAGTCTTTTCGCGTTGAAGACGACCGGCCGTCTCGCGCTCGCCGCGGCCCTCGCGGCCGGCGTCGCGGCGCGGGTCTATGCGGCGTTCGCGCGGCCTCTCTGGGCCGACGAGATCTTCACGCTCACGCTGGCGCGCCGGAGCGTCCCGGACATCCTCGCCGCGCTGCGCCTGGACTCGGGCCCCCCGCTCCACTACCTTGCGGCGCACGTTCTCCTCTTTCCGTTCCCCTCGTTCGGAGCGGGCGACATCGTCGTCAGGCTCTTCTCCCTCGCCGCTTCACTCCTCCATCTCCCGGTCCTCATCCTCCTCGGCCGGCGTCTCGGCAGCAGCGAGGCGGGCCTCTTCGCCGCGGGGCTCTATGCCCTCTTCCCTCTCGCCGTCCTTTACGGCATCGAAGGCCGCGGCTATGCGCTCGCGTCGCTCCTTGCCCTTCTCGCCTTCGAGCGCGCGCTCGTGCTGCGCCAGCGGCCGCGCTTCGGGACGGGCGCGGCGCTGGCCTTGTGCGCCGCGGGCGCGGCTCTGACGCACTACC
>JBAUSZ010000357.1:0-5861 GCA_049581965.1 Thermoanaerobaculia bacterium | reverse complement strand
GCTCTGTCGCGTCTCGAGACCGAAACCCGCCGCGCGCGGGAGAAGGCGGACGCCGCCGAGGCCGCCGCCCGAAGCGCCGAGGCGCGCCTCAGGGAGATGGAGCGCGAACGCGCCGCTCTCGCCTCCGAGCGGACGCAGCTGAGGGAGAAGGCGAAGGAGCAGATCGAGAGGGCGCTCCTCACGCTGCGCGAGAAAACGCGCCAGGAGCTCGAGCGGATGCGCGAGGACCTCCGGTCGGGCCGCAGCGTTTCGCGCGGGGCGCTCATGACGGTCACGCAGTCGGCGCGCGAGGCCGCCCTCGGACTCTTCGGCGAGGAGAAGCCGGAGGCGCCCTCCTCTCCGGTCGTGCCCGGAATGGTCGTGACCGTCGCGCCCTTCGGCTCGACCGGGCGTCTCCTGACACTCTCTTCGCGCGGGGACGCGGAGGTGGAGGTCAAGGGAAAGCGGATGCGCGTACCGGTCTCCTCGCTGTCGGCCCGGCCGTCCCCGGCACTGCCGACAGGCCTCGCGAAAGCGCCGGCTCCCCCGTCGCGGCCTTCGGACCTCCCGGTCGAGGCACCCGCGATCCTCGCGACGGCCGAGCTCGTTCTCGTCGGCCAGCGCGTGGACGCGGCCCTGCCGCTTGTCGAACGCGCGATCAACGAAGCGCTTCTCGCGGGCAAGGGCGCCCTGCGCCTCGTCCACGGCCACGGCACGGGCCGGCTCGCGGCGGCGGTGCGCGAGTTCCTCACGTCGCATCCCGGCGTCGCGTCGTTTCGGTACGCGGACGCGGCGGAGGGTGGCCCGGCCGTCACGATCGCGAGGCTCGATGTCTGAGGTCCTCTACGACATCAACGACGACGTCAAACGGGACGTCCTGAACGCGACGGACATCGTCGCCCTCGTCGGCGCTCAGACGTCGCTCAAGAAGATGGGGAAGTCCTGGAAGGGGCTCTGTCCGTTCCACGGTGAGAAGACGGCTTCCTTCTACGTCCATCCGGACAAGGGCTTCTACTACTGCTTCGGCTGCGGAGCGAAAGGCGATGCGATCACGTTCGTGCGTGAGACCGAGCGCCTCGACTTTCCCGAGGCCGTCGCGTACCTCGCGCGCCTCGCGGGCATCACGCTTCCCGTGAGGCGGAGCGGGACGCGCGCCGACCGGGGCCGCGACACGCGTGCCACCGAGGCGCTCGCGGCGGCGGCAGCGTTCTTCCGCGCGAGCCTCGAGAAGCACGCCGGTGCGCGGGCCCTCCTCGAGAAACGTGGCCTGCCGGTCGGCGAGGCGGCTGCGCTTGGCTTCGGTGCCGCACTCGACTCGTGGGACGCTCTGCGAACCGCGCTCGCGCCGCGCTTCACGGAAGAGGCCCTCCTGGACGCGGGCCTGCTCCAGAAGAACCCGGAGACGGGACGCGTCTACGACCGCTTCCGCAACCGCCTGACTGTCGAGATCCACGACGCGCGCGGGGAGATCCTCGGCTTCGGTGCGCGCGCCTTCGGCGACGACCAGCCCAAGTACCTCAACTCGCCCGAGACGCCGCGATTTTCGAAAGGAAAGCTCCTCTACGGTCTCGACCGCGCCCGGGACGCGATCCGCCGCGAGGACGCGGCCGTTCTCGTCGAAGGCTACTTCGACCGGATCGCGTGTGAGCGCGCGGGCATTGGTTGGGCCGTCGCCTCGATGGGCACGGCGCTCACGACCGCGCAGGCCGAGCTCCTGGCCCGGCATGCGGGGACCGTCGTCGTGGCCTACGACGGCGATGCGCCGGGAATCGCAGCCGCCCGGAAGGCTTTCCCGCTGCTCCTCGGGAGGGGCGTGGCCGTCAAACACCTCGCGCTGCCGGACGGGCACGACCCGGACTCCTACGTCGCGGCGCACGGCGCCGAAGCGCTCCGGAGGGAGGTGGCCGCCGCGCGGCCTCTTCTCGAGGCGCTCCTTGCCGGAGTCCCGCCGGCCGGCGCCGACGCCGTCGAGCGGGCCGGAAAGCTCCGCGAGGCGGTCGAGATCCTCTCGGCGGCGTCCGATCCGGTCCTCCGCCACGAGCTGTTGTCGGGTCTGGCCCGAGGCTCGGGAGTGCCTCTTGCGGTCCTCTCGAAGGGGGGGGCCGAGGCGGGGGGGAAGAAACCGGCCGGCCAGGCGGTTAGAAAGCCGCCGGTCGTCGCACAACAGGAGCTACCGGAGCAGGAGGCGAGGGTTCTTTCTGTCATTCTTTCGGATTGGCCCGAGAGCGTCCCCCTGGTGGAACGCATTCCGGTCGAGCTTTTTTCGCATTCGATTGCAAGGGAGTTGTTTGCGGTCCTGAAAGAGTTCGTGTCTCAGCCGGGAGCCCTTGATTTTTCGTCACTTACGACACATCTTGGAGCGGATGCGGGGCCCGTTGCCGCCGAACTGCTCCTGCGAGAGGGCAACCTGAAGGCGGAGAACGCGGTTGCCGAAGGCTCGGAGGGCCTCAGCCGCATACATATCCCATTGATGCAATTGAAGATACGCCTGCTGGAGGAAACCGCGAAAAACCTCCAGCCGGAGATTCAGAGTGCCGCCTTTACCGGAGACGTTCCGGCGCGCGAGGCGGCGACCCGCAAGAAACGGGACTTGGCCGAGGAGATCCGCCGGTTGAAGGCGGAACTCAAGGCCGAGACGGCGAGACGAATCTGAGAGGCGCCCGGCGAGGCCGCGCGCGTGGGAAGTGAGAAACCGGTGACCGTAGAAGAAAAGCACCCTGAAGTAAGGACGCTGATCAACCTCGGCAAGGAGCGCGGGTATCTCCTGTACGACGAGATCTACCAGGCGCTGCCCGAGGAACTGGCCAACGCGCCCGAGGAGCTGGACGAGATCTACATCCGGTTCGGCGACTTCGGCATCGAGGTCGTGGACGTTCCGGAGAAGGCGACGAAGAAGGCGGCGGCACCGGGCTCGGAGACGACGGTTCCCGATCCGGCGACCGTCGAGAAGACGAACGATCCCGTTCGCATGTACCTCCGCGAGATGGGGACCGTGAAGCTCCTCGACCGCGAGGGCGAGGTGTCGATCGCGCGCCGCATCGAGAACGGCGAGGCCAAGATCTACCGCGCCCTCTCGACGAACCGCGTCGTCCTTGAGGAGATCCTCCGGATCGTCGAGCAGGCCAAGAAGGACAAGAACGTCGCGCGAGGCTTCCTCGAGTTCGCGGCGGTGGCCCTCGAGGACGCCGACGAGATCGACCCGCGCACGGCACACCGCATCGAGGGAATCCTCGGGCACTTCAAGAAGATCGCGAAGCTCGACGGCGAGATCCGAAAGCTCGCCGACAAGAAAAGGCCAGCGCCCAAGCCGAAGAGACTCACCGTGAAGGGGTTCGCCCAGGCGAAGGCGCACGCGAAGTCCGGCGGGAAGCCGGTCCCGCCGACGAAGCCCGTGCCCGTCGTCGACCCGGCTCTCGACCGGCGGATCTCCGAGATTGCCCGGCTGATCCACGCGATCGACTTCACGCCCGCGACGCTCCTGAGGATGGTGAACATTCTCCGGGACATCGACCGGCAGTTTGCGATGCCCGAGGCCACGATCCGCCAGGATCTCGCGAACATCAAGAAGGAGAAGAACGAGGTCCGCCGCGACTTCTACAAGCGCCGCGTCTCGAAGTACCGGCAGATGCTCAAGGATCTCGAGGAGAAGTACGGCGTCTCCCACGACGAGATCAAGAAGACGATGCGGCAGATCCGCGAGGGCGAGGACGAGGCCGACCAGGCCAAGCAGGAGCTCATCGTCGCGAACCTGCGCCTCGTCGTGTCCATCGCGAAGAAGTACACGAACCGGGGCCTCCAATTCCTCGACCTCATCCAGGAGGGGAACATCGGCCTCATGAAAGCCGTCGAGAAGTTCGAGTACCGGCGCGGCTACAAGTTCTCGACCTACGCGACGTGGTGGATTCGCCAGGCGATCACGCGCGCGATCGCAGACCAGGCGCGCACGATCCGGATTCCGGTCCACATGATCGAGACGATCAACAAGCTCACGCGCACCCAGCGCTCCCTCGTCCAGGAGCTCGGCCGCGAACCGACCGCCGAGGAGATCGCCAAGCGCATGGACATGCCCGCCTCGAAGGTCCGCAAGATCATGAAGATCGCGCAGGAGCCCATCTCCCTCGAGACGCCCATCGGCGAGGAGGAGGATTCGCATCTCGGCGACTTCATCGAGGACCGCCAGGTCATCTCGCCGATCGATGCCGTCATCGTCGCGAATCTCAAGGAACAGACGCGCCGCACCCTCAAAACGCTGACCCCGCGCGAGGAGCAGGTGCTCCGCATGCGGTTTGGCGTCGGCGACGGCTCCGAACACACGCTGGAGGAAGTCGGCAAGAGCTTCAACGTGACGCGCGAGCGCATCCGGCAGATCGAGAGCAAGGCGCTGCGCAAGCTCCGACACCCTTCCCGCGCCAAGAAGCTGCGTCCCTTCGTGGACGTCGGGCAGTAAGCAGCCCCTCTTCGCGCCGTGCTATTCTTCGAATTCGGCCGTCGGGGTCCGTAGCTCAGCGGTCAGAGCCACCGGCTCATAACCGGCGGGTCCTTGGTTCGAATCCAGGCGGACCCACCGGAAAACGGCAGAAGGGGAGTCGACAATCCGGGCGCGACGAAATCATTCCGATCCCGCGGGCGTTTCCGAGCGCCGGGGGTTCGTCCAGGCGGGCGCCGTTTGGCGCCCGTTTTTCGTTTCAGGGGGTCTTTCGTGACACGACGGGAAGAGATGGGGGCGGTACGTTGAGCACGGGAACGGCGGGGGCATTGGACAGGCTGTTCATGCTTCAGGAAATCCTGATCGAGGTTCACCAAAAAACGGAGCAGCGGGCTCGCACTCCCGAGCACCTCGCGCACATCGAGGCGGCGTACCGCGATGCACGCCGACAGCGCGACGACACCGAGAAGGCGCTCGCGCGTGCCGGGGAGCGCCGGGGGGTTCTCGAGGACGAGATCGCGGACCTGAACGAGAAGCTCAAGAAGTATCAGGGGCAGCTCCAGACGGTCAAGACGAATCGCGAGTACGGCGCCCTGCTGAACGAGATCGACGTCGTGAAACGAGACGTGAGGGCGCGCGAGGACGAGATCCTCGCCCTCGAGGAGGCGGCCACCGCGGCCTCCTCCGAGCTCGAGCGGCGAAACGAGGCGTTTCCGGCCGAGGAGGCGGGCTACGAGGATCAGATGAAGGAATGGCGCGCCGAGCAGGCCCTACTCTCGGAGGAGATCGCCCGGGCCGAGGCGAAGGCGAAGGCCCTTCGCGCGGAGCTCGACCACAGGCTCCTCGCGACCTTCGACCGTCTTTCGCGCGTGCGCGCGGGGATCGCCATCGCACGGGTGGACATGGTCGGCCCGCAGACTGCCGCCTGCTCCGTCTGCCACGTCCGCCTGAGGCCGCAGCTCCTCTCGGACCTCCGTCTCGCGCGCGAGACCGTGACCTGCGAGAGCTGCAAGCGCATCCTCTACTGGGCGGGCGCTTGAGGAAGGGGAACCCGGCTTCGGGTTCCCCTTCGGTGCATGCGCGGCGAATCCCCCCCGGGCGAAGCGGGGGTTCGGCGTCCGTGCTCGTTCTCTATTTCGACGGGGCGTCGCGGGGTAATCCGGGGCCGGCCGCCTACGGCGTCTGGTCGCCCTCCGGCCTCGAGGACGCCCGCGTTCTCGGAAGGACGACGAACAACGTCGCCGAGTGGCGCGGGTTTCTCGCCGCCCTCGATCTCGCGCTCGAGTCGGGTGCCGAGGAGGTCGAGATCCGCGCCGACAGCCAACTCGTGCTTCGGCAGTTCTCCGGCGAGTACCGCATGAAGGCGCCCCACCTCTCGGCCTACCTCGACGAGGCACGGCGGAAGGCGCGGAACCTCCGGCGCTTGCGGGTCCTCCACGTCCCGCGCGAGGAGAAC
>JBAUSZ010000356.1:0-14987 GCA_049581965.1 Thermoanaerobaculia bacterium | reverse complement strand
ATGTTCGGCCGCGGCGGGCCGATCCCCCTCGACGGCGCGGACGCGATCACGACGGACGCCGAGGGCGCCTTCACGATCGAGGGAATCGCGCCGGGACGCGTGAAGATCACGGCGAAGAACCCCGACTACGCGGACGGCAGCGAGGTCGCCACCGTCTCGGAGAGCGGGGGCCACGTCGAGGTGAAGCTCGTGTCGGGCGGTTCCGTGAGCGGGGTCGTCGTTCTCGGGAGCCAGCCCGTGCCGGGCGCGAGCGTCATGCTCGCGGGCGCGGGCGAGGCCGGCTTCGGGCGGATCCTCGGCGGCTCCCAGTCGACGACCTCGGACGCGACGGGGCGCTTCACGTTCGACCACCTCGTCGCCGGCCGCTACAGCGTGTCCGCAGGCCTGAGCGGGCAGTCGAGCAACCTCTCCGAGGTCGTCCTGCAGGCCGGTGACACGCGCAACGACCTCGTCCTGTCGCTCGCGTCCGGCGTGACGATCCAGGGAGTCGTGAGCGGACTGCCGGACGGCTGGAAGAGCGGGACGACCGTGCTCGCGAACGGTGTCGAATCCTTCTTCGGGTCGACGAAGGTCGGCGCCGACGGCTCCTACCGGATCACGGGAGTCCCAGCAGGGCCCGTGACGCTGCGTGCGACGGCCACGGACGGCACCGGCACGTCGCGCGGCACGACACTGCAGGTCGTTGCGAGTGACGACGTGCCTGTTCTGCAGGCGGACATCGTCTTCAATGTCGGCTTCGCGCTCTCGGGGCACGTGACGATGGGGGGGCAGCCCGTCGCGAACGCGATGGTCAACGCGAACCTGCAGGGCGGTGGGGGCCGCCAGGCGGGGACGACGACCGACGAGTCCGGCACCTACTCGCTCCAGGGCCTTCAGGAGGGCTCATACGCCGTGTCGGTCGCGACGAACCCCCTCTCGGGGGGCGTCGCCTCCGTCGTGCGGCAGACGGTATCGCTCACGGGCGACCAGAACCTCGACCTGACGTTCCCGATGGCGAAGGTCGCGGGGATCGTGACGGACGCCGACACGAAGCAGCCCCTTCCGGACGTGACGGTCTCACTCTCCCCGGCCGCGGGCGCGGCCGGCGGTCCGCGGATGGCCCAGACGGACTCGACGGGCCGCTTCCAGTTCGCGAGCATCACGCCGCAGCAATACACGATGAACACGTCGAAGGCGGATTACCAGTACGACAACCGCCCGATCACGGCGGCGGACGACGGCTCGAGCGAGAACCTCTCGATCGAGCTCACGCGCGGGCAGGGCATCGGGATCCAGGCGCGCGACGGCATCGCAGGCGTCCCTCTGAGCGGCGTGACCGTGCGCGTCCTGGACGGCTCGCGCTCGACCGTCTTCGCGGGAGCGATCGCGCTGGACTCGAACGGCGTCGGCGAGATCACGTCGCTCAGGCCGGGCGGGTACTCCCTCTACGTCGGCGCGAGCGGCTACGCGACGATTTACATGCCGGGCGTCAGCGTTCCGTCCCAGACGCTTCCGATCACGCTCACGCCCGGTGGGGCGGCCGACATCGCGGTCGGCCCGAAGTCGTTCGTCGCCGGGATCGCGCGCGGGACGCTCCGGTCGGGCGGGATGCCGTATCCCTACACGCCGTTTGCGACGGACGGACGCCTCGCGATCGCGGCCGATGCCGCCGGACGCGCGGGCTTCCGGCGCCTGACGAACCTTGCGCCGGGGAGCTACGTCCTCGCGCTCGACGGCGGCGGCGGGACGACCTTCACGATCACGGAGGGAGGCATCACGCCGGTCGTGCTCCCGTAGGGGTGCGGACGGATCCTAGCCCTGAATGATCCCGCGCCTCAGCGCGAAGCGGATGAGGTCCGTGCGGCCGTGGAGGCCGAGCTTCTCCATGACGTGCTCGCGGTGCGACATCGCGGTCTTCACGGCGATGTCGAGGAGGGCCGCGACCTCCTTGTTCGACTTGCCCTCCGCGACGAGCTTGAGAACCTGCTTCTCCCGGTCGGTGAGGGCGTCGTAGGGATCCTCCGCCGCGCCGCCACCGGGCGGAAAGTCCTCACGTAGCGCGTCGCGCGCGATTGCCGGATCGAGGACGAGGCCGCCGCGGGCAACGCCGCGAATGGCGGAGACGAGCTCGGTGCCGGCAGCCTTCTTGAGGATGTAGCCCGCGGCGCACGCCTTGAGGAAACGCGAAACGTACTCGCGGTCGTCGTACTGCGTCAGGACGAGGACGCGCGTGTGCGGACTCACCTTGCGGATCTCGAGCGACGCTTCGAGGCCGCCGAGGCCCGGCATCGCGATGTCCATCAGGATGACGTCGGGCCCGAGCGTGCGGCAGGCCTCGATCGCCTCGAGGCCGTCTGCCGCCTCACCCACGACCTCGATGTCCTCCGCCGTCTTCAGGAGCGCGCGGAGGCCCTCGCGCAAGAGCGCGTGGTCGTCCGCGATCACGACCCTAATGCGCCCCACGGGAAACCTCCTGCTCGGGAATCGGCACGGTAAACGAGAGGTGCGTGCCGGCGCCCGGCGTTGAATCCAGCGTGAGACTACCTCCGAGGATCTCGATCCGCTCACGCATGCCGAGGAGGCCGAGCCCCTGGCCCGACTCGGACGGCTTCGCGACGTCGGAGGGCGAGAAGCCCCGGCCGTCGTCCTCGACGTCCACGGAAAGGAGGCCGCGCTCGCGGGACATCTGGACGAGGAGCGCTTTCGCGCCCGAGTGGCGGAGGACGTTCGTGAGCGCCTCCTGGACGACCCGGAAGACGGGAATCTCGATCGTGGGCGGGAGGCGGTCCTCGAGGTTCTCGACCTCGACGTGGGCCGTGATCCCGGCAGGCGTCAGGTGACGGGCGATCCACCAGCGCACGGCCGCGGCGAGCCCGAGGTCGTCGAGGACCGAAGGGCGCAAATCGAAGATGACGCGATGGAGACCGTCGAGCGTGCGCGAGGCGAGGGCACGCGCATCCTCGAGCTTCGCACTCGCCTCGTCCGGCGAGCCGGCCTGGCGCACGGTGTCGAGCCCGACCGCGAGCGCGGCGACGGTCTGGCAGGTCTCGTCGTGCAGCTCGCGCGCGATGCGCCGCCGCTCGTCTTCCTGCGCGGAGAGGAGCTTCTTGACGAGCTCCGCACGCCGGGCGTCGCGGTCCCTCAGTTGGACGGTGAGCCGCTCGAGCTCGCGCGTACGCACCGCGACCCGCCGCTCGAGCTCGGCGTTCGCCTGCGTGACCTCGGCCATCGAGGCCGAGAGCGCGACGCGCATCGTCTCGAAGCCGCGTGACAGCCGGTCGATTTCGTCGTCGCGGCCCGCGTGCCCGGGCGGGAGCGGAACGGGCTGCGAGAGGTCGCCGGCCGCGAGGCGGTCGGCGGATTGCGTGAGGGCGCGGAGGGGCCGCCGCACGCTTCGGGCCGCGCCCCAAGCGAAGAGGGCGGCGACGACGAGGAAGAGCGGCGTCAGGAAGACGAACCATCTCTTGAGGGCGATCTCCTCGGCGAACGCGTCCCGTCGCGGCTGGCGGACGCGGACCCGCCAGAAGGTGGACGCGACGGGGGACGACGCCGTCACGTCGTCCGGCGACTCGGGGATCGCACGGCTCGACGCGAAGACCCGGCCGGTCTCGTCGAGAAGCTCCAGGGACAGGCTCCGGTCCTCGCGGAACGCACGGAGGACGAGGCCCGCCCGAGCCTCCCGTACCAACGGATCGGCGAAGGCGGGATCGGCGACCGTGATCTCGACCGCCACCGCGACGGACCGCGCGAGCAACTGGCGCTCCGTGACGATGCGGCGCGAAAGATCCTCGAAGCCCCGACGCACGAGCTCCGCGAGAATCGCGGCGGGGATGAACATCCCGACCACGGCGAGAAGGACCGCCCGGCGCTGGAGGCCGTGGCGGTCCCAGGTGCGCCCGTGCGGGGCGGGCGAGGGGTCAGGCATCCGCCCGAGCCGGCTTCTCCGGCGCGGGCGTCTCGGCGGCTTCGGCGGGCTTGCCGTAGAGGCGGTCGTACTCGCGCCGGTGCTCGTGCTTGAGGCGCTCGAGGCTGATCTTTCCCGTGAAAATGGCCGGGTCGAACGGGAAGATGCCGGGCGCGAGGTGCGCGTTGTAGATGTGCCACGTGATCACGACGAGGAACGCCATGAGCCCCTCGTTGCTGTGCGCGACCTTCGCCATCGGGATGAGCTCGCCGGGCAGGAACCGGGCGATCCACATCGGGAAGTAGAGGATGAATCCCGTCACGATCATGACGAGCCCGCCGAGGACGAGGCCCCAGTACTCGAACTTCTGCCGGTAGTCGAAGCGGTCGAAGCGCGCCTCTTCCTCCGCGAGGCCGAGGTAGTAACGCAGCTGCTGGACGGCGTCCTTGAAGTCCTGCCGGTCCGGCACGAGCGTCATCTTCATCCTGTTCTGAAGAGTCGAGAGGATCCCGGCCGCGAGGTGGAAGAACGTGAGCGCGGCGAACAGGAAGCCCGAGACCCGGTGGACGAGCCGCGCGCCGTCGAGCCCGCCGAAGATCCTCACGAGAGCGCGGGACGCGTCGGCCTCGTGGAACTTCTGCGGGAACCCTGTCAACGCGAGGAGCAGAAACGTCGTCATGACGACGAAGTGCTCGAGGCGCTGCCTCTTCGAGAACCGGACGGCGTACGCGGTCATCGATTCACCATCACGCGCCAGAGATGCAGGAGGATCTGCAGGACGAGCCCGCCGATCAGGAAGGGGATGAAGATCTTGTAGAACACGCCGACGGCCCAGACGAGCGGCGCACGCTTCGGGCTCGGCTCGTAGTGCGAGAGCCATGCGCTCGTGAAGTTCTTCGGGGCGCCCGGATGGCATTTGGCGCAGGTTTTCTGCAGGTTCGCCTGGAGAACCTGCGAGTTGGCGTCCCTCGCCTTCGTGATGTCGTGCGCCCCGTGGCAGTCGATGCAGAGCGCCGTGATGACGCGCGGCGTCTTTCCCGAGCTCGCGAGTGACGCGCTCATCCCGTGGAAGTCGTTGAGATACGTCTGGACGACGTCCGTCGAGAGGTTGTACTTCGCCATGACGGCCTTGTTCGTGTGGCACTTGGCGCACGTCTCGACCGTCCGCAGTTTCCAGGACGTCACGCGCGGGTCCGCGATGTCGTGGGCCTTGTGGCAGTCGATGCAGACGGGGACGTCCTTGTTTCCGTTTGCGAGCGCGACGCCGTGCACGCTCTTCGCGAAGACGTCCGCAATGTCCGCGTGGCAGCCGCCGCACGTGTCCGAGACCTTCGTGCGCGGAGAATCCGGTTTGGTGATGTCGTGTGCGCCGTGGCAGTCCGTGCAGAACGGGGCCGAGCCGCCCTTCTGGATGACCGCGAAGTGAACCCCGTCGAGTGCCTTCGTGTAGTTCTCGAAATGGCACGATTTGCAGAGGTTGCGAAACGATGCCGCGAATTCGGCCTTGGTCCGTGCCTTCACTTCCGGGTGCGGGACCTCGGCCTGCGCCGGGTGGCAGCCCGCGCACGCGATCTTCGTGCCGTGGACGGACCGGGCAAACTGCTCGGCGTCGACGAAGAGCGGCTGTTCGGAGCCGTCCGGCAGCTTGAACGACGCGCTCTTGTCTCCGTGACAGGAGAGGCAGCTTTCGACGTCCTCCCTCTGGTCGGCGGCAAGTGGCGCCGAGAGAAGGAGCGCGAATAAGACGCCGGGAATGAGCCGCTTACGGCCGGTGGTCACGCGAGCCTCCGGTCGAACGGTGACCTGCCGGCGCGGGAGGGTCAATGAAGCAAAGGAATTACGGGTAATCTCGGCCCGTGCCGGGGCGGGCGGATCCGCTCATTCAGACGGTTGCCGCCGCACCCGCGGTGACGCGTCTCGCCGGGCGCATCGAGGAGGGGATCCTCGAGACGTCGAGGGGGGCGGTCTCGCTCACGGGAGCGCCCCCCGGCCTTTTCCCCTTTCTTCTCGAGGCGGTCGGCGGCCCCCTCGGCCTGAAATGGGCGGTCCTTTTCGCACATGAGCGCGACGCGGCCTCGTTCGCGCGCGATGCGACCTCCGTGCTCGGTGCCATCCACGTCGCCCTGTTTCCCGCGCCCGTCCTCTCGCCGTATCAGGGTGTGGCGCCCTCGCTCAAGGTGCGGCGCGACGAGTTCGGGACGCTCCAGCGCCTCGCCTCCGGCGAAGTCCGGATTCTCGTCGTCCCGGCACGGGCCCTCCTCCGCGCCCTCCCGTCGCCGGGCGACTTCGCGAAGCGGACGCGGCGCATCACCGCCGGCGACCACGCCTCGCCGGCTCGCCTCGTGGAAGGCCTTCTCGCCGAGGGTTACGCGCGCGTCGATCTCGTCACCGAAACGGGTGACGTGGCCGTGCGGGGCGGGCTCCTCGACGTTTTTCCGCCGCACCGCGACGAGCCCGTGCGGATCGAGTTCGACGACGCAGTGGCCTCGCTGCGCTCCTTCGACCCGGACACGCAGCGCTCGACGGGCGCTCTCGCGGCGGTCGATCTCCCGCCGATGGCGCTCACGCCGGACACGCGAGATACACGCGAGGCCGCGCAGCGTGTTCTCGCGGGCTGCCGGACGGCCGACGACGACCCGCCGGTTCCGCGCGACCTCTCGCTCGCGCGGCGGAACGACGGCCTCGAGGAGATCCTGCCGCTCCTGGACGGAGGCGACACGGTTCACATTCTCGACCACGCCGCTCGCTTCGTCGTCGCGGCCGACGACGTGGACGCCATCGGCGCGGAGCTCGTGCGCGCCGCGGACGTTCTGTCCCTCGATTACGCGAAGGCGAGGAGCGCCGGGCGCGTCGTGCCCGACGCCGTGCGCCTGACGGGCGACGCGGCCCGCGTCGCTCGGGAGATCGCCCGCCGCACCGTTCTCGCGCTCGCGCCCGCCGTGCCGTCTGGCGATGTCGTCGCCGTCGGAGCGGAGTCCGTCGTCACGTTCGAAGACCGGCTCCCGGACGCTCCGAAGGAGATCTCGCGAGCGCGCCGGGACGGCCTGGCCGTCGTCCTCTCGGCCCAGACGAAAGGCGAGCGCGAGCACGTCGAACGCCTCCTCGTCGAGTACGAGGTCGACCACTTCACCCAAGCGCACCCAGACCCCGATTCCGGAGGGCACGAAGGCGCCGCGCCACTCGTCCCGGGCGGATGTCGGGTCCTCGCAGGCGGCCCGCGGGCCGGCTTCCTGTTCCGGCCCGCGGGGCTCCTCCTTCTCACGGCGACGGACCTCTTCGGCGAGCCGCGGACGGTGGCCGTGCGGCGCAAATCCGCCTCGGAGGCGTTTCTCTCCGACCTGCGCGACCTGAACGTCGGCGACATCGTCGTGCACCGCGACTACGGCCTCGGGCGCTTCGCGGGCCTGGCGTCCATCGACGACGGGAGCGTCGCCAGGGAGATGGTCGACCTCCGCTACGCAGGGGACACGAAGCTCCTCGTTCCCGTCGAGCGACTGGACCTCATCCAGAAATACGCCTCGGCGGGTGACGGCCCCTCGCCCCCGCTCGACCGGCTCGGCGGGGCGGGTTGGGAGAAGCGAAAATCCTCGGTCAAGAAGGCCGTCAAGGACATCGCCGACCAGCTCGTGAAACTCTACGCGCGGCGCGCCGCGGCGCCAGGGCACGGCTTCTCGAAGGACTCGCCGTGGCAGAAGGAGTTCGAGGATGCGTTCGAGTACGTCGAGACGCCCGACCAGGCCGCGGCCATTCGCGACGTGAAGCGCGACATGGAGTCCGAGAAGCCGATGGACCGCCTCCTCTGCGGCGACGTCGGCTACGGAAAGACCGAGGTCGCGATGCGCGCGATCTTCAAGTGCGTCCTGGACGGCAAGCAGGCGGCGTTTCTCGCCCCGACGACGATCCTCGCGGACCAGCATTTCCGGACGCTCAAGCGCCGCTTCGCCGCGTTTCCCGTGTCGCTCGACATTCTCTCGAGATTCCGCTCGAAGGAGGAGCAGCAGGAAGTCCTGAGGCGTCTCGCGGAGGGGACACTCGACGTGGTCGTCGGGACGCACCGGATCCTCTCGAAGGACGTGAGATTCAAGGACCTCGGCCTTCTCGTCGTGGACGAGGAGCAGCGCTTCGGAGTCGCGCAGAAGGAGCGGATCAAGGAGTGGCGCGCCTGGGTCGACGTCCTCGCGATGTCCGCGACGCCGATTCCCCGATCGCTTCACCTTTCCCTTGCGGGCATTCGCGATCTGTCCGTGATCGAGACGCCTCCGAAGGACCGGCTCGCGATCGACACGCACGTCGTCGTGACGGACGATGCCGTCATCGGCGAGGCGATCCGTGCCGAGGTCGACCGCGGCGGACAGGTCTTCGTCGTGCACAACCGGATCGACTCGCTCGGCTTGTGGCGCGAGAAGCTGGCGGCACTCGTGCCCCACGTGAGGGTCGTGACGGCTCACGGCCAGATGTCCGAGGGGGAGCTCGAGCGCGCGATGCGCGCGTTCGTGACACGCGCCGCGGACGTTCTCCTCGCGACGACGATCGTCGAGAACGGGCTCGACATCCCTTCGGCGAACACGATGCTCATCGACCGTGCGGACCTCTACGGACTGTCACAGCTCTACCAGCTGCGCGGGCGCGTCGGCAGGAGCGACAAAGCCGCGAGCTGCTGGCTCCTCGTTCCGCCCGGGATGCCGCTCTCGGACGACGCGCGCCGTCGCCTCCGTGCGATCCAGGAGTTCTCGGACCTCGGCGCCGGGTTCCGGATCGCGGCGAAGGACCTCGAGATCCGTGGGGCCGGCAACATCCTCGGCGGCGAGCAGTCGGGGCACATCGAATCCGTCGGCTTCGAGACGTACGTGAACCTGCTCGAGGAGGCGATGGCCGAGATGAAGGGCGAGCCGCTGCCCGAGACGCGCGACGTGACGCTCCAGATCGGCATCCCGCTCGCCCTTCCGGCGACGTGGATCCCGGAGGAGAGCCTGCGAATGGCTCTCTACAAGAGGATCGCCGCGGCTCCCGACGAGGAAACGCTCGAGCGCGAGGCGGCGGCGGCTTCCGACCGTTATGGCGCGGCGCCGCCCGCATTCACGCGCCTTCTCGAACTCGCGCAGCTGCGCCTCCTGGCGCGCTCTCTCGGGGTGAGGGCCCTCCAGCGGCGCGGCGACGAGATGGCCGCGACACTCGAGAAGAACCACGCCTTGGACACCGAGAAAGTCGTCGCGCTTCTGCGGCTCGGCGAGCTCGTCGCCTCGGGACCGGACGCGTTCCGCATCCCGAAGGCGTTCGCCGGGGTCTCCCCGGAGAACCTCGCGTCCCATGCTCGTGGCGTCCTCGTCTCTCTCGCCGCACGGCGGCCGGTGGCTGCGGGAGCCGCGTGAGGCGCGGCATGCGACTCGCCCGTGTCGGCACCCTCGCCTCGGTCGGCTTGGTCTTCGTCCTGGCCGGCTGTGCGAGGAACGGCAGGCCGGGAGCGCCCGGGCCCTCGGTCGTCGCGACGGTGGGTGACAGGCGAGTCACGCTCGAGGAGTTCTCCGCGTCCGTCCGGAACGCCGCCGGCGAGGACCCGAAAAACGTCTCCCCGCGCGTCCTGTCGAGCCTGCTCGACCAATATCTCGAGGAGGTCCTTCTCGACCGGGCCGTCGTATCGGCGCTTCCGCCGGCGCCCGGCACGACGGCCGCCGAGCGGCGACGCGCGTACCTCGCGCGCCGCGCAGGCCTCGACTCGCTCTCCGAGACCGATCTGAGACGTGAGTACGCCGGGCATCCCGAACGCTATCGTCGCCCGGAGCTCGTACGCGCCGCGCAGCTGCTGTTCCCGACGCGGGAGGCCGCCGACGCCGCCCTCCGGAGGCTCCGCGGCGGCGCGCCGTGGATCGAGGTCTCACGCGCCTCGAGCGCCGCCCCGAACGCCGGGTCCGGAGGGGCTCTCGGCCTGCTCGCGCGGTCGGACCTGCCGCAGGAATTCGAAAAGGCCATCTGGGGCCTCCCGGCGGGCGGGACGACCGGGGTCCTCGCGGCCCCGCACGGATTCCACGTCTTTCGCGTCGAGGAGCGCCTCGACGCACGGGACATCTCGTTCGAAGAGGCCCTGCCGGGCCTGCGCGTCGCGCTCGCCGAGGAGCGCAGCGCAAAGGCCGTCGAGGACGCGATCGCCGAGGCGCGGACCGCCTTCCCGGTGGCCGTCCTCGAGGACCACCTGCCGTTCCCGTACGTGGGAACGAACCCGAAGGCGGCCGAATCCCGCGAGGCGCGGCCCGGATTTCGCTAGACTCCCGGCCCGTGACGACAATTCGGCTCCTTTTCCGTCCGCTCGCCGTGGCGGCCCTTGCGGCAGCCGCACTCGCCGCCGCCCCGTTTCTCTCCGCGGGGGAGATCGTGAACCGGATCCTGATTCACGTGAACTCGCGGATCGTCACGCAAAGCCAGTTCGACGCACGCCTCGACCAGAGCGTCCGCGAGAACGGAGCGCCCCCGAACGCCGCGGCGCGCGAGGAGCTCAAGAAGAGCGTCATGGAGGAGCTCGTCAACGAGGCGCTTCTCGAGGACCGCGCCAAGGAGCTCGACCTCATCACGACGGACCAGGAAGTCGAGGACCAGATCAAGCGGCTGCGCGAGCAGAACAACGTCAAGACCGACGAAGAGTTCGTGAAGGGTCTCGCGGCCTCGGGGCTCACGCTGGAGCGGCTTCGCGAACAGCTTCGCCACTCGCAGACGCTCCAGCGCGTCGTCGGGCGCGAGGTGCAAGCGAAAGTCGACCTGTCGGACGACGCCCTTCGGGTCATCTACGAGCGCGAGAAGGAGACGTGGCGGATCCCGGAAAAGGCCCACCTCGCCGAGATCCTCGTTTCGAAGGGCGAAGACGCGGCGCTCGCGGCCCGGAAGGCCAAGGAAGCCTCCGACCTCCTGAAGGGCGGCGCGAAGTTCGAGTCCGTCGTCCGCGACTTCTCGGACGGTGCGACGAAGAGCAAGGGAGGGGATCTCGGAGTCGTCGCGAAGGGCGAGCTCGCCTCCGACATCGACAAGGCGGTCTTCTCGCTGCCCGTGGGCTCGGTGTCCGACCCGATCCAGACGAAATTCGGCTGGCATCTCGTGAAGGTCCTCGAGAAGGCGCCGGTCTCCTACAAGGCCTTCGCGGACGTGAAGGCCGAGCTTCTCAAGCGCGAGCAGGACACGCAGTTCCAGAAGAAACTCGCCGAGTACCTCGAGAAGCTCAAGCGCGAGGCCGTCATCCGCGTGAACGCGGAGGCGAAACCGTATTTCACGCCGCCGGCGCCGTCGCCCGGTTCGGTCGTGAACGTGTCCTCTGTCGCCGCGCCGGAGGCGGAGTCCTCGGGCGTGAAGACGCTCCCGGCGGCGACGAAAGCCTCCCGCAGCCGCCCGGTCGAGATCACGCCCACGGCCGGCTGGCGCTTCGGCGGCAGGACGGCGGAGCCGGCGACGGCGACCGTCGACACGGTGAAGATCCAGGACTCCCTGAGCTGGGGCGCCACGATCGAGGTTCCGGTGGCGTCCTGGGGCGCAATCGAGGCCCTCTGGAGCCATCAGAACTCCGAGCTGCGCGCGAGCTTCAGCGCGTCCGCGGCGGCCAGCCTCGACCCGAAGCTCGCGCACCTGAACTCGGACACGTTCCAGATCGGCGGGCTCTGGGAGTCCGGAGACGCCGAGAGCCGCGCTCGCCTTTACTTCGACATCCTGTTCGGCGTGACGCTCCTGACGCCCTCGCCCGAGCTCCAGAGGCTCACGCGCTTTTCGGCGAGCGCCGGCGGCGGCCTGAAGTACTACTTCGCGGACCACTTCGGTCTGCGCCTCGGGGCGCGCTGGCTGCCCGTGTACCTCAACCCGGCCCAAGGCGCCTACGAGTCGTGCAGCGACGCGGCCGGCTGTGTGACGGTCTACGGGACGAAGGTCGTTTCGCAGGGCGACGCCTACGGCGGCCTCATCCTGAGGTTCTGACCAAAGAGCCTCAGCCCGCGAGGAGCTCTGCGCGCCAGCGGGAGAGCCCGGCCTCGTCGACGAGGAGCGCCGGCGTGACCGCGCCGTGCGTGCGCTTGACCCGTGCGACGGCCGTGAGCGAGGCCCTGGACCCGAGAAAGCCGGGATCGAGACCGAGGGCCTGGGCCCTCGCGTCACGCGTTTTCTTGAGCGCCTCGACCTCGCGTTCGATCGCGGGATCGACGTCCGAGGGCGCGCCCCGCCTGGGCCTGGGCCAGTCGGCGGGGGCGTGCGCGGCGGCGGTCTCGAGCGCGGAACGCAGGGCACGCGCGAACGAATCGGGGTGCGGGCGCGAAGAGGGGAAGAGTTTCGCGAGGTCGCGCTCGCCGCGCGCCGCCAGAGGTGCGGCGGCGAGAAGCCTCTCGTTCGTGAGAACGCGGAAGGGCGGCCGGTCGAGCGCGCGGGCCCGCCCTTCGCGTGCCTCCCAGAATGCGCGCAGGAAAGCGCGTTCCTGGTCGCTCAGCACGTTGGAGCCCTTGATGCGCCAGTCGTTCTCCGGGTCGAGGGCCCGTTCGGCCGGAAAGACCGTCGCGGCGAGGCGGGCACACTCCTCGGCATGCCACGCGAGGCGGCCCTTGGCCTCCAGGTCCTTCGTGAGGGACTCGACGAGCAGCGGGAGGTGGACGACATCGGCCGCCGCGTACGCGGACATCGACGGCGAGAGCGGCCGCTCACTCCAGTCCGCCCGCTGGTGGGCCTTGTCGAGGGTGACACCGACGCGCGCGACGAGGAGCGCCGCGAGCCCGATTTCCTTCTCGCCGACGAGCTGCGCCGCGATCATCGTGTCGAAGAGTGACGCCGCGCGGAAGCCGTAACCGCGGAAGAGGAGTCTCAGGTCGTAGTCGGCCCCGTGCATGAGCAGCGGCCGGGCCGCGAGCCGCGCGAGGAGGGGCGCGAGATCGAGGCCGGCAAGCGGGTCCGTCAGGAATGCGTGCCCACCGAGGCCGACCTGGACGAGGCAGACTTTCTCGAAGTAGTGGTGGAAGGAGTCGGCCTCCGTATCGAGCGCGACCGGTGCGTGGCCGTCCGCGTCGAGCCGTTCGAGGAGTTCGCCGTACGGACCCTCCGACGCGACGAGAAGCGTTGCGGGGGCGTCCGGGGGGGCGGCGGGCGACGTCACGGGCGGCGAGGGTAGCACCCCCTCTGCGGGACCTTCGGGCGCAACTCTCTCCCGAAAAGGGATTTCGCTTGACGGGCGCTCGGGGGGCGCCGGATACTCGTGGTGGAAAAAAGTGGTCAGTAGTGGCGTACGGTGGTCCTTCGGGCCTGCCTCCGCCTCCGCCTCCGCTTTTTCGAAGGGGATTATGGACCGCCTCCGGGGCAGCGCCGAAACAACCGTGGACGAGAAGGGCCGCTTCAAGGTCCCGGCGGTGTTTCGCGAGCCCGTCGAGGAAACGTACGGCCCCGAGTTCTTCCTGACCTCGATCTCCGGAGCGGACGTCCTGATCTTCCCGATGCCGGTCTGGAACGCCCTCGAGGAAAAGCTCGCCGCGATGCCGGCGATCCACCGGGCGAAGGCGAAGTTCCAGGAGAGGTTCAACACGTTCGGCCAGACGGTGCGGATGGACGCGCAGGGCCGGCTCCTCGTGCCGTCGCTTCTGCGCGAGATCTCGGGCCTCGCGGGCGACGCCCTCGTTCTCGGTCAGACGGACCATCTTCGCCTCGTCGACCGGGTCCGCCATCTCAAATCGCTCAAGACCGCCACGATCACGGATGAGGACTACGACGAACTCGCACGCCATCTCGTCTGACGGGCCTCCATGGAAGGAGCGCGCGCGGGCCACACCCCCGTCCTCCTTCGGGAGGTCGTCACGGCCCTGCGGCCGGAGCGCGGAGGCGTGTTCGTCGACGCGACCCTCGGGCTCGGAGGCCACGCGGAGGCGCTCCTTCTGGCGTCTCCTCGCGTGCGCGTCATCGGGATCGACCGCGATCGCGAGGCGCTCGCCCTCGCGAAAGAACGTCTCGCACGCTTCGGCGACCGTCTCGTCACCGTCGAGGGCCGCCACGAGGACCTCGCGGCGCATCTCGGCGCGCTCGGGATCGTCCGGGTGGACGGAATCCTCGCCGACCTCGGGGTCTCGTCGATGCAACTGGACCGCGCCGAACGAGGGTTCTCGTTCATGAAGGACGGCCCGCTCGACATGAGGATGGGACCGGAAGGCCCGACCGCGGCGGACCTCGTCGCGACGGCCTCACGCGAAGAACTGACGCGGATTTTCCGCGAATGGGGGGAAGAGCGCATGGCCGGACCCATCGCACGACGGATCGTCGAGACTCGAGAGTCCTCTCCGATCCAGACCACGGGGGAGATGCGGCGGCTCGTCCACCGGGCCCTCGGGCCGCGGCGCGAGAAGCACAGGGATCCCGCGACACGGGTCTTCCAAGCGCTCCGGATCGCGACGAACCGCGAGCTCGTCGAGCTCGAGCGCTTCCTGGACGACGCGATCGAGCGTCTCTCTCTGGGCGCGCGTCTTTCGGTCCTCGCCTACCACTCCCTCGAGGACCGCATCGTCAAGCGCGTTTTCCAGCGCCACACGGCCGGGTGCACCTGCCCGCCGTCGTTCCCCGTCTGCGTTTGTTCGCGGCGCCGCGTCATGGCCCTCGTCACGAAAAAACCCGTCCGCCCGTCGCTCGCCGAGCTCGGCGAGAACCCGCGCGCACGATCGGCGCGCCTCCGCGTCCTCGAGCGGGTCGCGGAGGACACCGACCCGCTCACGCCGCCCCGGTAGACGCCCCATGGCCTACGCGGTCCGCCGTCCCGTCGAAAACGTCTACCTGGTCCGGGAGCGTGACCGCCGCCGGTCGCGCGAGCTCTTCGCGCTCGTGCTCGCCGCCGTGCCGCCCGTCGTCGTCCTCTTCGTCGCGATCTGGGCGAACGTCAAGACGGTCGAGCTCGGGTACGCGCTCGCGAAGCTCGCGAAACAGCGCGACGTGCTGACCGAAACGAAGCGCAAGCTCGAGATGGACCGTGCCCAGGCGGCCGCACTCTCGCGGGTCGAAGACCTCTCGCGACGAACGCTCGGCCTCGTGCCCCCGACGCTCGACCAGGTCGTGCTCGTGAAGGACGCGGCGCTCGCAGCGGCGCCTCCGCCTGCGCGGCCGCCGGCCGCGCGCCGGGAGG
>JBAUSZ010000355.1:0-15378 GCA_049581965.1 Thermoanaerobaculia bacterium | reverse complement strand
CTCCGGGGCACGGGCGCGGCACGCCTCGCCCTGCGCGCGGCCCGCTCCTCGCGTCTCGCGCAGCGGCTCGAGGCCGAGGGCGGCTTCGTGCCCGCTGCGGCCGATTGCCACTTCGAGGTCCGCCTCCTCGACGAAGCGTTCGACCTCGACGGGGCTTCGCGCGTCTTCGACTACCGCTACCTCGATCACGACATCTTCTGACCGAAAATCTCCTCGAGACGGTCGAGGACCCGCTCGATCGTGAAGCCCCGCGCGGCTTCGATCCCCTTCGCCCGGCGGGTCGCCCAGAGCCACGGCTCGTCGAGGAGGCGCGCGGTCTCGCGCGCCATCCCGGACGCATCGCCGGGAGGCACTCGCGACACGAGATCGTCTCCGAGCGGTCCGAAGGACGGGATGTCCGTGAGGACGACGGGCACGCCGGAGGCCATCGCCTCGAGCGGCGGGAGCGGGAACCCCTCGGCGTCGAAGGACGGGTGCAGGAGGACGTCGAGCGCGTGGTACCAGACCGGCATCACGTCCGCCGGGAGCGCGTGCGCGAAGACGTCGGCGGGGAGGAGCTGGCGCTCGGCTTCCGAAGGCGGCAGCGCGCTCGCCCGGAAGAGTCGCACGTCGCGGCCGCCCGCGCGGAGCTTCTCGACCGCGCGGAGAGCCACGGCGATGCCCTTCAACGGCGCCTCGAACGGCCCGATGACGCCGACGGCCGGCGGCAGATGCGGAGAGGAGCGCTGCGGATCGGGCGGCCCGAAGTCGGCCGCGGGGATCGCCTGCGGGAGCACGTGGTAGGTCCCGGGATACCGCGGGGCGAGGACGGTTTCGAGGTGAGCCGAAACGAGGAGCTTGGGGATCGGCTGGCGGTACGCCTCGTCGATCTCGTCCAGCCGGTCGAACGTGTGCGGGTGCGGGGCCTCGTATCCCTGGCAGAAGTGGAACACCTTCGTCGCCCGGCGCGCGCGCACCGTCGGAACGACCGTCGGAAACCACGTCGCGACGTGGACATCGGCGCGTGGAAGCGTCGTCTCGTCGAACACGGGCACCGCGACGACGGGCACGCGGATGTCGAGCCAGTCGTGGCGTGCGTCGCGCGTCACGAGGGACACGTCGTGCCCACGCGCGCGAAGCCCCGCCGCGTGCTCGGCGATGACCTTGACGCCGCCCGAAAGCTCGAGCGACTCGACGACGTACGCGATCTTCACGAGGCAATGCCGCGCGGGGAAATCGCGCTCCAGGTCGTCGGAATGCTCATGAGGCCGCTGCGCCACGTCTCGGACTCGACGTGAAACGTGGGGTCGCTCCGCGCGTCGAAGAGGGCGAGCGCCTTCTCGTCGGCGAGGTAGGCGTGCACGACGAACTCCCCCTTCACGAGGGGAAGGGCGTCGACGCCGACGCGGACACGGTAGACGCTCCGGCCGACGAACGGGCCGGCCCCGTCGAGCCGCGAGTCCGCCGAGAAGCAGACGACGTTGTCGCGCGTCAGGACCGCGAGGTGGATCTGGAGCGGCCGGGAGGGATCGTCCGCGACGAACTCGAGCTCGACCGCCCACGGCTCGCCGGGCCGGAACTCCTCCTGCGGCGCGCCGCCCGACCCCGTCACGACGACCTCGCGGAACTTCGCGTGCGTGCCCGCGGGAACCGCGGCCTCGGCGCCGTGCGGGGCCGTCGCGCGGTCCTTGCGGGCGAGGAAGCGCTCGTACTCGAGGATGACGGACTGCGCGTTTCCCTCGGCCTCGACGCGGCCGGCGTTCAGCCAGAGCGCGCGGTCGCAGAGGGTCGAGACGTAGTACATCGCATGGCTGCAGAAGAAGATCGTCTTTCCGGAGGCCTTGAGCTCGAAGATCCGGTCGACGCACTTCTTCTGAAAGCGGCCGTCGCCCACGGCGAGCGCCTCGTCGAGCAGGATCACGTCGGGGAGAACCGCGGTCGCGACGGAGAAGGCGAGCCGCATCTGCATCCCGGACGAGTACGTCTTCACGGGGCGGTCGAAGAAGTCCCCGAGCTCGGCGAACGCCTCGATCTCGGGGAGCGCGCCCGCCACCTCGTCCCGCGACAGGCCCGCGAGCGCCGCCTGGAGGATCACGTTGCGGCGGCCCGTGTCGTCCGGGTGAAAGGCCGAACCGAGCTCGAGGATCGACGCGATCCGCCCGGGAATGTTCACGGTGCCCGACGTCGCGGCCGTGGTCCCCGCGAGGATCTTGAAGAGAGTGCTCTTGCCGGAGCCGTTCTCGCCGATGACGCCGAGGACGGCGCCCTTCCCGATCGAGCCCGACACGCCGCGGAGCGCGTGGACCTCTACATGCCGCGTCCGGCCCGTGAGCGCCTCGACGAGGCGGTCACGCGGCGCGGCGTAGAGGCGGTAGACCTTCGAGACGTTCGCGAAGGAATAGGCCGTGGGCGTCTCGGGCATGGACCGGGAGGATGTTAGCCGCCCGGCGGCCCCGGGCGACGCCAAAAAGAGGCCCGGACGCACGGGTCCGGGCCGGGATCGAAGACGGGCCCGCGGGCGCGGGCGCCGTGCCTTTTCTT
This sequence comes from Thermoanaerobaculia bacterium, assembly GCA_049581965.1. Classification (GTDB taxonomy): domain Bacteria; phylum Acidobacteriota; class Thermoanaerobaculia; order UBA5066; family UBA5066; genus Fen-183. Next base: position 12,858 of record JBAUSZ010000355.1, on the reverse strand, counting down.
GCGCGAATCAGGGCGCTGGCTGCGCCCTCACGAACGTCGAGTCGCCCGACGTGTTGTCGATGATCGTCGCGTAGCCGCCCACGGTCACGCCGTCGTCGAGGTTGTCCACGACGACCGAGAGTCGTTTCAGGTCGCCGGAGAGGCCGCCGAAGAGGGCCGCGTTGCCCACTTGCGCGAAACCGGAGGCGTCCAGGAAGACGGGGATGTCTCGGAGCTTCGTCCCCTGCGGCGAGTACACGTGGACGTTGACCCATTTCCCCGTCGTGCCCGCGACGACGAGAAGCGCGAGGTTCGTTCGGTAGGCCGTCGTCGACGCGAGGCCCGTCATGACGAGGCGCTTGTACGCGCCCGTCCGGCTCGCGCCGTCCAGCGGCGTGTAACCCGGGATCTGGAGCCCGACGTGGCCCTTCGGCGTCGCGTTGTACGTCTCGCCGAGGACGACGAGCGGGTCGGAATTCGTGTCGCCGACCGCCGGCGAGATGTCGAGGAAGGAGTTCTGGTAGCTCGTCGCGTCACTGACGGGAATGAAATTGGCCGTGAGCCAGAAGTTGACGAAGTCGTCTGCGAACTTCGTCTGTCCCGGATCGAACGGGATGTCGCCCGCGGCGCTCAGCTGGCCCGAGCACCCGTTTGCGTTGCAGGCGACGTACGAGAAGACCATGTGGACCTTGCGGGCGCTGCTCGAGGGATTCGAGACCGTGACGCGGGTTCGCCAGAGCTCGCCGTTCGCGCCGGTCAGCCGGACGACGCCGGGAAGGCGATACGCGTTCGACGGCGTCGACGTCGGCGTCACGACGATCGCGTCGGTCGTCCCGGAGTCGATGACGGTCGCGTATGGGTAGACGGCAGTGCCCTGCAGGATCTTCACCTGGACCGTGTAGAGGTTGCTCGTGCCGGCGTAGCCCGCCGCCTTGACGAGGCGGTCGTCCTGCAGCGCTTTGTTGATCTGCAGCGACTGATAGGGACTCATCGGCACGGTCATCGAGCCGAACGGCACGGAGGTGAGCCCGTCGAAGAAGTCGAGTTCGACCGTCGGCCAGTCGTTGTGGAGGTTCACGAGACCGAGGTTCGTGTAGGCCGCCTCGTTCTCGCGCAGGCCGATCAGGACGGAGGCAGCGGGGGAAGCCTGCGTGGAGACGCCGCCGGAGGCCGACATCTGGGGAACCGACAGGCCGAACGTGCCCTTCTCCGCGTCGCCGTTGTTGAACGTGCGGGCCGTGATGACCGGCGGCAGCGGCGCGACGTCGCCGCGCACCATGAGGGCGCCGTAGGCTCCGAGCGGCTGGCCGAACGTGCCGCCGAGGAGGTTCGTCGTCGCGACGGACCCGAGAGGCGGCACGCTGATCGCGCCCCACGTGAGCTTCGAGTAGTCGTCGACGGAGTTGCGCGCGTCGAGGAAGGCGATCGAGTACGTCGCCGTGAGCGACGGATGCGGATTCAGGAGCGTCACGTCGGATTGCCAGACCGTGCCGGGCGCCTGGCCGCTCACGTAGGCCATGCCGGGGACGACCCATTTCGGGGGCTCGGGCGGCGGGACGACCGTGAGGGCGAGCGTCGTGCTCACGCTCGCGGTCCCCTTCGTGACCGTCAGCTTCACGGTCCACGCTCCCGGCGCGAAGGGGTGCGTGACCGTCGAGGCGGTCCCGTGCGGCGAGCCGTCGCCGAAGTCCCAGGAATAGGCGTCCACCTGGCTCGGCTGGTCGTAGGCCGTGAACACGAGGTTCTTGAAGGCCGTGACGTTGGCGTACGTGATGGGGGAATCGTCCTCGTAAGCCGCGGAGAACTGGCCCGTCGGGCCGGTGACGAAGATCGTGTAGGACGCCGAGGTGCAGGTCCCGTTTCCGGTCACCGTGAGGGTCGCCGTGAACCGGCCTCCCGCCGAATAGGCGTACTGCGGCGAGGTCTGCGCGGAGTTGCCGCCCTCGCCGAACGTCCAGCTGTAGGACCCGTAGGTCGCCGCGTTCGGGACGAACTGGAGGTTCTGCCCGACCCCGACCTGGTAGGCGACGAAGGCCCCGACTCCCTGGGTCGCGATTGGTCCGCCTGACGCCACGTCCTTGATCGAGAAGTCCACCGGGGTGCAGGCGGGCGGGCCGGGATTCCCGCCGCCGGACGGGTTGACCGTCAGGTTGACCGTGCTGGGCGCGGAGGCCCCCGCGCCGTCGGTCACCGTGCACGTCGCGGCGAAGCTGAGGGGCGCACCCGTCTTGTTCACCGCGTTGTAGTAGAAATTCTGCGACGAGCTGAAGACGGCACCGGTGGCGTTCGTCCACTGATACGTGTAACCGCTCCCGGATCCGCCCGACACCTGACACGAGAACGTGACCGTGTTGCCGTCGTACGCGGGGTTCGGCGACGCCGACGCCGACACGTTGAGGGGATTCGTTCTCACCGTGATCACGGCCGCGCCCGGGAACGAGTACGGCACGCCGTCGCGCGTCACGTTCAGGTCGTAGGACCCCGGAGCGCCGTAGCTGAACTGGGCTCCCTGTCCGTTCAGAAACTGCTGGTTCGCGTTCGGGAAGTTCCAGGCCAGGTTCACCGTGCCGGGGTCCCGGGCCCCGTTCACGTACGAGTAGGCGGTGAGCGTATCCCCCACCTTGGCGTTCACGCGGTTCTCGATGCAGAACGGGCCCGGAGGACACGGGTCCTGGTTGTTCACGTAGATGCGGATCTTGGGCGTCGCGGCCGTGACGGTGATCGGGAAGGCGCCCGCGCCGGTCGGGTCGGGCCAGTACGCCGTCCCGCCGGTGTAGTTCACCTTGATCTTGAAGAGGTAGTTGCCCGGGACACCCGGCATCTGGATCAGGGCCGACGTCGGAGGCGAGCCGCTCGGCGGAGCGTCTCCCATCGCCCCCCAAAGCACGTAGTTGTCCGCGCAGGGCGAGAGGCAGAAACTGTAGTAGTAGCCGCCGGCGGCCGTCACGGTCGCGCCCCGCTGCGAAGAGTTCACGACGCTCACGTTGGAGCTGATCAGGGCCGTGATCGGCCCGCTCGCGGCGCCGTTGACCGTAAAGGCGGGCGCGAAGTCGGTCACCGTGTAGGAGCCCGTGGCCGCCGTGCCGTCGTAGTCCTTCGTCACGAAGCCGTTCGCGTACGTCGCCGTGAGCCAGTAGAAGTAGGTCCCCTTCGAATCGAAGGCTCCGGGCGGCACGCACGTCGGGCCCGTGCACCCGGAGGCCGGCTGGAGGCTCGTCTGGGTCGCCCCGAAGTACCACTTGAAGCCCGTGGCCGTGGGATGGCCGTCCGAGGCGCTCACGAGAGGCTGTCCCGAGAGCACTTGCGTGGAGGCGAGCCTCACCGCCGGAACCTTCCAGTTCACGGTGAAGACGGCCGTATTCGAGCTGCCGTACTGGTTCGTGGCCTCGAGGGCGATCTTCAGCGGCGTCGTGGACCCCGGCACCTGCGAGCCGGCCGCGTAGTCCGGGCCGCCAGCCGCGGAGTTCGTCAGCACGGAATTCCAGCAGCCCGCGCCGCTCGCGGGGGCGCCCCCGCTCTGCGGGTCGCAGGGGCCCACGAGCGTCACCTGCGCCGGCGGCGCCGCCGGGTTCCCGAACTGGCCGTTGTCGAGGTTCCTGATGCGCGGCAGGGCCCCGTTGTCCTCGACCGCGTTGCCCGCGTGGAAGTCGAAATCGAAGCGCCAGTCCGAGAGGGGTTTCGCAACGGGCGACGGGACGACGGTCGGGAGGATCGTGAGCTGATCGCCGATGAAGACCGTGCCGCCGTCGGGAACGGGCGCGCCCGCGCTCGCGTTCGTGACCCCGAGGCTGCTGGCCGCGGGCGCGTTGACGGGCTGGCACGTGAGCGGAACCACGAACGCCCGCGGTCCCGTCGGGAGGTACTGGTAGACGGAGGTGCCGTTGCCGGCGAGCGCGCTGGCGCTCGTGGCCGCGAGGCCGAAGCCCGAGGCGCTGACCGGCGAGGCCAGGGGCGTCGCCCACGGGAACGCCGAGGTCGAGTAGAGGACGAACTGCTGGCTCGGCAGGACGCGCGTCGCCCACATGAGGGCGAAGAGCTGGCCGTTGCTCGCGACGAGGGACGCGCTGTTTCCCGACCGGCCCCAGGTCTCGCCGGCCACGGACGGTACCCGGAAGAGGGACCCCGCCGGGACCGGCGCCTGGAGGTTGCCGCTGCCGTCCTTCGTGATCGAGACGAGACCGTAGCTCGGGGAGTTCTCCCCCGTGCCCGCGGCCAGCTCCACGAGGACCCAGAGCTTCGTCGCGTCCAGCGGGTCCACGGCCGCCGCGTAGTTCACGGGGACGCGCGTGAAGGGGTCGCCCGGCACGCCCGTGACGACGAGCGTCCTGAATCCCGACGTGATGTTGCCGGGCGAGCCGGGACTCGAGGCGTCGACGACCTGGACCCCCGAACCCGAGAGGTAGACGAGGTAGTTCCCCGCCATCGAGGGGGCGGAACCCGGAGGGAAGCCCGTCGTCTCGGATGCGAGGTTCAGCGACTGGAAGTCCGCGTTGGCGATGGGCAGCGTCGTGACGTCGGCCGCGACGACGGGAAGCGTCGACGAGGTCGCGTAGGCGATGTAGCGCGACCCGATCTGCTGGACGACGGTTCCGGAGGCCCGGGAGTTCCCGAAGTCGCCCCACACGCCGAAGCCCTCGGCCCCGTCGGTCCGCCCCACGAGCGTGTGCCACGTCGGCTCGGCGGGCCCGCTGACGGAGAAGACCGCGCGCTGGCCGTCCGGCGAGGCGCCGACCGTCTGGATGTAGCTCTGCCCGTCCCCGGAGGCCCTGACCGGGTTCGTGGTGGCGGAGACCGGGTCCAGCCGCAGGTCGTCGTACTTGAGGGCCGTCGGGTTGAGCGGATTCGAGATGTCCAGGATCGAGTAGCCCCATGCCTCGTACATGAGGATTCGCGGCGATCCCGTCCCGTTCCGGAAGAGGTTGAGGCTCGTGCTGAATCCGGACGACAGGGTCCCGGGCCTCGAGGCGCCCGGCGGGTTTGGCTCGAACGGCACGGGGGCCGATGCGACCGTGCACTGGCCGTCGAGCCGCGCCGGGAGCGCGCTGAGGCCCAGGAGGACGAGGATGGATCCTCCGCGCAGAAGACGCGCGAGGCGAGAACTGGCCGTAGGGAAGCTCATATAGGTTGGATTCCGCGACTCGTGGTTGGTGTGAAGCTCCCCTCGGGCAAGGAGCTGACAGAGAACGACATAGGGATCGTATCCTCCCGCGCCCCGGCTTGTCCAGACGCAGGATTCACGCCCGCCCGCGACCGGCATCAAGAAGGAGTGCGGACCCGTGAAACGATCTTTCCGTGCCGAAGAAGAAAAAAAAAGCGGGCGGCCGAAGCCGCCCGCTCTCCTGAGACGTCAGGAAATCAGTTCAGAACCGTAACCTGGACTCCAGTGCCCTGGAAGCTCGGCGCGCACTGGAACTGGCCGTTCAGGTTTGCCGCCGCGTGGCCGACGCTGAGGAACGCGCCGGGCGCGGTGTGCTGAACGCCGACCCAACCCATGTTGTAGAGGCCGGTGGCCGCGGTCGCGCCGGTCATCGTCGCGCCGCTGAGCTGGAGGTCGACCCAGCCGCCCTTGAAGCCGGCGGGGTTCCAGTCGCTCGCGGTCAGGAGGTTGATCCGCTGCGACTCGAGGAAGATGTACGTGTTCGTCTGCGTGCCGGGCTGCTGACCCGACGGGCCGGGCGGGATGCCCACGCCGCCGAAGAGGTTCTCGTCGGCGTCGTACGCGAGGATGCCGACCTGGTGAAGGGCGTCGTAGAAGCCGGTGTTGGCCGCGCCCTTGTTGCCGGCCGGGTTCGCCCACGTGCAGAGGTTGGTGGCGGTGCCGCCGTAGAGGTCGCTGCGCCACACGGTGATCCAGGACTGGAAGCCCGCCGCGGCGTTCGCGAGGTAACGGAACGCGTAGTGGTCGCCGAGGGGCTCGCGGCCGTCGCCCGGGAACTGGAAGCCAGGCGCGTAGCCCGCGATGAACGACTGGCAGCCGGTCGTGATCTCAGCCGCGCACGAGGCCGTGGTCGTGGCAACGAACTTGCCGAAGAACGTCTTCGTCGTGGCCGTAAAGGGCAGACGCGTATCGAACTCGATCGCGACGGCCGGGTCGCCGGAGATGTTGCCGCCGTTCGCCGCCGAGTCCACGTAGAACACGTCGCCGATCAGGACGTTCGGGGTGTACGTCGGGCCCCAGCCGGCCGTGGCGATCGCGTCCTTGGTGTAGAAGTCGCCCTGGTCGGGGAAGAAGTTCGTGCAGTAGTTGACGACGTCGATCGTCACGTAGCCTGAGAGCGCGTCCTTGTAGACGTTGTCCGAGGCGCCGCCGTTCCAGCCGCACTGCGGGTTGTCCGCGTCGAGGATGTTGGCGCCCTTCGACGTCGAGAACGTCGTGATGTCGCCCGACTCGTCGAGCGAATCCCACACCGCGGGGCGGAAGAGCCCGCCGATCGCGTCCGTGGAGGTCAGGTTGTACTGCGAGATCGAGCGGATGACGTCCGTGCCGAGCGTCACGGCGTCCGGGTGCGAGAAGCGGATGAACGTCGTCAGGCCCCAGCCCACGACCGGCTGGTAGCTGACGTTCGGCAGGCCCGGGTTGATGAGACCGCACGGGTCATCGGGATACTTCGATGTGTCGTACTGCGGCAGGTTCGGGCTGAGCTTGCCGTTCATGATGTCGCGCATCGAGAAGGACACGACGTCCTTGCCCGTGAGCGGGATGTTGAAGTCGATGACGGCCTTGGAGTACTTGTTCCACACCGTGACGTGAGCGATCACGCCGGGCGCGGAGACGTTGACGATCGACACGAGCGTGTCCGTGCCGCCCGACGGGATCGGGTAATCCGTGGCGCCGTTGAGGGACACCTTGAAGTACGGAACGAGCAGCGTCGCCGCCGGCACGTTGTCGTACGAGCAGGTGACCGCGTAGCCCGTGCCCGCAACCGCGAGCAGCACGAGCGCGATCAATACGGAAAATTTCTTCATTTTTTCTCCTACCGGTGAATTCGATTGATACGAGTGGGTCCTTCGTTCATCAGGAAAGAAATCCGGGCTCTTGCCGCCTGCGATATCGAATCACCTCCCGCAATTTTTTCGTCGACAAGGCTTCCCTCGCCCTTGGGCCAAAGGAGCACCGAATCGGATAGAAATATCCCGAACACTGGACAAACGATAGGGGCGAAATTCCTCGATGTCAAGGCCTTTCCCGAAAAATATGTTGGGGGCGCATATCTGAAGGGCTAGTGTCGCCCCAACCCGAAATCTCACTTCGCGAGACCGCGAAACACACGGAAGCCCCCGGCGCGGGTTTCGTCGCCCGTCAGGTACTGGTACATCAAGACGACGTCCAACCGGCCGTCCCCGTCCACGTCCGCCATCCTGAGCGAGGTCGGGTGGTTCACGAACGTGGGCTCGCGCTCCAAGGCCAGCTCCTCGAAGCCTCCCGAGGGCGTCTGGAAGAACACCCTCAGGCGCTGCGCGCTCTCGTCTCCCCAGACGACGTCGTCGAGACCGTCGCCGTTCAGGTCTCCGACCGCGACGGCGGGCGAGGGCGCGTCGAACTGGAGCGTCTTCACGATGCGCTTGCCTGCTACCTTGCCGTCCGCGCCGCGGTAGTAGACCGTGATTCCCTGCCCGTCGATCAGCGGCTGGCCGCCGGACGGCGTGCGCTTGAACCAGGTCGCGAAGAGCGCGGGGTGGCCCTGGTACGTTCCCGCCGCCGCGCCGGCCGCCTGGCCGTAGCCCTCGATCACACCGACGCCGAGGTACCGAAACTCCTCGGCCTTCGGGTCGTACTCGTAGAGGTTCGACGTGGCCCCGAGGTAGCGGCAGCCCGACGTGTAGAACGGCAGCCCGGCGCTCGCGTCCTTGGGGACGACAAGCGCGACGGCGTAGCCGAAGCAGGCGCCGAAGAGACCGTTGTGCACGTCGCGGAAGGTGCCGCCCTCGTTCAGGTAGGCCCGCACGTCGAACCCACGCAGGTAACCGTCCACCTCGGTCGGCTTTCCTCCGGTCCTCATCCACTCGGGGTCGTCCGACACGACGAGGAGGTCCTTCCGGCCGTCGCCGTTCAGGTCGCCAATCGCGATCGCCCGCGTGGAGAGCTGCCTCGGAAGGCCCCGGGACTCGACGGAGAACCTGCCCCCGCCCTTGTTGAAGGCGATGGCCGGCCCGGAGCCGTGGCCCCCGAAGACGATGTCGAGCCTGCCGTCGCCGTCCATGTCCGCCACGGCCGCCGCGCCGTAGGCGGCCTCGATCTTCTCGGGGTTCTCGACCTCGAGCCGAACGTCGCGCCAGATCCATTTCCCCGCGTCGTCCGTGTCGAGCCGGAACACCCGGAGCGTCGGGCCCGTCAGTCGGGCCGGCGGAGCGACGATCTGGGGATGTCCGAGCCCGAGCACGTCCCCCATGTCGAAGTTTTCGCGCCACATGCCCGAACGGGGCAGGCCGGCGGAGATCTCCTCGAACCGGAGCGTGTCCGTCGAGACCTTCGGGGTGACGATCTCGGCTTCGCTCTTGGGGAGCTCGACGAGCGGCTTCAGGTCGTCCGGGGCCTCCGAACGCTGCTTCGGGTCGGGTTTCTTCCTCTCCTTGGGCGCCTCGACGAAGTAGGCCTTCTCGTCCTGGCGCACGATGGGGAAGCCGGGGCTCGAGACGATCGAGAGAAACAGCCTTCCGTCCTTCTCGTAGTAGAGGCCTCCCTTGGGCAAGCGGAGCAGCCGCTTGCCCGTCGCGGGATCGTCGAACGGGACCGGCTCGGCGGGAGACTCCTCGACGTCGGCGGGGGCCTTCAGGCCGAGGAGTTCCTGCAGCTTCTGGTTCTTCTTCGCATCGGCGGCCGCCTTCGTCTCCGGACTCGAACTTGGAGTCGGCGTCGCGGGCGCGGATGCGGTCGGAGCCGCCGAGGAGCAGCCGACGGTGGCGGCCAGGGCGGCCGCCATGAGGACGGAAATGGACAGTCTCACGGAATCTCCTGTTGACGCACGGAACCCGGCGACCTTCGGCCGGCGGGCGAGCGGGAATGCGGAATCAGAGAAGGTCGGCGAACGCCGGACGCAAGCGGCGGTACAGCTGACGTCCGGCGAAGCCTAGCACGATGAATGCCGCGGTTTCGACGCCGAGACGGCGCCACGGAGGCACCGGCATCCCGAAGAGCGCCGCGCGGAAGAGCCCGACGGCGTCGCGCAGAGGGTTCACGAAAACGACGGGAGCGGCCCACTTCGGGACGAGAGACTCGGGATAGAGGATCGGCGTGACGTAGAACGCAATCATCAGGAACGGCGGAAGAATCTGCGCGAGGTCGCGGAAGAAGGGATTGAGCGAGGCGAGGACGAGCGCCGGGCCCGCGAGGAGCAGGAGCTCGAAGGCGAAGGCGGCGAGGAGGAGCAGGGGCTGCACCAGGCCGCGGCCCGTCAGCAGGAGGAACGCCGTCAGGAGCGCGATCCCGATCGCCTGGATCAGGAGGGCGGCGCCCACCGAGGAGAGCGTCAGGAGGGCGACGGGAAACTTCAGCTTCTTGACGAGATGGGCCTGGTCGCTGACGGACGTCGTCCCGCGGACGATGGCCTCCTGGATCCCCAGCCACGGCAGCATCCCGGCCAGGAGGAATTCGACGTAGGTCCCGCCGAATCCCGTCGGGGGTTTCAGGCCGATGACGTAGGCGAAAACGAACGCGTTGAGGCCGCAGACGATGGCCGGATTCAGGACGGCCCAAAAGAGGCCCGCGAAGCTCCCGGCGTACCGCGCCGCGAGGTCGCGTCGGAGCAGCTCGGAGAGCAGGAAGATCTTGTTCTTCAACGAACTAGCGTCCTTATGGGGGGCCTGAAACCGCTTGAAAAGGCAGCGGCGAGGGTTTATCTTAACCGCGTTGCTCTTATGAGTGCCGTGCCGCGTGCGTCCCAGATTCTCCTCGTGGGGCAGAAGATCCGGCAGATCCGGAAAAGCCGGCATCTGACCCAGGCGGATCTCGCCGCGCGCATCGGGGTGACGCAATCCGACCTATCCCGGATGGAAAACGGTGAGTACAAGGTCGGTCTCGACACTCTCTTCAAGATCCTGCAGGTTTTCGAGTTGTCGATGAGCCACTTTTTCGAGGAACCCGGTCCCGAAATTCCTGCCGCCTCCCCCGAGGTCGCGCCGTTCGAGGATTGGGCCGCGCTCCCCGACGAGACCCGCCGGGAAGTTCGCGAGTTCATCGCATTCAAGAAAATGCAGATCGAGAAGGCCCGGGACGAAGACCCCGGGGACGACACGAATGGCTGAAACGGCCCGCACCGCCGCCGAGGCCTCGCGCCGGGACGCTCTCGCACACCTCGAGCGGGGCGAGTTCGCGCCTGCGCTCGCGTGCTACGACGCGGCGCTCGCCTGGGCGCGCGAGACGGCCGACCCGGCGTTCGTGGACTGGATCTTCGTGTGCCGCGCCGCCGCCGCCGCGGAGACGGGACCCGCCTCCGACGAGCTGGTCGAGCTCAAGAGGATCCTGCTGCGCACGCGCGACCCCCAGACCGCGTTCCGCGCGGCCTACTCGAGCGCGGCGATCTATCGGCTCCGGAGGGAGAGGGCCAAGGTCTTCTTCTACGCGAACCTCGCGCAGCGGCACGCCGAGGAGATCGGGGATCCGCGCCTGATCGGCGCCTGCCTCAACGAGGTCGGGAACGCGCTCGCGGCCGACAGCCGCTTCGAGGAGGCGGCCACGGCCTACCGGACCGCCCTCGAACGGACCGTTCCCCAGTCCGCCCTGCTCTCCGTGCCGCGCGCGCAGTGGTCCGACAATCTCGGGTACTGCCTGATCGCCCGGGATCGCGTGGCCGAAGGGCTCGTTCTCGTCCACGCGGCGCTCGACACGCTGGAGAAGGAGGCGGCCCGCGGCTTCACGGTCTATCCCCTCCTCGACCTCTGCTTCGGGTATCTCAAGCAGGACCGTTTCGAGGAGGCCCGCTGGTTCGGCGAGGAAGGGCTCGCGCGCGTCGCGGTTGCGGGAGACCTCGAGGCCGAGAAGAACCTCCTGTACCTGCTCGGCGAGGCCTGCCACCTCGCGGGCGACACGGCGGCTTCCCAAGGCTATTTCGACCGCCTCGCGCGCCTCTACCCCGACTTCAAGAATCTGCGCGCCTATCTCGACGTCTTCGACTTCCGGAACGTCATCAACCTTCGGAGCTGAGCATTTGACCACCGCCCTCCACCGCCCGTTCGCGACCTGCCTCCGCGCCGCCCTGCTCTCGCTGGCGGTCTGCGGCCTCGTCGCCGGGTCGCGGGCGGAGGGGGCCCGCGCCGTGCTCGCGAAGGACGGGACGCTCTACGAAGTCTTCACCGCCGCCTACGGCCAGGTGATCAGCGGTGCGAACGCGGCCGACGCCGTCATCCCGGTCGTCGCCTTGCGCACGACGGTTCCCGGGGAGGCGCCGACGGTCGAGGTCGTGGGCGGCACCGTCGACGCTCTCCTGAAGTTTGGAGAATCGCTCGAGTACGACGACTCGACCCAGACCGTGTTCGTGATCTACACGAGCCTCCAGGTCCAGGGGTTCTTCGCGGACATTCACGTCGCGATGCGGCGCGACGGCAGCTGGTCCGTCGGTCGCTTCCTCCCGAATCCCGGGCTCTATTTCTCGGTAAATCCCCGCATCCTCGTGACGCGGCAGGCGTACACGGACTTCGATTCTCTCGGCGAGCCGGTGACGAAGACGCGTTCGATCCTCTCCCTCGTGTGGTGGGAGGAGAGCGCCTACTCGCAGGCGCGCTACGCCGCCCTCTTCATCGAGGACGGTGCGCTGAAGCTCGACGACGTCGTCGCCCTGAACCTCAACGAGCTCACCGAGTCGGGGGGCCCGACCGACAACCGGGGCCTCCCGACGTCTTCCTACATGTATCCCGCACTGCAGCAGGACCAGGAGGCGGACGGCGGCGTGGTCGTCTCCTTCGCGAATCTTGCGGCGCGGACCCAGCAGGTGCTCCGCCTCGGCTTCCCGAACGATTACACGAAGCCCACGGTCGCGGGACGCACGTCGAACTCGAGAACGACTCCGATCGGGCGGGGTTTCCGGGAGTTTGCGCTCCCGGCGGAGATCGACCTGCCCTTCACGCTGCCGGTTGGCACGATGATTTCACCCGCGGGCATTCCCACCTTCTGGTGGGCCCGGGAAGGCGTGCTCAACTATCTGTCCGGAGACGCCGTGTCTCTCGCCCGACGCCCGCTCGCGATTCCGCTCCGCCCGGACTTCCCGGTCGACAGCGCGCTCGCCGTCCTCCGGTCCATGACCGAGAAGCAGTAGCGATCCTCTTCCCGGGCTCGCGACGCTCGCTTCCCTTCCGCTTAGCGCCTCGCCCCCGCGCGCCCCGGCGGGACATCTTTCTCTAGAGGCCCGACGGAAGATTCGCGCGCGGGCTGCGCTCGTAGAGCGAGGCGAACTTCTCGGCCAGCTTCCGGCCCTCGTCCGTGACGCGCCCGGGCGTCGCGATCGTGACGCGGTAGTAGTGGTCACCGTCCGCACCGCGCCCGCTCCGGACGCCGAAACCCTTCAGCCGGAACCGCTGGCCGGCCGCGGTGCCCGCCGGGATCTTCGCGCGCACGGGCCCGTGGATCGTCGGGACCTCGATCTCGTCGCCGAGGTAGGCCTCGGCGACGGTGACGGGCACTTCGGTCAGGATGTCGTCGCCCTCGCGCCCGAAGTACGGATGAGGCTCCACCGTGAGAGCGACGTACAGGTCGCCCTCCTCCGTGCGGCCCTTCCCGGGCACGCGCACTTTCGAGCCGGTCGAAACGCCGGCCGGGATGCGGATCGTGATCTTCTCGTTCGCGACGACCTCTCCGAGGCCGCGGCAGACCGGGCACGCACTCCCGCCGGCGCGCCCCGAACCGCCGCAGCGCGCGCAGCGCCGCGGGAGGCGCGCACGAAACGACAC
>JBAUSZ010000354.1:0-2479 GCA_049581965.1 Thermoanaerobaculia bacterium | reverse complement strand
CGGCTGACGGGCGTCGCGCGTCTCACGGGGAAGGAGTCCGACCGTCTCGCCACCGCGCTGGACCTCCTGGCGCGCGCGGGTGCCGTCGCACGCGTCGGGGAGAGCGGCGGCGGATCGCCGTGTCTCGTGATCGACGGGGCACGCGGTACCCCGCAAGCGGCGGCCTTCGCGGCGCACGGGGATCACCGCGTCGCGATGTCGGCCGCCGTTCTCGCGCTCGTCCTGCCGGGCTCCTCGCTCGACGACTCGAGCTGCGTCGCGAAGTCGTGGCCGGGATTCTGGGAAGCGTGGAACCCACTCGTCCTTTAGCGGGCGAGGGCCGCGAAGTCGACGGCCCTCGTGCCGTGGGCCGCGAGGATTTCGACCGAGGATTCGAGCGCGTCGGCCTCGACGCGCCAGGCGTAACCCCACCCGTAGTGCGCGCGGGTGACGTCGTCCTCGTCCCCCGGATGGAGCACGACCTCGAAGTCGCCCTCCCCCAGCCGGTCCAGGAGACGGCCAAGGCGCTCGACCGTCATGCGTCCGGCTTCGGCGAGGCCGATCACCTGGGGGGGGTCTGGCAGGCCGGCCGCCGCGAGGAGCTTCCGGCCGCGCGTGCCGAGCATGGCGAGGAGCCGGGCCCGGAGGATTCCGGCCGGCGACGCGCCCGGGACCGCCGCCGGGTCGAGCGCGAGCGGGGCGCGGACATACGGGACACCGAAACGACGCGCGAGTCGGACGGCGACGGGGAAAAGCGCCGGATGGAGGTGGAGGTGCTGGTGCGAGTCGAGGTGAGTGACCGCGAGTCCCGACGACGCCACGCGCGTGATCTGCTCCTCCCACTCGCGCTCGACCTCCGCGACGCGGATCGTCCCCGAGGCGAGAGCGGACAGGACGCGGCTCCAGTGAACGCGAAACGCCCCTCCCGCGAGGAGCGAGGGTACGGAGCCGGCGGGCGCGAGAGGGCGCTCGCCCCCGACGAGGCACAGGTGCACGCCCACGTTCCGTACGCCGGCGGCCAGCAGGCCGTCGATGGCCTCACGGGCCGAGCGCCCCCCCGCGAGGAGGCTCGTGTCGCTCACGGCTCCCTGCGCGCGCAGCGCGACGACGCGCCGCGTGAGGGCGGGCGCGAGACCGAGGTCGTCTGCGTTGAGGACGAGGCGCATCAGCGCCGGTGCGCGTGGCGCTCGGCGCGGATGTCCGGCGCGAGCGCGGCCATCTCGCGGAGGATCTGGAGGACGACCCGCGGCGACGAAAGTGTCGAGATTCCCCGCGTGCGGGGAAAGTAGTCGAGGCCGATTTGCTGGATCGCCGCTCCGCGCGCGGCGCAGCGAGCGAGGAGCTCGACGTCGACGAACGACCCTTCGCTCTTCAGCTCGAGGCCGGCGAGGAGCGCGCGCCGGAAGAGCTTGCACGAGAAGTTCACGTCCCTCAGCACGATGCCGAACACGGCATGGACGAGGCCGTTGTAGAGGAAGGAATAGAGCGACCTCACGGCGCCCTCGCCGGTGCGGTCGTGACGGTAGGCCGAGATGAAATCGGCGCCCGTGATCTCGGCCGCCCGGAACAGGCGGCCGGTCTCGGCGAAGTCCCAGGGGAGGTCGCAGTCGCTGTAGAGAATCCACTCGTAGCGCGCCGCCTCGAAGCCCGTTCGGAGCGCGCCGCCGAGCCCTCGATTCCGTGCGTGTCGAAGGATGCGTATCCGCGGCTCGCGCGCAGCGCGCTCCCCGGCGAGCACGAGGGTCTCGTCCGTCGAGGCGTCGTCCACGAGGACCACCTCCCACGCGGTTGCATGCTCGCCGAGGGCGGGGATCGCGACGTCGAGAAGGCGCCCGACACTCCGCTCTTCGTTGAACATCGGGACGACGAGCGACACGGTGCGCGGGCGGGCGGCGGGCACGGCGCCTTCTTCGCCGGTCATCTCGCCGAGCATACGTGGCTCCGCCTCACGAGACGAAATGCCAGTTCACGAAGTACGCGACGTTCAGGAGCAGGAGAGCCGTCGAGAGCGCGAGGGCCGCGAGGGCCTGCCGGGGGCGGCCTTCGAAGAGCTCGGCGAGCAGGATGTGACCCGGGAACACGGTGCTCGTGTAGCGCGGGATGCCCGCGGTCGTGCCCGTGAGGACGGACAACCCGAGGACTCCGGCCGACCAGGCCGCGTCGGACCACCGACGCCGCCTCGCCTGGAGAACCATCAGGATTGCGAAGAGAGCGAAATGAGCGAAGGGCGCGAGAGCTCCCGGATGCCGGAGGAGGTGGCCACTCGCGAGGAGCTCGACCGGCTCCCTTGCGAACGAGATCACCCCGAGGAGCGGGTTCGTCGACCGGTGTGCCCACGCTCCCATCGAACGGAAGAAGAGCCCCGGCTCGCCTTCGAGCCAGCCGATCCCGCCGATGTATGTCGCGACTCCGGCGAGAGGAGCCGCCGCCAGCGCGATCGCGAGCGGGGCACGGGCCCGCCGCGGGCCGAGACCCAGGAAGGCGAGCGCGAGGGCTGGCC